>CAIXDS010000115.1 GCA_903918195.1 uncultured Acetobacteraceae bacterium | reverse complement strand
CTGATGACCGTGGAGGTGATCGCCGCCCTCTGCGACCATGCCCAGGGCAACCTGCGCGCGCTGATGATCATGGCCGACGAACTGCTCGTCGCCGCTGCCCAGCGCGAGGCTCGCCAGATCGACGAAACCCTGTTCTTCGAGGTCTGCGCTGCCGCCACCGCCGGCGAGGCCAAGGCAGCGATCCGGCGGCGCCGATGACCGCGCTTCCCGTCCAGCCGGCGCATCGCCTCGCCGATCGCCCCGAGCAACAGCACTGGCTGGTTACCGGCCTGTGGGCCGACGAAGCCGTCGGCATCATCGGCGGCGAGCCCAAGTGCTGCAAATCCTTCCTGGCGTTGGACCTCGCCGTCGCGGTCGCCGCCGGCTCCCCCTGCCTGCGCCGCTTCCCGGTGCCGCGCCCCGGTCGCGTTCTGCTCTATCCCGCCGAGGACGCACTGCATATCGTCCGCCGCAGGCTCGACGGCATCTGCGCCGCCAGCGGCCTTAGCCTCGCCCAGATCGATGTTCAGGTCATCACCGCGCCGAGCCTGCGCCTCGATCTCGACACCGACCGCGGACGTCTCGACGAGACCGTCGCCGCCCTCAAGCCGCGCCTGCTCATCCTCGATCCGTTCGTCCGCCTGCACCGCATCGATGAAAACGCCAGCGGCGAAGTGGCGCCGGTGCTCGCCTTCCTGCGCGATCTTCAGCGCCGCCACGCGGTTGCCGTCGCCGTCGTCCACCACGCCCGCAAGGGTGGCGGCGCCGTCCGCGCCGGCCAGGCCTTGCGCGGCTCCTCCGAGTTCCATGCCTGGGGCGATTCCAACCTCTATCTCCGCCGCGATGGCAACGACCGCATCGTGCTCACCGCCGAGCACCGCGCCGCTTCCGCCATCCCCAGCGTCACCCTGGCTCTCACCCAGCGCGCCGATGCCCTCGCGCTCGAGCCCGTCCAGCCGCATGGCCAGCCGGAACCCGAGCCCACGCCGTCGTCCATCGACGAGCGAATCGTCGCCGCCCTCGCGGACGCCGATCGGCCACGCCCCTTCGCCGAGCTGCGCGCCTGCTGCCGCGTCCGCAACGCCACCCTCTACGCGCGCCTCGCCGCCATGACCGCCACCGGCCGCATCGTCAAAACCGGCGACGGCTATCGCCTCGCCGGTCACTGACCGGCGTCCGCGGTCGCCAAGCCTCAGCGTCGCTCCCGGCGGCGCCAGCTTCGCCGGACAGCCGGCCGGCGGGCAGGCCACACCCGCCTCTTCCGCTTCCCGCTTCCCAGCACCCCTACAGAAATCGGGAAGCGGTAGCGGGAAGACCATCAAAAAACGCGATCACCAGCCCATCAGAAAGCACGATCGCGCTCAAAGGCGTGCCACTCAGCCTGTCCACCCTGGCCGACCAGGTCGGCGCGTGCTGCGTGGTGCTCGACCCGCTGTTTCAGCGCATCGAGAAGCACGTCTTCGCGGCCGAGCGGCTGCACGGCGACGATACCACCGTGCCGGTGCTGGCCCGCGGCAAAACCGATACCGGCCGTGCCTGGGTCTATGTGCGCGATGATCGTCCGTTTGCAGGCAGCTCGCCCCCGGCGGCGGTGTTCTACTACTCGCGCGACCGCGGCGGCGGTCATCCGCAGGGCCACCTGGCCAACTACGCCGGCGTTCTTCAGGCCGACGCGTTCAGCGGATACGGCAAGCTGTACGAGGTAGACCGCAAGCCGGGCCCGATCACGGAAGCGGCGTGTTGGAGCCACGCGCGACGCAAGTTCTTCGTCCTCGCCGACATCGCTGAGAACGCGCGCCGCAAGGCGAAGGGCAAGACGCCAGCCTTCGTCTCGCCGTTGGCGCTCGCTGCGGTGCGGCGCATCGACGCGCTGTTCGACATCGAGCGCGCCGTCAACGGCAAGAGTGCGTCGGAGCGCCGGGCCGCGCGGCAGGAACACAGCGCGCCGCTGGTTGCCGACCTGGAGAGCTGGATGCGCGCCGAACGCGCGAAGCTGTCGCGGCACAACGACGTTGCCAAGGCCATAGACTACATGCTCAGACGCTGGCCCGCCTTCACGCGGTTTCTCGAAGATGGGCGGATTTGCCTGAGCAACAATGCCGCCGAGCGCGCGCTACGTGGCATCGCCCTTGGAAGAAAGTCGTGGCTGTTCGTCGGCTCGGACCGAGGGGGACAACGGGCAGCGAAGATGTACAGCCTCATTGTCACCTGCAAAATGAACGACGTTGATCCACAAGCATGGCTGGCCGACGTGCTGGCACGCATCGCCGGGCATCCGGCTCACCAGCTCGACGCGCTGCTGCCGTGGAACTGGAAGGCTGCAGAGCCCGTCGGGCCAGCTGCACAGGCCGCGTAACCGTGGCTGCCATCAGCGCCGTGTTCACCATTGCCCGCGTCGCCGAGATGCTGGGCGAAGACGAAGACTGGCTTTGGGATGTCGCTCTCGGAATGGAGCCAGAGGACGGCTGCCTGTTCGTCTACGGGGTTAATGACCAGGAAACGATGGCCTTCACCCGCGACGGCATCGACAACCTCAAAGAACTTATTCAAATCCACAAGGCCAACCCGGACATCATCGCCGGCTACAGCCACACGAGATCGGGCCGGCCCGGCCCGCCCTGAACTCGCCCGCGGTGCTCACCGAAGGGATACGGATGTCCTCAGTAGGATCGCTGACCACCCGGCCTCACGCTTGGACGAACTGCTCCCCTGGAAGTGGCGCCATCCCGACGAGCCTGCCCGCCAGGCGGCCTGATCGTGGCGGCGCCAAGTTCCGTCTTTACCATCAGCCGCGTGGCCGAAATGTTCGGTGAGGACGAGGACTGGCTGCAGGACCTCGCGATGCAAATGGATCCCGAAGACGGTCGCCTCACGGTCTACGGCACCAACGAACATTCGACGACAGCCTTCATGCCGTTCGGCATCGAGTGCCTGCGGCAGCTCGTCCTGGATTCAAAGAGATGAGCCGGTAAACCGCCCGGCGCTCCTCGCCGGATGGATACCCCGCGTCCCGCCCGGCGCCCTCTATTCCGTCGGCCTCGCGTTCCGGTAATCCGCATTCTGGTAATTCGCGAACACACTACAATTGAGGATATCTGCCGGCAGTGTTGGCGGCAAGTGATGGTCGGTTGTCACAGCACGATTCCGTAGGCCAGGCGTGGATCAGCAGACCCCACAGCGCCTCTGGCACGAACTGTCAGTCCGCAAGGGGCGACGCTTTTTTCTTCCGATCCCATCTCTCGGCGAGCCGTTTGACAACCAGATAGCTGAGCAGCGTAAACGGGGCAGCGATGATGATCGATCCGACGACCATGGCAGCATAGGCATCCCAGCCCTTCTGCAAGACCTCCCACAGTTGTGCCCGATCACCTGGCGCCGGAGATTGTGCCGGAAGAATTGCCTTACCAAGCCTATATTCAGAAAGCCACATTAAAGGCAATAGCGGAGTATAGAGAATCGTCAACGTCGCTCCGACGACAGCTGCGAACGCGTTGCGCCTCACCAGCCACGCCGTCGCGGTTGCCACGATTATTGGGGATGGATTAAGCGGAACGAAACCGGAAGCAATGCCAATGCAGAAGCCAGTCGCGATTTCGCTCGGCGTGGCCTCCAGAAGCGCGAGCCTTTGCCAGATCTGCTGGGTTCGCTGCTTCAGGGTGATCCTGGCCATCGATCAACCCGCGAGACGAGCATGCTCCACATCACTGGTGATCCGACCGTCGTGCAGGCGGATCAACCGATGGGCCCGTTCCATGACCTGAGGATCATGGGTGGCATAAACGAACGTCGTGCCGTGTGCACGATTGAGCTGTTCCATCACTTCGAGAAGGGCGGTCGCCGTCACCGAATCGAGATTCGCGGTCGGCTCATCGGCCAGGATCAGCGCGGGTTCGGTGACCATGGCCCGCGCGACCGCAACCCGTTGTTGTTGGCCACCGGACAGTTCACCGGGGCGGCGATCTTCAAGGCCATTAAGACCGATTTCCGAAAACAGCTTCAGCACTCTTTCCCTTCGCTGCCTCGCAGGCACCCCTTGCAAGAGCAGGGTGAATTCAGCGTTCTCCAGAGCGGTCAGGACCGGCAGCAGGTTATAAGCCTGGAAGACAAATCCGAGGCGCTGGAGCCGCAGACGAGCAAGCCCGCCGGAGGACAAAAGCCTGACATCGTGCCCTTCCAATAACACCTCGCCGGAATCGGCTCTGTCGAGGCCGCCGATGATGTTCAGCAAGGTGGTTTTGCCGCAACCAGACGAACCAGCAATCGCCAGAAATTCTCCATGGGCAATCCGCAGGCTGATCCCGCGCAGAGCTGGAACCTCGATTGGCCCGGTGCGATAGGTTTTTGTCACGCCCGTCAGTTCGACCGCCCATCCAGTCATCGTGCCTCCACTCATGCTAAAACACCCTCAACGCCCCGGGCAGTTCGGTTCGCGCAGCCTTGAGCGCCGGATAGAGGGAAATCATGGTCGCCATCAGAAACACAATGGCGAGGGACGACGCGATGCGCGTCGGGCTCAAGCGCGCATAGATGATCGGGTCGAAAACCAAAGCCGTCGGAAGGCTGCTCTTAAAGAACCAACGGAGATCCAGCCCGGACGTGGCGAAATAATGCTCGACACCCAAGCCCAACACCAGACCCAGCGCGAGGCTGATTGCCGCAATCGCCAGCGACTCGCCAATGACCATCACGGCAAGCTGCGCAGGCAGCAAGCCGAGGGCCGAACACAGACCGAACTCGTAACGCCGCTCGATCACTCGCATGAGAATGGTGTTGAGTATCCCCAGGCCGACCACCGCAAGCACCACCCCGTTCATGACGTAATTGAACGTGTCGTCCAACAAAAAAATCTGTGCCAACGACGGCATGGCCACTCGCCAAGGAAGGATTTCAACCGCAACGCCGGCCAGCTGCTTCCGCAAGCCGTCAGCCACCATCTTCGAGTCGCCCTCACGTTCGAGAAGGACAGCGACCTGAGTGACCCTGTCGGGAACTCCGAGGAGCGTTTGCAACTCCGGCAGCGGCAACTGGATGATGTGGGCATCGATGGCTTCGACGCCGGTGCGAAATATCCCGCCCACCCGCAGCAGCGTGCTCCGCATTTCTCCATCACCTTGACCCGCCGCATCGGTGTCGGGTGGTTGCACCGCCTGAGTCATGAGCACAACTTTGCCGCCGACCTTCACCGCGAGCTTGCGGGCCAGCTCCGCGCCAATGAGAACAGCCGATTGGCGGTCGTCAGTGAGATAATTTCCCTCCACGATCCGCTGGGGGATCAGGGATACGGCTCGCTCCTCGTTGGGGATGACCCCCTGAACGCGCACTCCATCGGCGTTGGATGCGGAACTCAGCAATCCGGACGCCAACAGCCGGGGGCTCACGCCACGCAGACCGTGTGTTTTTGCCTCGCTCTGCAAGAACGCCTTGGTCGCAGACACGATCGGGGCCGGCAGCAACAACTCCTGAGACAAGGTGTCCTGATAGCCCGGCGGCTGGATGACGACATGGCCGGAGCCGAACCGCACGGCATTGCCAACCATTTGCTCGTGGTTCCCATCAAGCAAGCCCAACGAAATGAGCAGCAAAGCCAGACCCAGGCCCACGGCCAGCGCCGTCAACAGGGTTCCGCGGGGGTTGCGCCAGAGATTGCGCCACCCAATCCGCACCAGCAGCAAAGTTCCCATTCTGGCTAAACCTTTCGCAGCGCCTCCGCCGGTCGAAGGCGAGCCGCCCGCAACGCAGGATAAAGCGCCGACGCCAGAGCCGTGACGGCCAGCCCCAGAGCCGCCTGACTGTAGGCGGTGAAATCCTGGCGACCATACCAGAGCGGCCCCACCACGATGCCAGCAAGAGAGACCGTGTTTCCGTCACCACCCAGCCTAAGGCCATGAACCTGCAAATACCAGAGGACCGGAATGCCAAGTCCTGCGCCCAGAACCAGACTGGCCACCGCCAGACTTGTCGCCTCGGCCATGATGAGACCAATCACCTCAATGGGACGCATCCCCACGGCCATCAGCATGCCGAACTCGCGTGTCCGCTCAATGAGCGCCATAAGCATCGTGTTGACGATGCCCATGGCGGCCAACAGGTAAAAAATGAAAAAGAGTATAAAGGTCACGCGCCGATTGAACTGTATGTAGTCATCCAGCTCTGGCGCCAGCTCCGGCCAGGCCATGACCCGAACCGGGAAGGTCTTACTCAGTTGCGCCTCAAGTGCTCCCGCCGTCCCCATCGCCCCGGTGATATCATGGAGTTTGATGCCAACTTCATGGAACCGACCCGGCGCCAGGCGCAGCAACTCCTGAAGAGACGCGAGCGGCATGACCACCAGCCCCCGGTCCATGCTCTCCAGCCCGGTGTGAAACAGCCCCGCGACCGAGTACAGGTCATTTCCCATCGAACCATCGGCTGCCGGCGTCAACACGACGATTTCAGACCCCACCTCGACACCAATCGTCGTTGCGAGTGCATCGCCCATCACGATGCCTTTGGGCATCTGCCCGGTCAGATAGCTGCCTTTGACCATCCTCGTTGGCAGCACAGAGATTTTCTGTTCCGTATCAGGGACGACGCCGAGGAGTTCCGCCCCGGCCGATTGATGGGTCGCGCTGACCAGGCCGTAGGCATAGGCGCGGGGACTGGCTGCCCGAACCCGCGGGTCGGCAGCGATGGTGGCGACCAGGGCACTGACCTCCGTGCCCTTTCGTCCGCCCAAGGTCAGTTGGACGGGGCGATCCGGATAGTAATCCGGCGCGTGCACCTCGATGTCGGAGAGCAGAAGCTCCGTGCCGCTCTCAATCATCTGCTGCCTCAGCCCGGCCATCAGGCACGCAACGAACAGCAACATGGTGTAGCCAAAACCGATCGCCGTCATGGCGATCAGCGTCCGCCCGGGATTATACCATAGGTTGCGCCAGGCGAGCCGCAGAAGCGATGCGATCATTGCACGAGATTCCTCAGCGAAAACGTCTCCTCGCCCATCGGCGGGTCCAGAATAATGCTTTGGTACTTTATTGCCGTCTGCTCACCGACTCGGTCCAGCGGCCGCATGACCAGGCGTGTCGGAAGGAGCTTCCAGTTCACATACCGGTAATCGAAAAACGACAGTTCCCGGACTGGCTTCCCGCTTTCGTCGTAGTATCGCTCCCGTAATGGCATCTGGTTATCCTGCCGGACTTCCAGGACGATTGTTCCCCAGACCACCGCGGCTGTGGGCTTGGGCGTCAGGGTGTATTCAGCTATGGCGAACCCGCTCCGATTCCCTTCGAAGGAGGTCGCGATCGTATAGTCGTTGCTCAGGCGGCTTTGGCTCACCAGGTCATTGAGTGTGAAGTCACTGCCCATCCAGGAGGTCATCATCATCGAAGCCGGCATGCCGACCGTGCGCCTGGCTTTCGGCAGATACATCCAGGCCTGGTTGTCAATTCTCAGGATGGCGGTGCCCGCATCTTCCTGCGGTTGGCGAATGCGGACGAGTACGTAGCGCTGACCGAGCGTCCACAACTGCATCACGATCGTCCGTTGCGAATCATCCTTGGTGATCTCCATGTCCACGGTGGCGATGCTGGATTGGCTGACAAAGAGACGAGCCACCCGGTCCACGATTCCCTGCGCCCGCTGATCGTCCGCGGCCTGAGAAACCTGTCCCAGGCTCAGCCATATGAGCGCCGCGCAGACCGTGATCCGGGCGCCACGACCTCGCATCGAGCAACCAATTGGCGGGCTGAGGCAGAACAAGGAAACGAGGAGAGGCGGCAGCGATCTTGACACGGCGGTGGCGTTCGCCTTGCCCACTATGGCGCCACCGGAAGCCGCGCACATGCCTCTTCCTCCTCCGGGAGCAGGCGGTGGCGCCACGCCACCTGGAGTGACGGAGTTGGATCGCATGTTGGTGCCCATGGATGTTGTCTTATTCTTTTTTTGATGTGCGCCACGGCAACCGGGACGGCCTGTCCGAAGGAACCGTCCATCACCGCTTCCACCTCCTCGGCCGACAGCTGATCCTCAACGTGTGTTGGGGACCGAACACTAACAAGGCATGTTCCCGTCCTTGGACTCAGCCAGCATATCGGCGAGCAAGGAACTCACCTGCTCATCGGTGAGTTGGTCGAGGCTGGCCAACAGGCGTTCGGCATCTTGCTGCTCGCCCAGCCCTGCATCTGCCGGGGCCAGAGGCACTGTCGGGTTCGCGGCCTCGGTTCCAAGCTGCTCAAGCACCTGCGCGACCGCCTGGTCAACGCTGAAATCCTGAAGGAATTTCACCAAAGGGATGTTCACTTTCAGGTCAAGCGCGATGCGGTTTCTCAGTTCGACTGCCATCAAGGAATCCAGGCCGAGATGGCTCAAAGGTTGCTGGAGGTCCAGCCTGGATGGGCTGAGCCCGAGCGACCGCGCCACCTGCTCGCTCAGATAGGATTGCAGCAATTGCCGCCGTTCCGCTGGTTCAGCCGCAAGCAGGGCCTCCCTCCGTTTGCTCGTGGACTGAGCCGTCTGGGCGCGTTCGGCTTCGTCACGCGCCAGTTCGGAAAGCAAGGGCGCGTTGCCAACCGCCGGAGATAACTCACGATACCGCTTCCAGTCGACGGGCACGACGACAACCTGGGTTGCGCTTTGCCCGAGTAGCCGTCGCAGCACTTCCAACGCCCGCTCGGGGACGATGCTACTGATACCCACGAGCGCGAGGCGGGCGGCGAGGCGCTGGCCGCCACTCGAAGCAGCGAATCCCTGGCCGGCCCAGGCACCCCAGTTGATGCTCAGCGCCGGCAGGCCCTGCGCTCGCCGGTGATGCGCCAGCGCATCCAGGAAGGCGTTGGCCGCGGCATAGTTGCCCTGGCCGGGCTGGCCCAGAATGGCACCCGCGGACGAGAAGAGTACGAAAAAGTCCAAGGGACTATCTCGTAGCAGGCGATGCAGCAGCCATCCGCCCGTCACTTTTGGCCGCAGAACCGCATGCAATGCCGCCGCGTCGAGTTGCACCAGCAGTCCGTCCTGCAATGCCCCCGCCGCGTGCACGACGCCGCGGATCGGCGGCCAACCTTCCGCCCGGAACGTGTCCAGAAAGCCGCGCAACGCTGTTTCGTCCGCCACATCCACCACCGCCGGGTGCACGGCGGCGCCCAAGGATTCCAGGTCCCGAATGGCGGTGACCTGACGAGCCAGGCGACTTCCCGGCTCTGTCGCACTCCAGTCCGGGCGTGGCGGAAGGGCTGTGCGGCCCAACAGGATCAACCGCCGCGCTCCTTGCTCGACCATCCAACGCGCGATCAAAAGGCCGAGGTCTCCGAATCCGCCGCTGATCAGATAGGTGCCGTCTGTCCGCCACCGGAAGTGAGCGGTCCCGGCGATCGATGGGTTCCGACGAACCAAACGGGCCACGCGTCGCCGCCCGTCACGAAAGGCGAGTTGATCGTCGCGACCGGCACCGGCGATTTCCGCCCACATCTGGCGGGCTTCTGCGTCGCCCGTAGATGCTCCGGGGTCCAGATCCACCAGACCTCCCCAGAATGTCGGATGCTCCTGCGCAACAACGCGCCCCAGTCCCCACAGCGGTGACTGTGCGACGGACAACGGGGCAGGCATCTCTCCGACCGCTTGAGCACCCCTCGTCATCAGCCAGAGCCGCGGAAGGTCAGGAGACTCCGCTCGGGCCAGTTCCTGCACCAGCAACAAGGCCGTGCCGCAGCCCAGGGTTTCGGCGGCATTCAGCGAAGCCAGCGTGGTTGCTTCTGGCGGCGCGGCATCAAGACTCCAGAGATGGACAATTCCACGACATCCCGGCTGATCAAATGCCAGCGCCGCATCGAAGAGTCGGCGGATGTCATCCGGCTGGCCAGGACGGATGCGATAATGGCCGCTGTCCGTTTGCTCGTAGGAGTCGCCCCGAGTGACCTGAATGCAGCGTTCTCCGCCGGCTTCCAACAGCCTGCACAGCGCATCGCCGGCACCACCACTGTCCTTGAAAATCATCCAGCTGGCAGGGCCGGAAGGCTCCGCGGCCACGCGTTCTTCGGGCTGCCACTGCAACTCGTAAAGCCAGTCATCTGGAGTCTCGACGGCTGCGCGCTGGGTGTCTTCGCCCAGGTATTCAAAGCGAAGCCCCCGAATCTCGATTGCCACTCCTCCGGCCTTATCGAGGAGCCGTACGTCGCCCGTTGTGGCCTCCGCCTCCCGCTGCCGCACGCGAGCATGACACCAGTGATGGCCGCCGGGACGACCGTGCCGGCGAAACCGGTCGATACGCGTCGGCAGGTGGAGCCCTTGCCGGTGGCTTTCAGTCGCGCCCGCGGCAACGACAGCGCCGAAAACCTGCAACCCGGCGTCCAGAATTGCCGGATGAATTCGAAACGCTTCGACGTCTGCCTTCGGCCTATCAGGGATCTGGAGTTCGCCCAAAATATCTTCGTTATCCCGACACAACCTGGCGATACCCTGAAATAAGGGGCCATATTTCACCCCGCTTTGGCGGAGGGTGCTGTAATATTGCTGCCCGGAGATTTGCTCCAGGCATCGGCTTTGCAGGTCCACGATCGTCTCGTGCCGGCCATTCGCGGCAAGGAGGCCGCCTTCTTCATCCAGACAGACCTTGCCAATGGCATGCAGCGTCCATGATTTGCGGGAGTACTCGGCGCCTCCTGCGCAACCGTAGACGTGAAAGGCCGCTTCATCGCCACCGTCAGAAAGGATCACCTGAATCGTGTGGGTTGCCCCCTCGGGGAGGAAAAGTGCCTCGCGAAATTCGACATCCTTCAGCACGACGGGTTGCGCACCGAAGATTTCACCTGCGGCGGCAAGGGCCATCTCGAGATAGGTCGAGGCGGGCAGCACGGCCACGTCCTGGATGCGGTGGTCATCCAGATAAGGCAGCAGGCTCTTGTCCAGCGTGGTTTCCCAGACATGGGTTCCCGCAAGATGGGGAGACATGAAATGCTTGCCAAGAAAAGGATGGCTTCCTGTCCCGCTTCGGACCATTTGCGCCGCGCGGGAGTTGGTATCCCCACCTGCCGGCTCAAGCCAATAGCGCTCCCGTTGCCATGGGTAGGACGGGAGTTGATCGCACCGGCCCTCGGTCGCGTAGATCAACTTCCAGTCGACCGGGTATCCTAGCGTATAAAGCGCGCCAAGCGATCCGAGCAGGACCGTGCGCTCATCTTCGTGATGACGCAAAGATGGCAGACTGGCACAATCCTGGGCGAAATGATGAAACGCCTGCTGCATGGCGCTAAGCAAAATCGGGTGCGGGCTCAGTTCGAGGAAGACGTCATACCCGTCTTCCACCAGACGCTGAACCGCAGTCGAGAAAAGCACCGGCTCCCGCAGGTTTCTGGCCCAATAACGCGCATCGAATTCCGTCCCATGAGCGACATGTCCGGTCACTGTCGAGTAAATCGGCAGGACTTCCGCGCGCGGCTGCACCCCCTCCAACGCCCGCAGCAAGTCGGCGCGCAATGCCTCCATCTGCGGGCTGTGGGAGGCAAAATCGACCTTAACCATGCGGCAGAAGACGTCGTCGCACTGCAATTGGTCCAGAATGGCGGCGAGCGCGCCCGGATCGCCGGACAACACCGTCGAGGACGGGCCGTTGCTTGCGGCCACCGATACGCGGTCCTCGACGCCGACCAGGACGCGCCGGGCGTCCTCGATGGAAAGCTCCACCGCCGCCATGGCCCCTTGCCCAACGGTCGGCTTCACCAGCCGGCTGCGATGACAAATGACCCGCACCGCATCGTCGAAGCTGAGCGCGCCGGCGACATGCGCGGCAGCGACCTCTCCCAGACTATGGCCCACCACGGCATCCGGCACGACACCCCACGAGCGCCACAGGGCTGCCAGGGCGACCTGAATGGCGAAGATGGCCGGCTGGACGATGTCGATTTCGTTCAACCGCGACAGGGCGGCATCGGTGGCTGCGAGTTCGGCGAGCAACGACCAATCACCGTATGGTCGCATGGCCTGGTCGCAGCGTTCGATAACCTCCCGGAACACGGCTTCTTCCTCCACCAGCCGTTGCCCCATGCCCAGCCATTGCCCCCCCTGCCCCGGGAAGACAAAAGCGAGCTTTCGCCGACGCGCGGAAGGCTTGCGGCCAAACGACAAGCCGGGACGGGCCTCGCCCGCCAGAAAAGCTTCAAGGCTGTTCGCCAATTGCGCTGCGGAATTGCCGGTCACGGCAAGACGGTGATCATGGTGGCCGAGCCGCACGCTGGCCGTGTAACAGATGTCCGGCAGCGACGCCGCGGCCTCCGGAGCCGCGAGGAGGTCGCGGGTGGCACGCACGAGCGAGCGGAGGGCCTGCGGGTCACGCGCCGAAAGGGGGAGCAGGTGTGTAGCGATTTTCCGATCCGCCCACGCCGTTCCCGTTATGCCCGGGGGCGCCTCTTGCAGAACCACATGCGCGTTGGTGCCGCCGAAGCCGAATGAACTGACCCCGGCCAATGCCGGACCGGGCGCCGTGGGCCATGGAGTCAGCGCCGTCGGCACGCGGAGAGAAAGCTGGTCAAAAGAAATATGCGGGTTGGGTGTCTCGAAGTGCAGACTGGGGGGAATCTCCCGATGCCGGAGCGACAGCGCCACCTTGATCAGCCCCGCAACACCGGCAGCGGCCTCGAGGTGGCCCAGGTTGGTCTTGACCGATCCGACGGCGCACGTTTGTCCCGGGGGACGTTCGACGCCCAGCACTGCGCCCAGCGCTTTCGCCTCGATCGGGTCCCCCAACAAAGTGCCCGTGCCGTGCGCCTCGACGTATTGCACCGCCCCGGGCGAAACCGCGGCCTGCCGGTAGGCTTCCCGAAGAACAGCCTCCTGGGCCAACGGATTGGGCGCCATGAGCCCGTTGCTTCGCCCGTCCTGATTCACCGCGCTGCCACGGATGACGGCATAGATCGGGTCACCATCAGCCAGCGCTTTCGAGAGCGGCTTCAGCACCACGAGTCCGGCACCCTCGCTGCGAACGTAGCCGTTGGCCCGGGCATCGAAGGTCTTGCAGCGCCCATCAGGCGCCATGGCACCCGCTTTGGTGAAATTTATCGCTATCGCCGGCGACAGAATCAGGTTCACGCCGCCGGCCAAAGCCAGCGAGGACTCGCCGTTCCGCAGGCTGCAGCAGGCCAGATGGACTGCAACGAGAGACGACGAACAGGCCGTGTCGATTGCCAGACTCGGTCCGCGAAAATCAAAAACGTACGAGATTCGGTTGGCGGCGATGCTCTGGGCATTGCCGGTGCCAGAGTAGGCATCAATCCGCTCAAGGTCATCCCACTGCAACCGGCCGTAGTCGTTTGTGGCGATGCCGATGAACACGCCCACCGGTGTGCCCGCCAGACGCTCGGGCACCTGCCCGGAATCCTGCAACGCCTCCCAGGTCACCTCCAACAGAAGGCGTTGCTGGGGGTCCATGCGTAACGCTTCCCGCGGCGAGATGCCGAAGAAATTCGCATCGAACTGATCCACTTGGTCGAGAAACCCGCCCCAGCGCGTGTTCATCTTGCCAGGGGTCGCCGGGTCCGCATCGTAGAACGCATGCTGGTCGAAGCGATCCGCCGGAACTTCGCGGATGGCATCGCCTCCGTCGCACAGCAGCCGCCAGAACGCGCCGGGGCCGTTCGCACCGGGAAACCGGCAGCCGACGCCGATGATGGCAACCGGCTCGCCGTTCGCGCCCGCGTCCTGGCGCCCCCTGCTCGCTGCCGCCGAGACGTCCGGTGATCCCGCCAGATGTCGGGCGAGCGCCTCGATCGTCGGGTGCTCGTAGACCAGAGCCGCCGACAAATCTCGTCCCAGCCAGTCGGCGAGCTCACCGGCCAGGCTCACCGCCTCGGTTGACCCGAGTCCGTAGCTGGCGAGGGGCTCCCTTGTATCGATGTCGTGCGGCTCGATTCCCAGCCGCTCAGCAAGTTTTGCGAGCAGCCACGCCTGGATGACGTCCTCGGTGTTGGCGTTCCCGGCCATGGCTCATGTCTCGCCGAATTTCTGGAGGGTCCCGTCCAGGAAGCTCGCCTTGCAGGCGTGGCGCTGGACCTTGCCACTGGTGGTCATGGGAATGCGCCCGGCCCGAACCAGCACGACCGTCCTGACCCGCGCATCATGCTGTTCAGCCACCGCCCGGCGAATGATCCGAACCGTGGCTTCGACATCCAACATTTTCCGCCCATGCGACCGAGCGCTCGATTGCGCATCCGGCGGGTTGCCGGTCCCAGGTTGGTACCCCGGCTCGACTTCGGCAACGATGACGAGTTGTTCACCGTCTGGGCCATCGACTGCAAACGCCGCGCAGCAGGCCGGGCGTATCGCCGGGAGGCTCTGTTCAACGGTCAATTCAATATCGTGCGGATAAATCTTGCGGCCACTGATGATGATCAGATCCTTCAGACGGCCGGTGACAAACAATTCTCCATCCCGCATGAATCCTAGATCCCCGGTACGCAGAAACGGTCCTTCCCCGGTATCTTTCAGGAAAGCACGGCAAGCGCGTTCGGTCTCCTCCGGTCGGTTCCAATACCCCCGTGTGACGCTTGGGCCGGATACCCAGATTTCGCCCACCTGGTCCGCTGCACAAACCGTCATCGACTCCGGCTGAACGATCGCCACCCTGGTGTCATCCATGGCGCGGCCACTGCTGACAAGTGTTCGCCCATTCTGATGTTGGGCGCTGGCATCCACGATGCGATTTTGTTCCAACGCGTCCACTTGTATCGTGCGAAACATCTCGTCTCTTAACGGGCCGCCAGTAACCATCAGCGTGGTTTCGGCAAGTCCATAACATGGATGGAAAGCGCGGGGGCGGAATCCACACGAGGCAAAGGTCGCCACAAACCGCTTCACGGTATCGGCGCGGACAGGCTCAGCGCCGCTGTAAGCCACATCCCAGCTGCTGAGGTCGAGGGTTTCCCGTTGTTCGGGGGTAATTCGGCGGTTGCACAATTCATACGCAAAATTGGGGCCGCCACTGATCGTGGCGCGGTAGCGCGAAATGGCCTGGAGCCACCGTATCGGCTGCATGAGAAAGGACACCGCCGGCATCAGGTAACATGGCCGCCCCTTATACACCGGCTGGATAATTCCATTGGTAAGCCCCATGTCGTGGAAGGCCGGAAGCCAGGACACCGTGACACCGTTGGGGTTGAACGCAAAAATGCGGCCGATGTAGTCCGAATTATGCAGGAGGTTGCCGTGGCTGATTTCGACGCCTTTCGGCTCCGCGGTGGAGCCCGACGTGTATTGAAGCAACGCCACGGTGTCTCTGGTCACCGCCGGGCCACGCCATTCCAGCGCCAGGCCGGCCGGAACTTTGTCCGTGGCGACCCAGCGCAACTTGTGCAATTCCGGAGCTTGCGCGAACAGACGGCCGGCGCCGGAAAGAATCGCCGACGTGGTGAGCACGACCGTAGGTTGCGCGTCGCTGATGATGGCTCGAAGCCGGGGCAGGGTCCGCTCAGGCTGCGCCAGGTTGGGCGCCGGCAGCGGGACAGCAATGACCCCGGCATAGAGACAACCAAAAAAACCGGCGATAAAATCGAGACCCGCAGGATAGAGCAACAGAGCTCGCTCCCCGGCCGCTTGGTAGCTTTGGAGCAGCGCGCCGATACTCCTGGCCTGACAATCCAATGTGGCGTGGGTCAGGCATTCCCCTTCCTTCTCTCCGTCAAACATATAGATATGGGTTCGCTGCTCGGGCTGATGAAGCGCTCGCCAGCCAAGTATCTCGACAAGAGTGGAAAATTCCATGAGCGGTTCGGTAAAGCCCATCTTCATGATCGGTTCCCGTAAAATGGTTCGGCTTCGATGTTAGCTGAGGCCCGGTCAGGGCGCCACCCGAGCCACGCGGGCACGAACACTTCGGAGGTCCGGGTGTAGCGTCACACGTCATTGTGATGTTATGGTGGACCCGATCGCGATCACGAATTCGTTCCGTCATACAATAGTTCGTTATCAATAAGTCGCTGGCTTCATGGGCATCCTGCCTCACGATTATTTGCTGTCTCGCTGACGGTGGGCCGGGCGCGCGCTGCCGTCGGGGCGACAGTGGCGATCCGGTCCGGCACCGCTCCCTTCATGGGACAAACGTCCTGCGGGGCGGCATCTAATTCATCGGACTCGTAACCGCAATTCGTAATGACGGCCGCACGCTTTGTAAATAGTCGAAATTGCAACATGCGGACAAAGCCGTTCGGGGGCCTTTTCCTGCTGGAATTTTGATACCAGATCCGCCACAAACGGAGACGTGTGGCATTGCCGCGGAGTCCAGATGACGGAGAGTCATTCCAGAACAACTGCGTGCGCGGCGCCGTTTATAGGAACGGCATTTCGATTATTAAACAGGTGATGCGCATCTTGCTGTGCAACGCTTGCGGAAACGGAGTCTGTTCAGCCGATCGACCGCGCCCTGAAAATGCGATCTCATCTCCACCCTCATGGTCCGTGGCCACCTGCCGTCCTCCTGGCGGCCGGCGACCGTGGGGGCCAAGCCAGGTCCGTCGGTCTCGCTGGTGGAGTCTGGCCGGGCCGCTGGTTGCGAGGCCGGGCATTCGGGTGTTAGGGTCATCAATGAAGGCCGCGTCGTTGCCCCGGAATGGCAGCAAACGCAGGTTGCTGTTTCGCCTTTCGGAAACTCAGAAGGAAGAGGCCGTGGAACCGTTCATTGATGAAGTGAGGTTGGTCATTTCCAGGCAGCTCAAGATTCCGATCGAACGTTTGACGCCCAATACGAAGTTGCTTGATCTCGGTGTGGAATCTCTGGATTTCATCGAGATCATTTTCGCGCTGGAAGAAAAGTTCGACATCAGCATCCCTTATAATGCAAACGACGCGGGCGCCACCGGCAAGGGCGACTCCTCGCGGGTCGGATCGGGAAAGTTTGAAACCATTGAGCAGATTTCGGCCGCAGTGAAAGAGATTCTCGACACGAAGACCGCCGCATGAAACGGGTCGTCGTCACCGGGATTGGGGTCGTATCCCCCGTCGGATGTGCCCTGGATGAATTCTGGCGCGCGGTTGTGGAGGGTCGTTCTGGCATTGGTCCTTTCGTCGTCGCGCGAAGCGAGCGATTGACCACGCGAATCGCGGCGCAAGCTCGGGAGTTTGACCCGGCAGCGCATTTCGAGGGCAAACAACAGGGCCTTCTCGATCGCTTCTCACAGTTCGCTGTCGTGGCCGCGCGCGCCGCCGTTCGTGATTCGGGCCTGACGATATCCGAGCCGCTTGCCCTTGAGGCGGCAACGGTTATCGGCAGCGCGGCCGGCGGCCAGACAACAATGGATGACTCCTACTTCAAATTGTATGCCGAAAACGCGGCGCGGCTGCATCCGTTGACGGTCCCCCGACTGATGACGAGCGCGGCAGCAAGCCAGATATCGATGGATCTTGGCCTCAAGGGGCCGGCCTTTTGCGTGGCGAGCGCCTGTGCGTCGGGCGCACACGCGATTGGACTGGCCTTCCAGATGATTCGCTCGGGGCAGACGTCGGTCGCCGTCGCCGGCGGCGCTGAAGCCTGCCTGACGACGGGAACAATCAAGGCGTGGGAGTCGCTTCGTGTCCTCAGCCAGGACAACTGCCGGCCCTTCTCGCGCACCCGGTCAGGGCTGGTGCTCGGCGAAGGGGCTGCCATGCTGCTGCTGGAGGAGCGCACGCAGGCCCTCGCGCGTGGCGCGCGCGTCTACGCAGAGATTCAAGGATTCGGCATGAGCGCCGATGCCTTTGATATCACGACATCAGATCCTGACGGCGCTGCCCGGGCCATGCGTGCCGCGCTCACCGATGCGCGAAGGAATGCCGAGGACGTCGACTACGTAAACGCGCACGGCACCGGAACGACACACAACGATCGTTCGGAGACGACGGCGCTGCGAGACGTCTTCGGACCGCATGTCAGGCGCCTTGCGGTATCTTCCAGCAAGGCCGTGCTTGGCCACGGACTCGGTGCGGCCGGAGCGCTGGAGTTCGCGGTGACCGCGCTTGCCATTCATCACCAGACGATTCCGCCAACCGCCAATTTCGAGGAACCTGATCCTGAGTGCGATCTCGATGTCGTGCCAAATGTGGCTCGGCAGGCGGTGGTCAACGTCGCGGTCTCCAACTCGTTTGCCTTCGGCGGACTGAACGCAGTGCTCCTGGCCGCGCGGTCCTGAAAGGGTCGGGCTCGTGGCAGTGGCGAGCCGGCTGTTGTTGGCTGGCTGCCGCTGCGGACGGCGAGGGATTGACACGCTCTGGGCCGTCAACCGGCACCCGATCGGCACGGAGACCAGCTATGGCGGGCACCGAAATCTTTTCCCCGGGACACGCGCCGACATCGGCGTCGTTGCGGCCGACTGCCCAGCTGTCACCCAGCGACAAACGTGCGCTGCTTGGCCAACTGCTGCGGAGGAAGGCGAGCGAGGTCCAACGGTTCCATCCTCTCTCGGATAATCAGCAGGGGATCTGGTTCCTGTGCCAGTTGGCGCCGGAGAGTTCGATCTACAATGTCAGCTTTGCCGGACGCATCCGCTCCGGCGTCGACATCGCGGCGGTCCAGCGCGCGTTTCAGGCGCTGGTGGATCGCCATCCTTCGCTGCGCACCACGATTGCAGTGCATGCCGGAAAGCCCGTTCAGCACATCCACCAACAGCAGGCCGTCCACTTCGAGCAGACCGACGCGTCAACCTGGGACGGTGATCAGCTGCAGACCCGCCTGACCGATGAAACGCAGCGGTCGTTCGATCTGGAACGAGGTCCGGCCATGCGGGTCAGTCTGTACACCCGATCAGCCGATGATCATATTCTGTTGCTCGTGATTCACCATATTTTCGTCGATTTTTGGTCTCTCGCGGTTATCCTGAACGAATTCGGCATTTTGTACGCGGCAGAAAAGGCCGGGCTGCCAGCATATCTTCGGCCACTCGATCTTCAATACACCGACTTTGTTCGCTGGCAGCAAACATTGCTGGCGAGTCAGGCGGGAGAGCAAATCTGGGACTACTGGAAGCGCCAATTGGCTGGGCCGCTCCCAGTGCTGAATCTGCCCACCGACCGGCCGCGGCCGCCGATTCAGATGTCTCGTGGTGCGCAGCACGATTTCGCGGTGAACGGTGACATGGCCGGACGACTCAGGGCGCTGGCCAAAGCCGAGGGCGCGACGCTGTACATGGTGTTGCTGGCGGCGTTCAACCTGATGCTGCACGTCCATTGCGGCCAAGAGGACCTCCTCGTCGCATCCCCCATGGTCGGACGAAGCCGGGCCGAATTCGAAGGGATCGTGGGTTTCTTTGCCAACCCGGTTGTCTTGCGGGCAGATCTCTCCGGAAACCCAACTTTCAGGTCGTTTCTTGCTCAGGTGCGTCAGACCGTATTGGCCGCGCTCGAGCACCAGGATTACCCCACCTTGCGCATCGTTCAACGACTGCGGCCGCCCAGGGATCTCAGCCGACCGCCGTTGTGCCAGACCATGTTCGTCCTCGACAAGCCACACAGGCTCGCCGAGCAGGCCGCACCGGCATTCGCGCTTGGCGATGACGGGTTGCAGATGAGTCTGGGCGGCTTGGCGATGGAGTCGATCCCTCTGGAACGTCGGGCCGCGACTCTCGACCTGGTCATGTTAATCATCGAGACGACCGGATCGCTTTCCGCCTCCATCCGCTTCAACGCCGACCTGTTTGACGCAGCCACCATTGAGCGGATGGCCGGACACTTTCAGGTGCTGCTGGAAAGTGTCATCCGCCATCCGGATGCCGCGATCCGCGATTTGGAGATGCTGACCGGCGCCGAGCGCCAGCAAATCCTGGTCGGGTTCAACGACACCAAGGTTGATGCCCCAAGGAGCGGTTGCGTTCACCGACTGTTTGAGCAACAGGTCCTGAGAACTCCCGATAGTATGGCGGTCGCCTTCGGATCGCTGCGGCTGACCTATGCTCAACTCAATGCCAGCGCCAATCAGTTGGCACATTATTTACAAGCGCTGGGCGTCGGGCCGGAAGTTCCAGTGGCCGTTTGCATGGATCACTGCCCGGAAATGGTCATCGGGGTTCTGGGCATTTTCAAGGCCGGCGGAGCTTACCTCCCATTAGATCCCGCATATCCCAACGAACGCCTGGCGTTCATGCTGCAAGACGCCCGCCCGCCGGTGGTACTCACGCGGCAGCATTGCCTGGAAAGCCTGCCCGGTGGTGGAGGGCGCGTCCTGTGCCTGGATTCCGGCTGGGAAGCCATCGCTCGAGAGAGCGAATTCAATCCGGTCAGCGGGGCAGCCAGCCGCTGCCTTGCCTACGTGATCTACACCTCGGGCTCAACGGGACAGCCCAAGGGAGTCATGTGCGAGCACGGCGGCCTGGTCAATTATCTGCGCTGGATCAACGCGGGACCGCTCGGCGACCCAAGCCTCTGCCTGCCGCTGACAACGAAACTGACCTTCGATATGTCCCTGAAGCAACTCTTTCCGCCGCTGCTGCGGGGCGGCGAGGTGTGGATCCTCCCGGACGAGGTTCTGGCGGAGCCGGCTTTGCTGCTGTCGGCGCTAGCCGAGCGGACCAGGGTCGGACTCAACTGCGTGCCATCATTATGGACGAGCATCCTCCACGCAATCCGGTGCGGACAGGTTGCGCTGCCGGGCAACAGTTTGACGCATCTCTTTTTCGGTGGCGAATCGCTGAGCAAGGAGCTGGTGCTGCGCACCTTGTCCGTGCTGCCGCATCTCCAAATCTGGAATATTTACGGCCCGACCGAGGCAACCGCCAACGCATCGGCAGCCAGACTCGTTGCCGGAGACGAGGTGACGATCGGTTGTCCGATCGCAAACACCCAGATCTACATCCTGAATGCCGGTCTGCATCCCGTCCCCATCGGCGTTCAGGGCGAGCTGTATATAGGTGGTGCCGGGGTGGCCCGCGGCTATCTGAACCGGCCTCGGCTGACAGCCGAGAGATTCATTCCCGACCTGTTCAGCACCGTCCCCGGCGCACGGCTGTACCGGACCGGAGACCTGGCCCGCTATCGGCCGGACGGAAACATCGAGTTCCTCGGCCGTGCCGACGACCAGGTGAAGATCCGAGGATTTCGCATCGAACTTGGGGAAATCGAGGCCGCGCTCGGCCAGCACCCGTCGGTGCGGGAAGCCGTCGTCCTCGCACAGGAAGACGCGGCCGGAGACCGTCCGGCTTCGCTCAGCACTGAGAAGCGGCTGGTGGCGTATGTGTGCGCTGAGCGGGAACCTGTCCCGACGACAACCGATCTGCGCAAATTCCTCGCCGAAAAGCTGCCCGAACACATGGTGCCCGCAATCTTCGTGCTGCTCAGCGCCTTCCCTTTGCTGCCCAACGGAAAGATCGACCGGCGCGCATTGCGGTTGTCCGAGCGGACACGCCCGGAACTCGACAACGCGTTCGTGGCGCCGCGCGGCCCTGTAGAAGAGTTATTGGCCGAGATCTGGTCCCAGATTCTCGACATCGAACTGGTTGGCATCGACGACGACTTCTTTGCCCTCGGCGGCCATTCGCTGTTGGCAACTCAACTCATGTCCCGCGTGCGCGAAGCCTTCCAGGTGGAAATCCCGCTGCGCCGTCTGTTCGAGGCTCCAACCGTGGCTGGCCTGGCCGAAAGCATCGAGGCCGCCCGGCAGGCCGGGCAGAGTTTGTTGGCCCCCCCCATCCTGCCGGTCCCACGGAACGATGACCTGCCTCTCTCATTCGCCCAACAGCGACTTTGGTTCTTCGATCAGTTGGCGCCGGAGCTTTCGGCCTACAATCTTCCGGCCGCCGTCCGACTCAAGGGCCCGCTCAACCTGCCAGCGCTGGAGCAAAGTATCAATGAGATCATCAAGCGTCATGAATCCTTGCGCACCACCTTCGGGAAGGTGGATGGACGGCCCACGCAACTGATCGCGCCGATTTTGACGATCAGGCTGCCGGTTGTTGACCTGCGCAAGCTGCCGGCCAGCGAGCGGGAATGTGAGGTCCGGAGATTGGTCACCGCGGAGACCCGGCTTCCTTTCGATCTGTCCCGGGGTCCGCTCGTGCGTGGCAGCGTGTTGCGGTTGGGCGAGGAGGAACACGTGGGGCTGCTGTCGATGCACCATATTGTGTCCGACGGCTGGTCGACGGGAATATTGGTTCGAGAACTGGCCACCCTCTATGCCGCCTTCAGTTCCGGCGGGTCCTCGCCGCTGCCGCCTCTGCCCATTCAGTATGCTGATTTCGCCCAATGGCAGCGCCAGTGGTTGCAGGGTGAGGTGCTCGAAGCCCAGACCGCCTATTGGAAGGACAAACTTGCCGGCTTGCCCGGTCCACTCGATCTCCCTACCGACCATCCCAGACCGGCGGTGCAGACTTTCCGTGGTGCGCATCAATCGTCGGTGCTCCCCGGAACGCTTCAGGGACAGATGAAGGCACTGAGTCGTCAGGAGGGGGTGACTCAGTTCATGACGTTCCTGGCGGCATTCCAGGTGCTGTTGTTCCGTTATACCGGTCAGGACGACCTGATTGTCGGGACGCCGGTCGCCAACCGCACCCGGCTGGAGACCGAAGGGCTGATCGGCTTGTTCGTCAACTCGCTGGTCCTGCGGACGGACCTCTCGGGCAATCCTGGTTTTCGCGAGATCTTGCGGCGGGTGCGAGATGTCTGTTTGGGCGCGTATGGCCATCAGGATCTGCCCTTTGATCGGCTGGTCGAGGAATTGCGCGTGCCGCGCGATCCGACCCGCAATCCGATCTTCCAGGTGATGTTTGTCCTCCATAATTCGTCCCTGCAGACGTTCGATCTGCCAGGGGCGAACCTGACCCTTGTCGAGGGCGACAGCGAGACGGCGCATTTTGATCTGACCCTGCAGATCGCCGACACCGGGCAAGGGCTGACGGCCACGTTGGTCTTCAACACCGATCTGTTCGAAGCGGCGACGATGACCCGGATGCTGGGCCATTTTCAGACCCTGTTGGAGGCCCTGGTCGCGGACCCCGAGCAGCGCCTCTCGGATTTGCCGCTGTTGACCGAAGACGAGCGGCAGCAATTGCTGGTCGAATGGAACGCCACGGCCACCGAATCTCCGCACGGTTTGTGTGTTCCTGAGCTTTTCGAAGCGCAGGTGGAGCGAACGCCGGACGTGATCGCGGTGGTGCTCGGCGCCGAGCAGTTGACATACGGCGAGCTGAACCGCCGCGCCAATCAGCTGGCGCATCACTTGCGGGCGTTGGGTGTCGGACCCGAGGTGCCGGTGGCCATCTGCCTGGAACGCTCGCTGGAAGCCGTCATCGGATTGCTGGGCATTCTCAAGGCTGGCGGCGCGTACGTGCCCCTGGACCCGGCATATCCGAAAGAGCGCCAGGCTTTCGTGATGCAAGACGCTCAGGTGCCGGTGTTGTTGACCCGCGAGAAGTTCCTGACGGCGCTGGAGGGGCAGCACGCCAAGGTCATCTGTCTGGATACAGGGTGGCAGGCCATTGCCCGCGAGTGTGGAGAGAACCCCGGCTGCCTGACCTGCGCCGAAAACCTTGCTTATGTCATCTACACATCGGGATCGACGGGCCAGCCCAAGGGCGTTCTCGTTTCCCATGGCGCCATCGCAGCGCACTGCCGGACGGTGCAAAGCTGCTACGACCTGGACCCGGGTGATGTGGTCCTCCAGTTCGCATCGTTGAGTTTCGACGTGTCGTTGGAAGAAATCCTGCCGACACTGATCACCGGGGCTCGGCTGGTGCTCATGGGGCCGGACGTCTGGCATCCGGCCGATCTTCATCATAAGATTTCCGAATTCGGACTCACCGTGCTCAATCTTCCAACCGCCTACTGGCAGGAACTGGCGCGTGAATGGGCGGACGTCGCCGAGTGGGTCCCGGACATTCAGCCCCGGCTCTTCGTCATCGGCGGAGAGGCGATGTCGCCCGATGTTCTCAGGCTTTGGCAGCGAACGCCGGCCCGTTCGGTCCGGCTCCTCAATGCTTACGGCCCAACGGAGGCGACTGTCACCGCAACGGTCTACGACATCGTTCCCAATGCTCGAGACAACACGACAAATGAGCGCGTCCCCATCGGCCGTCCCCTCGCAAACCGAGCGATCTACATACTGGACCACCACGGCAACCCCGTTCCGGTCGGCGTGCAAGGTCATCTGCATATCGGCGGCGCGGGCCTAGCCCGCGGGTATTTGAACCAGTCCGACTTGACCGCCGGGAAGTTCATTCCTGACCCCTTCAGCGCTGAGCCGGGATCGCGCCTATACAAGACCGGCGATCTGGCGCGCTATCGACCCGACGGGAACATCGAGTTCCTCGGTCGCGCCGACCAGCAGGTGAAGATCCGCGGAGTTCGGATTGAGCTGGGAGAAATCGAGGCCGTGCTTGGCCGACACCCGGCCGTGCGGGAAGCCGTAGTGCTCGCCCGAGAAGACACACCAGCCGAGAAGCGTTTGGTGGCCTATGTGGTCGCGGACGAACCGATTGATGGGCTGCGGAACTTTCTCAAAGACAGGCTGCCCGAGTCGATGATGCCGGCGGGGATCGTGCCGCTCAAGGCGTTGCCGATGACGCCCAACGGGAAGGTGGACCGCCAGGCACTGCCGGCGCCGAACCAATCCAGGTCAGCCCTGGAGAAAACTTTCGTCGCCCCCCGTGACGACCTGGAACGCCAACTCGCGCTCATCTGGCAGGAGGTTCTGGGCGTTCAACCGGTTGGGGTGACAGATAATTTTTTCGAGCTGGGGGGACACTCTCTCCTCGCGATACGCCTGTTTGCCTTCATCGAGAGCCGGCTGGGGACTAAACTTCCGCTGACGACTGTCTTTCAGGGAGCAACGGTCGAGGACCTCGCTCGTATTCTCCGTGTGCAGGCCACGCGCGGCCCAGAGCCGCCGTTGGTTGCGATTCAACCCGGTGGCAGCAAGCCGCCGCTCTTCCTGGTGCACCCGGCGGGTGGTCACGTTTTTCCCTACCTTCATCTGGCGCAGTTTCTCGGTGCGGATCAACCCTGCTACGGACTGCAGGCCAGAGGCCTGGAAGACGGCCAAGACCCTCACACGCGGATCGAAGACATGGCGGCGTACTACATCCAGGCCATGCGAACCGTTCAACCCAAGGGACCGTATCTTCTTGGCGGATGGTCCATGGGCGGCGTGGTCGCCTTCGAGATGGCGCAGCAACTTCATGCGCAAGGCGAGCTTGTGGCGCTGCTGGCGATGTTCGATGGTCGAATTCCCACCCCCGGCGTGATTTTTCCCGAACAGGATCTGGAAGCGATCTCGTTGGTCGAGCGCTATTTTGGCATCTCGTTCGGTCCGATGGAGTCCCTGACGGAACTTCCGGAAGACCATCAGCTGGCCTTTATCCTCGAACAAGCGAAAATCTCCGGTCTGGTGCCGGCCGAGCTTGATGCTTTCCAGGCGCGCCGTTTTGTTGCGCTCCTCCGCAGCGATTTGCGCGCGACGCAGAACTACCAGTTGCATGTCTACGCCGGACGAATAACCTTCTTCAAGGCCAACGAAACGTTGGAGAACCCGTCGTCGGACCCGACGATGGGTTGGGGCGACTGGGCCAGGGGCGGAGTGGAAGTCCATATCGTGCCGGGCAATCACGCCAACATGATATATGAGCCGCACGTCGAAGTCCTCGCCAGGAAGCTGACGGAGTGCCTGCACGAGGCGCAGGCCGCGCAGGTGGGCGCAGTTCGGACAGAGGAAAAGCCGGATCAATGACCATCGCAGCCGGCCCTGGCTCCTGGATCGCCTTTCGCAAGCCGAACCCACAAGCCTGCCTTCGCCTGTTCTGCTTCCCCTACGCAGGAGCCGGAGCTTCCATTTTTCGCACCTGGTCAGACGGCTTGCCAGCGGATGTCGAGGTCTGCCCGGTTCAGTTCCCAGGTCGGGGGACCCGGCTGACGGAGGCTCCGTTCACGCATCTTTCGCCTCTTGTCCAGGCGCTCGCCCGAGCCCTGGTTCCACTTCTCGATAAGCCATTTGCCTTCTTCGGGCACAGTCTGGGAGCATTGGTCAGCTTTGAACTCGCCCGTCAGCTCAGGAGACAGTCTGGTGTGCTGCCAGTTGGCCTGTTTGTCTCGGCGGACCGCGCGCCGCAAATCCCTTCTAGGCACAGGCCAATCCACGCCCTTCCCGAGCCCGAATTCCTGGTCGAACTCCTTCACCTGAACGGCACTCATCAGGAAGTCGTAGAAGATCCGGCACTCATGCAGATTATGATCCCCGTCCTAAGAGCGGACCTTGGCGTTTACCAGACTTACCTGTACTCGGCTGAATCCCCTCTTGAATGTTACATATCTTGCTTTGGCGGCTTGCAGGACACCCGGGTAAATCGCGGCGATCTTGAAGGCTGGCGTGATCAAACGAACGCTTCGTTTTCGTTGCGCATGTTTCCAGGCGATCACTTTTTTCTGAAGACAACTCAGCCGCTCCTTCTTCGGGCTCTTTACCAAGATCTGATGCACGGCAGCCCTGCACCCGAAACAGCGTGACGAAGCGAAGTCAGCGCAAATGGCGGCGCAGGATAGTCTTACTGTGTCATAACCTTGTAGCCCGATTCGGCGTAGGTTTGGCAGGGATGGAAATTCTCGGCCATATCAGCCTGTTGACAAAATCGCTCCGGCCGGATTCGTTGCGGCTTGCGTGACGGACCTGCCCCGCTCCCTACCAGCCCGTTGACGAAGCCAGGGTTCAGGCGAACGGGTCCCTGCTCATCGGCCAGTCGACCCGCTCTTGTACCCTGTGGGGAATGGGTGCAGACTCGGCTCCGACGAACAGGGGGCCGGACTGATGCGGGCGATCATACGGGGGCTGACGGACGCCGATTTCGAGCGGCTGTATGGCACGGAAGCCAGTTGTCTGGCGGCGTTGGTGGTTGTGCGGCAGGCAGCGGGCATGCCATGCCCGCGCTGTAGCAACCCGAAGAGCTACGTTTATGGCCGCCGGGTCGGCTGCACGCGGTGCAACACGCGCTGGTCGATCACCGCAGGTACCGTGATGGCCGACACCAAGCTGCCGCTGACCACGTGGTTCCGGGCCATGCACCTGATGACCAGCACCAAACAATGCATCTCTGCGGTTGAGCTGACGCGCCGGCTGGGCGTGACTTACGAGACCGGATGGTATCTGCACAAGCGCCTCCGGCACGCGATGGCGGAAGAGACGGACCGTTGCCAGTTGGGCGGACCTGGCGACAGCGGCTCGACGCCGATCGTGGAGGCGGACGACGTCTATCTCGGTGGCGAGCGCAACGAAGGGAGCGGAACCGCCGGAAAGATCCGCGTCATCGCTGCCTGCGAGCGCTATTCGAGTGGCCGCATGGGTGCTGTTGTCATGCGGGTGGTCAGCAGCTTCTCCAACGAGGAGGCCAGCGCTATCCGCGATGCCCACATCGCACCGGGTGCACAGGTGCTCACGGACGGTACCCCTGCGTTCCATGTCCTCGGCGAAGCCAGACGAACCCACTACGCCATCATCACCGGCGGCAAGCGTCCGGCGCGGGAGCGTGACGCCCCATTTTTTGCCATCAACACCATGATCTCCAATCTCAGCACTGCCCTAAAGGCGACCCACAAGCTGTTTTCCGCCAAGCATCTGCCCGACTATCTTGGAGCGTTCTGCTGGACCACCAATCGGCGGAGCAACATGAAGGGCATGATCGGTGCTCTCTTCTGCGCCGTCGTAGCCGCTACCCGGCTGACCCGCCGGACCGTCTATGCATAGCGGGTCGATTGGCCGATGAGCGGGAAACCAGTCCAGCACGTGGAAGGTCGGACCGACGCTCGCCGTCTGGCCCAGCCCCCGAGGTCCCTCGGCGCCGTCGCTGAGAATGGTCATCGGCGTTGTCCTGGTGGCCCCGAGGTCGTGCAGCACGCGGCGCAACTGCTGGGCCTCGTGGTCGGCCTCGGCTGGCACGCTGGCGAAGACGATGTGCCGACCTTTGTCGTTGCTGGCCTGCGCGACGATGATCTCGAACGAGCGGATCTGATAGGTACGGACTGACCTGACGTGGCCGGAGTCGATCGAGAGCGTGATCGCCTTCGCCTCGGCCGTGGGGGTTGAGCGTGGCGGCGCCGCTGCCTGGCATTCCAGCCTGGCGCCGACCCGCAAGGTTCGCCGCCGGATGGTCTCTACCGTCAGCGGTTCGCCGAGCGGGAACAGGTCCTCCAAAAAGGTACGGGCGCGGCGATATGGCAGCAGCGCCCCCATCTTGGCGACGGTGCGCTCGTACTCCGGCGTGCAGCGATCGGGCATGATCTCCCCGACGGGCGAGAGGATCTTGTGCGGGATCTCGCTGCATCGGCACGGGATGAAGCGCGGAGCATGGACTTCCACGACGCCGAATAAGGACCGCAGGTGCCGGGGGCGACGGTCCTTCAGCGGCCGTTTCGCACCACAGCGCGGGCAGCGGCGCCGGCTTTGGCAATACTCCTCCGTTTGCGCCTGAACCAGTTCATGCTGCAGCCCGGTCAGAGCCTCTTTCGCCTCCGCCAACGACAGACCCAGCGTCTCCGGCGAGCAGGCAGCCGGGGTGCCGCCGCCGGCCTGAACCTCGTGCACCTCCGCCTTGCCGTCCGCTCCGGTCAGTTCCACCATGACGCGCCACTGCATCGGCCCTCTCCGTCCTGACAACGGCCTGATATGGTTGCCATTATATCACGTTGGTCGTCGGTCAGGTGCAGTGGCCGGCCAGCGCTCTCTGTCACGTGTACAATAGTGATCGGCATCGGTATGCGGCCGGGGTACCCCCCAGGTATGCGACGGTCTCGTTCGCGTTCGCGAGACGGTCGGGGCGCGCCGAACTCCTACTGTTGCCGCTTCGCCGCCTGCTGCATCAGCTGGCGGCGGCGCTCCTCCTCATCACCGCTGGCGGCAACGAAGCATCCGCCATCACGAATTCGTGATCGCATTCAGGACCCGTTGGGTCCGGTTTCGGACCTTGACGGCATGCGTTTCCTGCGTATCTGTCGTCAGCCAACAACAGCTAACAACAATCAGGGGAACTCAAATGGAACTGCTGATCCTTCCGCTCGTCACCTTTCTCGGCGCTTTTCTGATGCTCGGCCCTGCCCCGAAGACGCATTCCTGATCTTCACGCCTCGGCTTTTGATGCACTGAGAGTGAGAGGACACCCGCGCGGAAGCATCATAGATGCTTCCGCTTTTCTCGTTTATTTCTTTTTTAAAGACCTAGAAACCGCCCTCATCTAGCTGTTGCATTTGAAAATAGAAACGTGGCTTTCTCAGCGCCACTCTCGCCTCGGACATAAACCCGCGTGACCCACACCGTG
>CAIXDS010000114.1 GCA_903918195.1 uncultured Acetobacteraceae bacterium | reverse complement strand
GTGAAAACGTGTTTGCGGGTGGGTGGCACGCAACGTTAAGGCGCAGCGCGGGTCCCGGGCGCACGAACGATTCGAGAAGCCGTCTGGGCGCGCAATACCATTGCTTATTGCCGTTACGGCATGGAGTTTTCACACAGCCTCCACCCATACCGGACATTAAAACCAAGCCATTATCCGGCCGTTGAACGTTTGGACCGCAGGCCAAACTCGTTCAATAGCAAGTCAAGCACAGATAAGCGAAGCGTAATTCGCCCCGACCTCCCACTGAACGCCAACCGGTCTATTTCCCCTTCAAACTCAGAATATACGCCGCAATATCGCCAGCATCCGCCGGACTGCGCGGCAGGTTCAGCATGTGCATGTGGGGCTGTTGGAGAAAGCCCTTCAGCCACGCCGCAGTGGTCGTTGGCCGGTCGGCGATGGCGGCGAAGGAGGGGGCGTCGGTCCAGCCCGCCCGGTCTTCGCGGATGATCACATGACACTCGGTGCAGAAGAACGAGGCCAGCGCATAGCCCGCTCTGGCATTTCCCGGCGAGGGCTGGGCGCCGGCGGGAACAAGGGGGAGCACACATAAGCATGCGCCGAGCGTCAGTCCGCGCCAGCCATGGAAACGTTTCATTGCCATTCCCCGATACAGACAGGCGGCCGATCCAAATCCGCAACTGCAGAACGATAGCCGACAACCGGAAATTTGGGAAGCAAACGTAACGCGAGGTAACGCGCGTTCCTGCCCTGTTTTTCCGCTCGCCGCTGCCTGATCTTGGGCTTCGCTTCGCACCGTGACGCAACGGGAACCGTCTTTGACCTGGATCAAAGCCGCACCGTTATGTCCACGCCACAAGGCTGACAGCCTCCCTTCCACACTTTCCCCTGGAACACGCAATAATGTTGCGCGCAATCGGCGAAGCCTGTTCGTTTTCGTTCGGGCTGCCCGGCCGCCCGGAACGAAACCCCTTGCGAGCCCCTGCCCGGCCGGGCATGGTGCGGCCCTCCTCGACGGGGTGGCCCTGACCCCGCCTCCCCATCCCTTGTACGAAAGGAATTCCGATGCGCCTTGCGGTGCTAAAGGAACGCGCCGACTCAGAAACGCGCGTCGCCGCGACAGCTGAGACGGTGAAGAAACTGGTCGGCCTCGGGCTGACCGTGGCCGTCGAAAGCGGGGCCGGCGCCGGTGCCGCCATCGCGGACGCCGATTATCAGGCTGCCGGCGCCGAGATCGCCGCCGATGCCGCCGCGGCGCTGGCCGGGGCCGGCATCGTGTTCGCCGTGCGCCTGCCCGCGCCCGAGCAGCGGAAGCTGATCCCGCGCGGCGCCCTGCTGGTGGCCACGATCGGCGCCCAGGGCGGCGACCCCGGCCTGGTGACGTCGCTCGCCGAGGCGGGGATCGACGCAGCCGCGATGGAAATGCTGCCGCGCATCACCCGGGCGCAGAGCATGGACGTGCTCTCCAGCCAGGCGAATCTGGCCGGCTACCGCGCGGTGATCGAGGGGGCGGCGGCGTTCGAGCGCGGCTTCCCGATGATGATGACGGCCGCCGGCACCGTGCCGCCGGCGCGCGTGTTCGTGGTCGGGGCGGGCGTGGCCGGCCTGCAGGCCATCGCCACCGCGCGGCGGCTCGGCGCCATCGTGTCGGCCACCGACGTGCGGCCGGCGGCGAAGGACGAAATCCGCTCGCTCGGCGCCACCTTCATCGGCGTCGAGGATGCGGAAACCGCGCAGCAGACCGGCGCCTATGCGAAGGAAATGAGCGAGGAGTTCCGCCGCAAGCAGGCCGAACTGATCGCCGCCACGGTGGCCAAGAACGATCTGGTCATCACCACCGCCCTGGTGCAGGGCCGCAAAGCTCCGGTGATCGTCACCGCCGCGGCGGTGGAGGCGATGAAGGCCGGCAGCGTGGTGGTGGACATCGCTTCCGACGCCGGCGGCAATTGCGCGCTGACGAAGCCGGGCGAGGCGTACACCACGGCGAACGGGGTGCGCATTCTGGGCTGGCACAACTGGCCCGGCCGCATCGCCGTCGCCTCGAGCAGCCTGTATGCGCGCAACCTGCTGACGTTCCTGACGACGTTCTGGGACAAGGCGGAAAAGGCACCGAAACTGCCGGCCGACGATGACATCGTGAAGGGCGTGCTGCTGACCCGCGGCGGCGCCGTGGTGCATCCGGCCTTCCTGCCCCCGCAAGCCGCCTGAGTCCGGAGGAAAGGCAAGGATGAACCTGATCGATCTGGCCATGCAGGCCACCACCTTCGCCGGCAGCGCGGTCGCGCACGCCGCCGAGGCCTCCGGCGTTGATGCCGCCGCGCAGGCGGTTGAGCCCTTCGTGTTCCTGTTCGCCATTTTTCTCATGGCGATCTTCGTCGGCTACTACGTGGTGTGGAACGTCACCCCGGCGCTGCATTCGCCGCTGATGGCGGTGACCAACGGCATCTCCTCGGTGATCATCGTCGGCGCCATGCTGGCGACCGGGCTGGGCACCTCATCCTGGGCGAACGGGTTCGGCTTCGCGGCCGTCACCCTCGCCAGCGTCAACATCTTCGGCGGGTTCTTCGTGACCTACCGGATGCTGTCGATGTTCAAGTCCAAGAAGAAGGCTTGAGGGCCGTATCATGTCCGCTTCCCTCACCTCGTTCCTGTATCTGGTCGCCGCGGTTCTGTTCATCCTCGCGCTGCGCGGCCTGTCGCACCCGGAAACCTCACGCCGCGGCAACCTGATGGGCGTCACCGGCATGGCAGTCGCCGTGCTGGTCACCTTCGCCCATCACGGCATGCTGTCCTCGACCGCCCTGCTGATTCCGCTCGGCATCGCCATCGGCGGCAGCGTTGGCTACTTCATTGCGTCACGCATCCAGATGACGGCGCTGCCGCAGCTGGTGGCGGCGTTCCACTCGCTGGTCGGTCTGGCCGCGGTGTTCGTCGCGGCGGCAGCGCTGAACGCGCCGGAGGCGTTCGGCATCGGCACGCCCGGCCACATCCACGCCCAGAGCCTGGTGGAGATGTCGCTGGGGCTGGCCATCGGCGCCATCACCTTCTCGGGCTCGGTGATCGCGTTCGCCAAGCTGCAGGCGCTGATGAGCGGGGCGCCGATCACCTTCCCCAACCAGCACCGCATCAATGCCGGCATCGGCGGCGCGATCGCCTTCCTGGTGCTGCTGTTCATCGTCACCGGCGGCAGCCACATCGTGTTCTGGCTGCTGGCCATCCTGTCGATCGCCATCGGTTTCCTGCTGATCATCCCGATCGGCGGCGCCGACATGCCGGTGGTCGTATCGATGCTGAACAGCTACTCGGGCTGGGCGGCGGCCGGCATCGGCTTCACCATCCAGAACCTCGCACTGATCATCACCGGCGCGCTGGTCGGTGCCTCCGGTGCGATCCTGTCCTACATCATGTGCAAGGGCATGAACCGCAGCATCATCAACGTGCTGCTGGGCGGGTTCGGCAACGAGGGCGGCGTGATCGCGGCCGGCGGCAAGGAGCAGCGCAGCGTCAAGGCGGGGGCGGCCGACGATGCCTCCTTCATCATGAAGAACGCGTCGAAGGTCATCATCGTGCCGGGTTACGGCATGGCGGTGGCGCAGGCACAGCACGCCGTTCGCGAAATGGCCGACCTGCTCAAGAAGGAAGGCGTGGACGTGAAATACGCCATCCATCCGGTGGCGGGCCGCATGCCGGGGCACATGAACGTGCTGCTGGCGGAAGCCAACGTGCCGTACGACGAGGTGTTCGAGTTGGAGGACATCAACAACGAGTTCAGCACCGCCGATGTGGCCTATGTGATCGGCGCCAATGACGTGACCAACCCGGCGGCCAAGACCGACAAAAGCTCGGCGATCTACGGCATGCCGATCCTGGACGTGGAGAAGGCGGGCACGGTGCTGTTCATCAAGCGCTCGCTGGCCTCGGGCTATGCCGGCGTGGAGAACGAGCTGTTCTTCCGCCCCAACACCATGATGCTGTTCGGTGACGCCAAGAAGATGACCGAGGAGATCGTCAAGTCGCTGGGGCACTGAGCGGCAGCGGCAGCGGCAAAAAGGCCCAGGGAGCGGACCTCCCTGGGCCTTTTTTCATTCGCCCTTCGCCGCCCGTCCGGCCGGGCGGCGTTCGTGCTACCAGCCGCGCCCCCCGCGATACCATCCGCCGCCACCGCCGCCGTACCAGCCGCCGCCGACAACGACGGGCGCCGGCGCATAAGCATAGCCGGGCGCGTAATAGCCGCCGCCATAGGGACCCGGCCCATAGGCCGGGGAGACCACGCAAGCGCCGAGCGCCAGCATGGCCAGCAGAGCCACCGGCGCCAGCAGGCGATGAGCCAGCGGGGACAAAGACATGCGCGGGGTAGCCATAAGCATCCTCCTGCGATCCTGGGCAGCATGGAGCGCGGCAAATAGGGCGATTTCAAGAAAACCTATATGGGGACGATGCCGGGGCGGCGCTGACGCAAAGCCATGAACCGCCCTACGCGGCATGCGGCCCGGCCACCTGCGCCATCAGCGGCACCAACGCCCGGTACTCGCCTTCCCGGGGAGACTGGGAGCGCCAGGCCAGGCCGAGCGTCCGCCAGCCGCCGGCGCCGGCGAGCGGGCGCAGCACCAGGCCGGTCCCGGCGGCGATGCCGGCCTGCACGGCAATCCGCGGCAGCAGCGTCACCCCGAGCCCGCCCGCCACCATCTGCACCAGCGTGTGCAGGCTGGTGGCAGCGAACCCGTCGGGCTCGGCCGGGTCGCGCGCCGGCCCCTCGCCGCGCGCGAAGCCGCAGACCTCCAGCGCATGGTCGCGCAGACAATGGCCGTCTTCCAGCAGCAGCAGGTGCTCGGTCTGCAGCGCCGCTGCCGGCACGGTGTCGCGCGCCGCCAGCCCGTGGCCGGGCGGCAAGGCGGCGAAGAATGCATCGCGGGCCAGCTTCACCGTGTCCGCCCCGGCGCTGGCGCAAGGCAGCGCCAGCAGCAACAGGTCGAGGCGCCCGTCATTCAACTGCGCCACCAGCCGGTCGGTGGTGTCCTCGCGCAGATACAGCCGCAGCCGCGGATAGGACTGGCGCAGCGCCGGCATCAGGCGCGGCAGCAGGAACGGGCCGATGGTGGGAATCACGCCCAGCCGCAACGCCCCGCTCATCGGCGCGCGCGCGGTGGCCGCCGCCTCGGCGACCGCTTCCAGGCTGCGCAGCGCCGCCCTCGCACGGGCGGCGATCTCGCGGCCGAGGGCGGTGAACACCACGCGTTTGCCGGCATCGCGTTCCAGCAGCCGCGCGTCCAGTTGGCGTTCCAGGGCGAGGATGCCGGCCGAGAGAGTGGACTGGGTGACCGCGCAGGCCTCGGCGGCACGGCCGAAATGCTGGTGCTCGGTGAGCGCCAGCAGATAGCGGAGCTGCTGCGGCGAAGGCAGGGGCGTCATCGATACAACCGATCAAACCGAACAAAACAATTCATTGGCACGTTCAACCACTTCCCGCCATACCGCATCCGCACACCGAAACGGCCCCTCCCCCCAGGGGCCTTCGCGACAGGAAGGACGAACCCCATGCTCACCGTTGGCGATAAGTTTCCCGCCTTCAATCTCGCCGCCGTCAAGGGCGGTGCCGAGGGTCTCGGCGGTCCCGGCAAGTCGTTCACCGACATCACCAGCGAGTCCGACGCCGGCAAGTGGAAGATCGTGTTCTTCTGGCCGAAGGACTTCACCTTCATCTGCCCGACCGAGATCGCCGCCTTCGGCAAGCTGGCCGGCGAGTTCGCCGACCGTGACGCGGTGGTCTATGGCGTCTCGACCGACAGCGAGTTCGTTCACCTGAACTGGCGCGTGCACAACGACGACCTGCGCGACCTGCCGATCCCGCTGCTGGCCGACATCAAGCGCGAGCTGTCCGCGGCGCTCGGCATTCTCGACAAGAACGCCGGCGTGGCACTGCGGGCGACCTTCATCGTCGATCCGGACAACACCATCCAGTGGGTGGCGGTCAACGGGCTGAATGTCGGCCGCAACCCGCAGGAAGTAGTGCGCGTGCTCGACGCCCTGCAGACCGACGAGCTGTGCCCGTGCAACTGGGAAAAGGGCCATCAGACCCTGAAGCCGCAGCTGATCTTCGAGCAGGCGGCCTGATCCCGGCTGCTCCGAACGCCGACCCGGATCGCGGCCCTGGGCCGCGCAGCGGTCCAAGGGTGGGGAGGGGTTCGGCCCTCCCCTTTTCCATCAAAGGATTTGCCATGTCGCTCGAAGCGCTGCGTGCCCGGCTGCCGGAGTACGCCAAGGATCTGAAGCTCAACCTCGGCTCGCTGGCGACCGAACCGGTGCTGACCGTGCAGCAGCGGGCCGGCAGTTTCGTCGCCAGCGCGCTGGCCTCGCGCAACGCCGAAGCGACCCGGGCGCTGGTCGGCGAGTTCGGCCCGCAGCTCAGCCCGGAGGCGCTGATTGCGGCCAAGGCGGCCTCCGCCATCATGGGCATGAACAATATCTATTACCGCTTCACCCATCTGGTCGGCGGCGAATATTCCCGCCTGCCGGCGCGGCTGCGCATGAACATCATGGCCAAGCCCGGGGTGGACAAGGCGGATTTCGAGCTGTGGTCGCTCGCCGTCTCGGCCATCAACGGCTGCGGCATGTGCCTGGAGGCACATGAGCGCGTGGTCATCGAGGCCGGGCTCGGGCGCGAACAGGTGCAGGCCGCGGTGCGCATCGCCGCCGTGGTGCATGCGGTCGCGGCCACGCTTGATGGCGAGAACGCCCTGGCGGCGTGACGGGGGGGGATGGCCAGGGCGGCGCCCTGGAGCCGATGATGTAAGCGATGAAAGTGAGGCCGTCGTTTGCCGGCGCGGTCGCGTGTGTTACGGCTCACAGCGTGACCACGAAAGACCCTCCCATGACGATGCGCGGCTCGCCGGCGCGGCCAAGGCGGCCTGGGACCCAGGCTCCTTGACCGCCATCGCCATCAGCGTGCTGGTGTTCGTCGCCCTCGTCGGATCGGCCCTGGGCGTCGCCACCGTGCGCGCCCGGGCGCCGGCCATGCTGGTTTCCGGCGAGTCGGGCGACGTCATCCGCCGGGTGATCAGCCTGGTTGCCGTGCTGGCGGCGCTGATGCTCGGCATGGGCATCGCCTCGCTGAAATCGACATTCGACAGCGCCGACCGGGACGTGCGCCGGCTCAGCGCGCAGATCGAGGACCTGGACCGCACGCTGCGCCATATCGGCCCGCACGCGGTCGAATCCCGCCAGCTGTTGTTCCGCCTCACCACCGCGCTCGTGCGCGACACCTTCCCCGAACTGGACGCGCCGTTCCGCGGCGATCCCGGCATGGCCGATGACCTGCAGGACGAGCTGGACGCGTCGCTGGAACGCCTCGGCAGCGGGCTGTCGGTTTCAAGGCTCGTCGTCCAGGCCCAGGCCGAATCGCATGCCATCGTGCAGACGCGCTGGACCATGGAGGAACGGACCGGCCCGACAGTATCGGGCTGGCAACTCGGCGTCCTCGTGTTCTGGCTGATGCTGATCTTCGCCGGGCTCGGCCTATTCGCGCCGCGCAATATCTTGGTGGCGATCTTCCTGCTGCTCTGCGCCGTTGCGCTGGCCTTTGCGGTTTTCCTGCTTACCGAGTTCGACAACCCGTTTACCGGCATCATCACCGTTTCGGGCGATCCTTTGATGGACGCCTTGCACGCCCTCGCGGACAACTGATCCGCGCACGAGTCGATTCAGGCTCGAGGCACGACCAGGGAACGATGGTGCCCTGGTCGCTATTCCTCACAAGAGCCTATTACAGGTCGCTGGAGGTGCAGACCCTATTCCGTACGGTGAGGTCGCGCCCTTTCGGCCCGAGCTGCTTGGCAGGCTCAATGGGGTCGGCACCTCCAGTCCGTTGGTCAACCAACCGGAATCTGCTAAGTGATCGAGGGTGATGGCCGCTTCCTTGCCGTTGGAATCCAAGACGATATGGAGCCAGTTGACCGCGGCGGCACAAGGTAACCCCGGTCTCTTGCATCCGTTCAAAGTACCATCGTGATAAAGCGGCCTACTACCGGGGGGGGAAACTGCATTGAGGCGATGCAGATCATGCTCGTCGACGGCTTGGAGGGCACCTTCCACGCGGTCGTGACAGACCCGCCGTACGGCCTGGGCTTCATGGAGAAGTCCTGAGATGACGGCAAGCGGACGGTAGCATTCGATCCGGCGACAAGGTAAATTGGTATCGCATCGACACCCACATAGGCGTACGTTGCGGCCACGGACTGGCATGCATCACCGCGAGGCAAGAAGCCCAGGCTATGAAACACAGACAACCGAAGGTCGGCTCGCCAGTTTGTCACGCAAACAACCCCTGGCCTCATCCTCGTCCTTACCCTTGGTTGGCTGACTTCGAATACGAGCTCAGCAGCGGACTTTGGACGCGGGAAGACGGATGAGAAGTTGGTTGAGGCTGCGGGTCGCATGACCGGGATTTTTGCCGTCCAGGACGGATTGATGAACGTTTGCGCTCAGAAGGTTGGAGGAAACGCCTATCAGACGGCAGAACGCGACCTGCGGCGCGCCAATTCGTCAATTGTCGCTATGGCACAATTGAAGGCGATGGCCGTTACCGAGGCTGTCGAGGGAATCCAAAATAGAAATAAGATGCAATCGCTCTTCGAAGATATCTCGACCCAAAAAGCGCGCGCTTATTTGGTGAGGGAATTTCCAACCATCGGCGATGCCAAAGTTTGGTGTGATAACGCGATAAATAACATTTCTGCTTTGTATCTCGCAAATATGCACGGTCCTGAGTTTTCTTTAGTTCTAAGTTACGATATAGGCTACAGGAGAGAGATTGAAAATTGTGAATTCGCCACGTTTTTTCCAATGCCTCCAGAAAATCAAATTCTTACGACCGGGGGCAAGCAAGGCGTTCGCTACATTACGCCTCCCTTCAATGGCGCTCCGACTATCTCCGCATCTTGCGATTATTTTCATGGAAGGGTGCCTGACGACGTAATCGCCTCCCTGCGCAACGAGGGAGATGCAGTTTTCAAGCAGCAGGGGTTCACGACCTATCTCCGAACAGAAGGTTTAGTTGGCGGCGCGCCATCTATCACCATCTTGGCTTCAGGCCAGAGATCGGGCTTACAGATAACCAGAGGTCGGGCTTACAGATAACGGCGAACAAGACTTACGTCATTGGGGCCACATCCATCCTTGATTTGATGGTGATGGAGGGCTCCGATATGTATCCGTCACTCATTACCCAAGAGTTCTTTGAGAAGTTGCGGAGACAATAAGGGTCAAAATGCCCGCCGAGGCTTCTAAGCTAGCTCCCGCAGTTCGGCTTCGAGTTCATCGCAGTAGGCTACGATTTCCGTGTTAAAATCTGGCCAACTGTCTCAGGTATCCCCTCATTTTGAAAAGCCGCAGCAATATCAATCGGTTGGCCGTTCGGAGGCGATGGCGCAAGCTCTTGATATCGTTGGCCATTCTCAAAATGAGGGGATACCTAAGGCCAACTGTAGGAACCGCCCTTCATTGTTCCATCGCTGTGCATGGGCCAGAATTTCTCTACCGACGTTGGGATCGGATAACGTGCTCGCCATTCGGACATGTAGGTGAGGGTATCGAGTATATGCCGTGCGATCTCGGCCCGTGGGGCAGTCAACTCGTTCAACCTGCAAAGATCGTGGTTCTTAAGGGGCTTTGGCAATTCCTGCGCCGAAAAATGCACAAGACCTTTGGCCACAGCAATCCCCTTCAACAGGCTCTCAATTGCGAATGCCATGAGCATGAACGCCGCGTCAAAATTCAGCTGCGGGAAGTTCGACCAGTCAAATTCTTCCGACTGCATGTTCGTTCTAGTTGGACGGCTACGGAACAATTTATCATAGAAGCGGGCGGCAACATGATTCTCCCGCTCAAATATAACGTCGGCCGAGGCGCGCAGGCGGCGTGCAACGTTCATCCAGGCCTTCGGCTGGCTAGCAGCATCGAATACCTCCTTGGTCCATTGGGGGCTACGCAATGTCGGGTGGGTTGGGTGTAACTTGGACACGATGCCTCTCGATAGAAGTCATACAAACGAAAGACCGATTGTAGCACACCAGTACATCTCGCCGGAAGTGTTGACCCCATTGAGCCTGCCAGGCAGCGAGCGCCGAAAGGGCGCGACCTCCCCGGACGGAATAGGGTCCACACTTCCAGCGACCTGTACTATTCGGCGGCCATTGCGCGCTCGGGTGTCCGCAGGCGTTCCAGCAAGCGCTCCCGCTCCGCCTCGGCCAGCCGCATGCTGCGTTCCTTGATGTGGCCGAAGCCGCGAATCCGCTCCGGCAACGCCGCCAGCGCCACCGCGGTGGGCAAGGTCGCCGGCGACAGCCGGTCGAGAACCTCCGCAATGGTTGCCTCGTACTCGGCAATCAATGCCTGCTCGCTCTGCCGCTCGGCCGAGCGGGCAAACGGGTCCAGCGGCGTGTTGCGCAGGAACCGCAGGGCGGCAAGCACACGGAACACCAGCACCATCCAGCCGCCGTAGGACTGCTTCACCACCTGCCCGGTCGCCGGATCGCGGTGGCCGAACAGCGGCGCCGCCAGATGGAACTCCAGCCGCTCCACCGCGCCGAACTCGGCGCCGAGCGCGGCACGGAAAGCCGGTGCCGTGAACAGCCGCGCCACCTCCCATTCGTCCTTCACGGCCAGCAGCTTCGCATAGGAGCGCGCCACCGCCTCGGTCAGCACCGTGCCGCCGGAGAAGCGCTGGCCCTCGGCATCCCGCACCCATTCGACCAGATTGCGGTAGCGCTCCGCCAGGTGACGCGACTGATAGGCGATCAGATGCCGCTCGCGGATGGCGATGATCTCGTCCAGGGATTTCGGCGCCGGCTTCTCCAGCGGCACCCCGGCCGCCGCCGCCACCCGCGCCGGATCGACCGCGGCGCAGCGTCCCCAGGTGAACGCCGCCTTGTTCAGCTCCACCGCGGTGCCGTTCAGCTCGATGGCGTTCATCAACGAGTCGAGCGACAGCGGGATACGCCCCTTCTGCCAAGCGAAGCCGAGCAGGAACGGATTGGTGGCAATCGAATCGCCGAGCAGGGCGGCGGCCAGCGCGGTGGCGTTGACCTGGTACACCGGCGCCTCCCCGGCCGCTTCGCCGATGCTGCGCCGCAATTGCGCCGATGGCAGGCGCGTGTCGGTGTCGAGCACGAAATCGGCCGTCGGCGCCTCGTAGGTGTTGAGCACCACATGGGTGACGCCCGATCCCAAGGCCGCGATCGTGTCCCGCCCGGCGGAGACCACCAGGTCGCAGCCCAGCAGCAGGTCGGCAGCACCCCGCCCCACCTTCAACCCGTGCAGCGCCGCCTCCGCCGCGTCCGTGCCGGCGGCGATGCGGATATGGCTGGTCACCGCGCCGCCCTTCTGCGCCATGCCCATCTGGTCGAGCACCGTCACCCGCAGACCCTCGCTGTGGGCGGCGACGCCCAGCAGCGCGCCGATGGTCACGATGCCGGTGCCGCCGATGCCGGTGACCAGGATGTTCCAGGGCCGGTCGAGCGACGGCAGGCGCGGCGCCGGCAGTCCGGCCGCCTCAGGAACCACCCGTGCACGCGGCACCGGTGCCGCGCCATGCACGGTGACAAAGCTCGGGCAGAATCCTTCGATGCAGGAGAAATCGCGGTTACAGGACGACTGGTCGATGCGGCGTTTGGTGCCGAATTCGGTCTCCAGCGGCACCACCGACAGGCAGTTGGAGGTGCGCGAGCAATCGCCGCAGCCCTCGCAGACCGCGGCATTGATGAAGGCGCGCACCGGCGGGTCCGGATAGGTGCCGCGTTTGCGCCGGCGCCGCTTCTCGCTGGCGCAGGTCTGGTCGTAGATCAGCACCGTGCAGCCCGGCGTGTCGCGCAATTCGCGCTCGATGGCCTGCATCTCGCGGCGATGGTGCACGCTCACGCCCGGCGCGAAGCCGGTCTCCTCGGCATGCTTCTCTGGCTCGTCGGTGACCACCACGATGTGCTCGACGCCTTCGGCGGCCAGCTGCCTTGTGATCTGCGGCACCGTCAGCCCGCCATCGAGGGGCTGGCCGCCGGTCATCGCCACGGCGTCGTTGAACAGCAGCTTGTAGGTGATGTTCTCGCCAGACGCGACGGCGGCGCGGATGGCCATCAGGCCGGAATGAAAATACGTGCCGTCGCCCATGTTGGCGAAAACATGAGTCTCCTCGGTGAACGGCGCCTGGCCGAGCCAGGCCATGCCCTCGCCGCCCATCTGGCTGAACGTGTCGGTGCTGCGGTCCATCCACACCGCCAGCGTGTGGCAGCCGATGCCGCCCAGCGCCCGGCTGCCGTCGATGACGCGCGTGGAGGTGTTGTGCGGGCAGCCCGAGCAGAAGAACGGCTTGCGCTGCGCCGCCACCTGCGTGCGCTCCAGCCGCGCCGCCTGCTCGGTCAGGAATGCGACGCGCGCGCTGAGCGATTCGGTGCGGGTGAATCGTCCAATGCGGCGGGCCAACGCCAACGCAATCTCGGCGGCGGACAGATCGCCATGGCGCTTGAGCAGCGGCGCGCCCGCCTCGTCGGTCTTGCCCAGAATGCGCGGGCGGATCGACAGCGCGTACAGAATGTTGCGCAACTGCTGCTCGACCAGCGGCGCCTTCTCCTCGACCACCACGATCTCGTCGAGCCCGGTGGCGAAATGCCGCACGATTTCGGGGTCCACCGGCCAGGCCAGCGCCAGCTTGAGCAGGCGGATGCCGGCCCGCGCCCCGTCGCCGAGGCTCAGCTCGGCCAGCGCCTGGCGGGTGTCGTGATAAGATTTTCCTACCGTCAGGATTCCGAGCTTCGCGCCGGGCGCATCGACCACGATGCGGTCGAGCCGGTTGGCCCGCGCATAGGCCTGCGCCGCGGGCAGCCCGACCTGGAACACCCGCGCCTCCTGCTCCAGCGGCAGATCGGGCAGGCGGATATTGCCGTCCGGGTGTGGTCCTTCGGGATTGCGCACGACGAAGCCGGCGAGGTCGAAGGCAATGCTGGCGGAACTGTCCATCACGTCGGCCACCGTCTTGAAGCCGATATAGCGGCCGGACCAGCGCGACATCGCCCAGCCGTGCAAGCCCAGTTCCAGCAGGTCGCGCACATCGGCCGGCACCAGCACCGGACAGCCGGCGGCGACGAAAGCCAGCTCGCTCTGGTGCGCGATGGTGGAGGATTTGCAGGCGTGGTCGTCGCCGGCCATCAGCAGCACGCCGCCGGTGCGCGCACTGCCGGCGTAGTTGGCGTGCTTGAACACATCGCCTGCCCGATCGACCCCCGGCCCCTTGCCGTACCAATAGGCGAACACGCCGTCGCAGGTCGCGCCGCGCAGCAGCGGCACCTGCTGGGTGCCCCAGATCGCGGTCGCCGCCAGTTCCTCGTTCACGCCGGGGCGGAAAACGATGTGGTGCGCCTCGGTATGTTTGCGGGCCGCCCACATCTGGATGTCGACCTGGCCGAGCGGCGAGCCGCGATAGCCGGAAACGTAGCCGGCCGTGTTCAGTCCGGCCGACAGATCGCGCTGACGCTGCAGCAGCGGCAGGCGGACCAGCGCCTGGGTGCCGGTCAGATACACCCGGTCGAGCCCGGTCCTGTACTTGTCGTCGAGGGAAACGGCCGAGTGTTTCATTCTTTGCCCCTCACGGCTTCCGCCCTGATCATCCAGATTTGGGGCAGAGACTGCACCCTATCCAGACACCCAGGCGCGAGCGCACGTGAAAGAAGCAAGACTGCGCGCGGCGCGGTGGCGCGGCAAGATCGGCACTGCCGGAAGGCGGCGCCGGGCAATCTTCGGTCCGCCGCAGTGCGGTATCTTGTTACGGGAGCGCGTCAGCAAAATCGACGAGGTCGCGGCCTTCCTCCACCATGTCGCCGACGGCGCAATGCACGGCGGCGACCGTCCCGTCTTCCGGCGCGGTGAGAGTTAACTCCATCTTCATCGCCTCAACCACTACCAGCACCTGCCCGCGCGCCACCACGTCGCCTTGTTGCACCAGCACGCTGACCACGCGGCCCGGGATCGGCGCCATGACGCGGCCGGAGCCGGCACTTTCCATGTGCGGCGGGGCGAGCGGATCGATGCGGTCGAAAACAGTGGTCGTGCCGTGCAGCACGACCGTCACCTGACCGGCGTCCGCCCAGACGGAGACGGGAGAGATCACGTCGCCGCATCGCAGCAGGGTTTTTCCCGGCTCCGCCAGCAGCGCCGCGGAATACACCGTACCGTCATGCTCGATGGCCCAGGTGCCGGCGCTTTGCGTGGCCCGCAGAACATGCGTGGTGCCGGCGGACCGCAGCGTCACCGCCTGCATCCCGTCGAGATTGAGGCGCCAGGACTCCGTGCCGGCCCAGGGCGAGTGCGGATCGCCTTGCACCACCGACGCCGCCGCACGGGCCTGCAGCACGCCGAGTGCGGCGGCCACGAAAGCCGGCGCCGGCAGTGCGGCCGGCGGCGCCAGCAGCGTATCCGCATGGCGGCCGATGAAGCCGGTATCCACGCCGCCGAACGCGAATTCAGGATGCGCGATGATTGCGCGCAGCAATCCGAGATTGGTCTGCACCCCGGCCAGTTCGGTGTCCGCCAAAGCGGCGGCGAGGCGGCGCAGGGCGGCGGCGCGATCCGGCCCGTGGGCGATGATCTTGGCGATCATCGGGTCGTAGTCGGGCGTGATCCGGTCGCCGGAGCGCACGCCGGTATCCACGCGCACGGAGGCAGGCAGACGCAGATGGGAAAGCTTGCCGACCGAGGGAAGAAAATCGCGCGCCGGGTCCTCCGCGTAGAGCCGCACTTCGATGGCGTGGCCGTCGATTTTTCCCGTTGTCTCCGGCAGTTTTTCGCCCGCCGCGACGCGCAACTGCCATTCGACGAGGTCAAGTCCGGTGATCGCCTCGGTCACCGGATGCTCGACCTGCAGGCGCGTGTTCATTTCCATGAAGTAGAAGCGGTCATCCTCGGCAATGAACTCGACCGTGCCGGCACCGACATAGCCAACTGCCTTCGCCGCCGCGACCGCGGCCTCGCCCATTGCCGCCCGCATTTCTTCCGTCATGCCGGGCGCCGGTGCCTCCTCCATCACCTTCTGATGGCGCCGCTGCACCGAGCAGTCGCGCTCGAACAGGCTGATGCACGTGCCGTGGGTGTCGGCGAATACCTGGATTTCGATATGCCGGGGACGCTGCAGATAGCGCTCCACCAGCACGCGATCATCACCGAAGGAGGACGCCGCCTCGCGCTTCGCCCCGGCCAGTGCCGCGGGAAATTCGGCGGCATCGCGCACGATGCGCATGCCCTTGCCGCCGCCGCCGGCGCTGGCCTTGATCAGCACGGGAAAGCCGATGCGGGCGGCCTCGCTGGCCAGCAGGTCGGGGTCCTGGTCGGCGCCATGATAGCCCGGCACCAGTGGCACGCCGGCGCGCTCCATCAGCGCCTTGGCTTCGCTCTTTCCCCCCATCGCCCGGATGGCGGCGGCGGGGGGACCCACGAACACCAGTCCGGCAGCGGCGCAGGCTTCGGCGAAGCCGGCGTTTTCGGAGAGGAATCCGTAGCCCGGATGCACGGCCTGCACACCACTGCGCCGGGCGGCCTGCAGAATGGCCTCGATGCGCAGATAGGATTCACGCGGCGCGGCAGGACCGATGCGATACGCCTCGTCGGCGGAGGCCACGTGCAGCGCGCCTTCATCCGCATCGGAAAAGACCGCAACGGTGGAAATCCCCATCCGGCGAGCGGTGCGGATGATCCGGCAGGCAATCTCGCCGCGATTGGCGATGAGGAGCTTGGAAAACATTCCGTTTACATCCGGAACAGGCCGAAGCGCGTTGCCGGGATCGGCGCGTTGAGCGCGGCCGAGAGCCCGAGCGCCAGCACGCGCCGCGTTTCCGCAGGGTCGATGATGCCGTCGTCCCACAGACGGGCGGTGGCGTAGTAGGGATGCCCCTGGGTTTCATATTGCGCCCGCACGGGCCGCTTGAACGCTTCTTCTTCCTCGGCCGGCCAGGCCTCGCCGCGCGCTTCCATGGCGTCGCGGCGGATGGTCGCCAGCACGCTCGCGGCCTGCTCGCCGCCCATCACCGATATGCGCGCGTTCGGCCACATCCACAGGAAGTTGGGCTCGTAGGCGCGGCCGCACATGCCGTAATTGCCGGCGCCGAAGCTGCCGCCGATGATGATGGTGAATTTTGGCACCTGCGCGGTGGCGACCGCGGTCACCATTTTCGCGCCGTCCTTGGCGATGCCGCCCGATTCGTATTTGCGCCCCACCATGAAGCCGGTGATGTTCTGCAGGAACACCAAGGGAATCCGCCGCTGCGCGCACAGCTCGATGAAATGCGCCGCCTTCAGCGCGCTCTCGCTGAACAGGATGCCGTTATTGGCGACGATGCCGACCGGATAGCCCCAGACATGCGCGAAGCCGGTGACGATGGTGGTGCCATACAGGCGCTTGAACTCGTCCAGCCGGCTGTCATCGACGATGCGGGCGATCACCTCGCGCACGTCGTAGGGACGGCGGCGATCGACCGGCACGATGCCGCCGAGTTCGGACGGGTCGTAGCGCGGCGGCACCGGCGCCTGCGCCGCCACGATCGGTTTCTTCTCGGCGTTCAGCGACGCCACCACGCGCCGCGCGATCCCCAGCGCATGGGCGTCGTTCTCGGCGAAATGGTCCGCCACACCCGACACGCGCGTGTGCACATCCGCCCCGCCCAGATCCTCGGCGGTGACGATTTCGCCAGTTGCCGCCTTCACCAGCGGCGGGCCGCCGAGGAAAATGGTGCCCTGGCCGCGCACGATGATGGTTTCCTCCGCCATGGCCGGCACATAGGCGCCGCCCGCGGTGCAGGAGCCCATCACCACCGCGATTTGCGGAACGCCGGCCGCGGACAGATTGGCCTGATTGAAGAAAATCCGGCCGAAATGGTCGCGGTCGGGAAACACCTCGTCCTGGTTGGGTAGATTGGCGCCGCCGGAATCCACCAGGTAGATGCAGGGAAGATGGTTGCGGGCGGCGATCTCCTGCGCCCGCAGGTGCTTTTTTACCGTGAGCGGATAATAGCTGCCACCCTTCACCGTGGCGTCGTTGCACACCACCACGCATTCCCGCCCCGCCACGCGGCCAATGCCGGTGATCACCCCCGCGCAGGGGACCTCGTTGCCGTACATGCCGTGCGCGGCGAGTTGCGAGAGTTCAAGGAACGGCGTGCCGGGATCGAGCAACGCGTCGATCCGGTCGCGCGGGAGCAGCTTGCCGCGGTCCTGGTGTCGCTTGCGCGCCTGCTCACCGCCGCCCAGCGCCGCGCGGGCCACCTGGGTACGCAGATCGGTCACAAGCTCCGCCATCGCCGCCGCATTGGCGCGGAACTCCGCGCTGCGCGGGTCAGCGGTCGTCGGCAGGACCATCAGGCACTTTCCTTGAACAGTTCGCGCCCGATCAGCATGCGCCGGATTTCGCTGGTGCCGGCACCGATTTCGTACAGCTTGGCATCGCGCAACAGCCGGCCCGTCGGGTAGTCGTTGATGTAGCCGTTGCCGCCAAGAATCTGGATCGCTTCCAGCGTCATCCAGGTGGCACGCTCGGCCGCATACAGGATAGCGCCGGCCGCGTCCTTGCGGGTGGCGCGGCCGCGGTCGCAGGCCTTCGCCACCGTGTAGACGTAGGATTTCGCCGCGTTCAGCGTCGTGTACATGTCGGCAAGCTTGCCCTGGATGAGCTGAAACTCGCCGATCGGCTGACCGAACTGGCGCCGCTCATGCACGTAGGGCAACACGATATCGAGGCACGCCTGCATGATGCCGAGCGGCCCCGCCGCCAGCACCGCACGTTCGTAGTCGAGCCCGCTCATCAGCACGGCGACGCCGCCATCCACCGCGCCCAGCACGTTCTCCGCCGGCACCTCGCAATCCTCGAACACCAGTTCGCCGGTGTCCGAGCCGCGCATGCCCAGCTTGTCCAGCTTCTGCGCGCAGGAGAATCCGGGAAACTCGCGCTCGACCAGGAAAGCGGTGATACCGCGCGGGCCGGCATCAAGCGTGGTTTTGCCGTACACCACCACAACATCGGCGGTCGGCCCGTTGGTGATCCAGAATTTCGTACCGTTCAGCACGTAGCGATCGCCGCGCTTCTCCGCCCGCAGCTTCATGCCCACCACGTCCGAACCCGCCGCCGGCTCGCTCATGGCGAGCGCGCCGACATGCTCGCCGCTGACCAGCTTGGGCAGATAGCGCCGCTTCTGCGCCGGCGTGCCGTTGCGGCGAATCTGGTTCACGCACAAATTGGAATGCGCGCCGTACGACAGGCCCACCGAGGCCGAACCGCGGCTGACCTCCTCCATCGCCACGCAATGCGCGACATACCCCATCGCCGCGCCGCCGAATTCCTCATCCGCGGTAATGCCGAGGATGCCGATATCGCCCATCTTGCGCCACAGATCGGCGGGAAAATTGTTGTCGCGGTCGATCGAAGCCGCACGCGGCGCGATCTCGGCATCGGTGAAGCGGCGCACCGTGTCGCGCAGCATGTCGATGTCGTCGCCGAGTTCGAAATCGAGCCCGTAGGCCGTGTTGGCAACCATGGTGCGTCAACCCTGCAGTTCGGGGAAATCGTCTTCGCGCCACTCGGCGTCGGACCGGCCGGCGCGGGTAGCCTCGGCACGCCGAAGCTCGACGCGGCGGATTTTTCCGCTGATGGTCTTCGGAAGGTCGGCAAATTCGAGCCGACGCACCCGCTTGTACGGCGCGAGCCGGGCACGCAAATGGCGGAAAATCGACAGCGCCGTCTCGCGCCCCGGCTCGTGCCCCGCCGTGAGGGCGACGAAGGCTTTCGGCACCGCGAGGCGCATTGCATCGGGCGCCGGCACCACGGCGGCCTCGGCCACCGCTGCGTGCTCGATCAGCACGCTCTCCAGCTCGAACGGGCTGATGCGATAGTCCGAGGCTTTGAAAACGTCATCGGCGCGGCCGACATAGGTCAGATAACCATCGGCATCGCGGCTGGCGACATCACCGGTGCGATACACCTCGCCCTCGACCGGATCGATGCCACCCTCGTCGTTCTGGTAGCCGCGCATCACCGGCAGCGGGCGCGGCGACAGCGCGATGCACACCGCACCTTCCTCGACCTCGTGGTCATCGGCATCGAGCAGGCGGATGACATAGCCGGGCAGCGCGCGCCCCATCGATCCGGGCTTGACCAGCTGGCCGGGCGAATTGCCGATCTGCGCGGTGGTCTCGGTCTGGCCATAGCCGTCGCGAATGGTCAGGCCCCAGGCTTTTTGCACCTGGTCGATCACCTCGGGATTCAGCGGCTCGCCGGCACCGCAGACTTCCCGCAGCTGCATCTTCCGCGCGGACAAATCTTCCTGGATGAACATGCGCCACACCGTCGGCGGCGCGCACAGCGTGGTCACGCCGTGATCGCTGATCGCATCCAGCAGGCTGCGCGCATGAAAACGCGGCTGGTTGGCGATGAACACGCAGGCGCCGGCGTTCCAGGGGGCGAAGAAGCACGACCAGGCATGCTTGGCCCAGCCCGGCGAGGAGATGTTCAGATGCACATCGCCGGGCTGCAGCCCGAGCCAGTACATCGTGGACAGGTGGCCGACCGGATAGGAAGCGTGGCTGTGCAGCACCAGCTTCGGCTTCGCCGTGGTGCCCGAGGTAAAATACAGCAGCAGCGGATCGTCCGCCGAGGTTTCCCCATCCGGCGCGAAATCGGCTGATTCCGCCAACAGCGTTTCGTAGGCCACACATCCCGCCGGCGCCTCGCCCACGGCAATGCGCGGCACCGAGGCGTCGAGCATGGCCAGCTTGCCGGCATCCGCCGCCGCGGTCACCACGAAGCGCACCCGCGCCCGTGCGACCCGCTCGGCCAAATCCTCGGCGGTCAGCAGCGTGGTGGCCGGCACCACTACGGCGCCGAGCTTCATCGCCGCCAGCATCACCTCCCAGAGCGGCGCGACGTTGCCCAGCATCACCAGCACGCGATCACCACGGCGCACGCCCAGCGCGCGCAGCCCGTTCGCCACCCGGTTCGATCTCTCGGCGAGGTCGCGGAAACTCAGCGTCGCCGCGCCCGGCCCGACGATGCGCAGCGCCGGGCTGTCAGCAAGCGCGCCGCGCGCCAGCTCGGCATCGAACCAGTCGAGCGCCCAGTTGAAGCGATCCAATGCCGGCCAGCGGAAACCGGCATACGCGGTCGCGTAGTCGTTGCGGTGCGCGAGGAGAAAATCCCGCGCCGCCTTGAACGCCGGGCCGGACATCAGGGGGCCTCAGCGCGGTACAGGTCGGAAAGATACTCATAGGTGACGGAAAAATCGCGGTCACCCTCGCCGACTTCCACCAGCGCCTGGTAAATCCGCGCCGCGTGCGCCCCCAGTGGCGTGGGTGCTCCGCCCGCCTCCGCCGCCTGCTGGGCCAGCAGCAGATCCTTCAGCATGAGAGTCGCGGCAAAGCCCGGCAGGTAGCCGCGATTGGCCGGCGAATTGGGCACCGGACCGGGCACCGGACAATAGCTGGTCAGCGACCAGCACTGGCCGGAGGATTTCGAGGCGATGTCGAACAGTTTCTGCCGGTCGAGCCCAAGCCGGTCGGCCAGCACGAACGCCTCGGACACGCCGATCATGGAAATGCCGAGGATCATGTTGTTGCAGATTTTCGCCGACTGCCCGGCGCCCGGGCCGCCGGCATGCACGATGGTCTTTCCCATCGCCTGCAGCACCGGCAAGCCGCGGGCAAACGCCGCCTCGGTGCCGCCGACCATGAAGGTCAGCGTGCCGGCGGCAGCGCCGCCCACCCCGCCCGAAACCGGGGCATCCAACAGGTCGATGCCATGCTCCGCCGCCTGCGCCGCCACGCGCCTGGCCGTCTCGACGTCGATGGTGGAACTGTCGATCAGCAGCGGCTTGCCCTGCACCGCGGCGAGAATCTCCGGCACCACCCCCGCCACGTGCTTGCCGGCCGGCAGCATGGTGACCACCGCCTCCGCGCCGGCCACCGCCTCGGCGACCGTCGCCGCGGCGCGTCCGCCATATTCCACCAGGCGCTGCAACGACGCCGCAACAAGATCAAAGCCGGACACCGCGTGCCCCGCCTTGAGCAGATTGACCGCCATGGGCAAGCCCATATTGCCCAGGCCGATGAATGCGATTTTCATGCCGCCTCCAGCAGCTTGCGCGCGATGATCACGCGCATGATTTCGTTGGTGCCTTCCAGGATGCGATGTACGCGCAGGTCGCGCAGGTAGCGCTCGATCTGGTATTCCTTGATGTAGCCATAACCGCCATGCAACTGCAGCGCCTCGTCGCAGATGCGGAAGCAGATATCGGTGGCGAAGCGCTTCGCCATCGCGCAGCGCAGCGTGGCGTCCGGGGCACGTTCATCCAGCGCGACGGCGGCCCGGTGCACCATCAGGCGGGCGGCTTCCAGTTCCGTCGCCATATCGGCCAGCTTGAACTGCAGCGATTGAAAATCCCCCAGCGTGCGGCCGAAGGCGCGCCGTTCCTTCACATACGCCGTCGCGGCCTCCAGGCAGGCCCGCGCGCCACCCAGGCTGCAGGCGGCAATGTTGATGCGCCCGCCGTCGAGACCCATCATGGCGAAGCGAAACCCTTCGCCTTCCGCCCCCACCCGGTTTTGCACCGGCACCAGGCAGTCCTGAAACGTCACCGATGTGGTGGGCTGACTGTTCCAGCCCATCTTGCGCTCCGGCTTGCCGAAGGACAGGCCGCGCGTGCCCTTCTCCACCACCACGCAGGAGATGCCGCGCGGGCCGTCCTCGCCGGTGCGCACCATGGTCGCGTACAAGTCGGCGACGCCGCCGCCGGAGGTGAACGCCTTCGACCCGTTCAGCCGGTAATGGCCGTTGCCGTGCGGCTCCGCCCGCGTCCGTAGCGCCGCCGCGTCGCTGCCCGATCCGGGCTCGGTCAGGCAATAGCTGACGAAATGATCCCCATCGAGCACCTTCGGCAGGAAGCGCATGCGCAGCGAGTCGTCGCCAAACCGCGCCAGCATCCAGGCCACCATGTTGTGAATACTCAGGAACGCCGCCGTGGACGGGTCGGCCGCGGCCAGTTCCTCGAAGATCAGCGCAGCATCCAGCCGACTCAGCCCGCTGCCGCCATACTCCTCGTCCACGTAGATGCCGGCGAAACCCAGATGGGCGGCGGCACGCAGTTCCTCGGCGGGAAAATGCCGCTCCTCGTCCCAGCGCGAGGCGTTCGGCAGCAGCCGTTCGCGCGCAAAGCAGCGCGCGGTATGCTGGAAGGCAAGCTGCTCCTCGGTCAGGCTGAAATCCATATGTTTCCTCCCGGCGCGGGCCGTCTTTACCGTCCGCTTGTGGCCGCATGGGGGGGCGGCGTCAAGCGGATCGGTCGGTGCCGGGCCGTCCCCGCCCGGCCGGTGTCCCGTGGGCGACATCGCGCGAGGTCACGCTGTTGGGCGCCGACTCATTCCAGGTGGGTCCGCTCCAATAGCCAGGCGGTCCCTATGGCGACGCCACTGCTGGCGGCACCAACCACGCAGCCAAGGATCGTAATGCTGGTCATGAACGCCCAGGCGGCCGGCACCACGGCCGCGCCGGTGGCGATCGCCGCCGTGATGGGCAGGCCGGCGGCCAGACCACCCGCAGCGGCGCCGGCGGTGCAGCCTATGATGATCGTTCCCGCACTGATAAAATAGTCTGGCCGGGCGGGCGTATTCGCCGGATCTGCCGCCATCGCCATGCCAGGATTGAAGGACCACAGCAGAAATGACATCACCACGATGGCAGCGACCAAGCGGCGTGACATGGTGTTTCTCCGGATCGTTTCGCCGCCTCGGGAAGGTTGGGCTGCGTGCCGCGTTGATGGGCTTCCTGGCGCTGATCCTGATTGCCACGCCGATCCGGCGTGGACAAGCGCAGATGTTTGACCTCACGCTGATCCTGCTTTTGACTGGCCCCCTCAGTGAAGCGGTGCAGGAAACCGTTCTGCTGATCCGCCGGGGCGACAACTTCATCACGCTCGATTCGCTGGCGGTTGCCTGCGCTGGCGGCGGCTCGGCGGGTGCGATGGTCGCCTACCTGCCTGCGCTTGGCGTCACGCCGACCGGAATCGCCGCGCCGGCGGCGCTCGGCTATGTTGTGGGCGCGACCGCGCTCGGCTGCACGATGGCGGTGGTCAGCAGCCTTGCTGGCATGACCACCCAGAAGGCGATAAATCTCTGGTGACGTGCGTATCCGCTCGCCGAGGCAGCGCTGCACAATAAATTAATTCGGCTGCAACAACCAACATCCTGACGAAATATTCTGCTGAACACCAGGGAAAACCACCCTCGCGGGGCAATGCCCGGTGCGCAATGTATGATATGAGACAGCACGTGCGTGATCCTCTTGCGATTTTTTACCCACGGCGAGGACAGAGACGATGATGCGACTGATTCCGGACGGGCGATATGTCGCGAGCGGTTGCCTGGCCGCGGCAACGCTGGTTGCCGGGCTGCTCATGGCCAGCCCGGCGCGTGCCGATGCCCTGGAACCGGTCAACCGGGCGATGTTTACCTTCAACGACTACGCGGTCGATTACGTGATCAATCCGCTGGCCGGATTCGCCGGAACCTGGATTCCGGAGCACCTGCGGATAGCCGGGACCAACGTCTACGAAAACCTGACCGAGCCGGAATTCGTGGTCGCTCATTGGCTGGCCGGCAATAACCCGGCGGCGACGGACTCCCTGGGCCGGCTGCTCATTAACTCGACGCTCGGACTTGGCGGAATTTTCGATGTCGCCAGCAGCCTGGGCATCCACCGCAAGGAAATTGAATTCGGGGAGGCGTTGTGTTCGGCCGGCCTGCCAACCGGTCACTACCTGGTGTTGCCCCTGGTCGGCCCGACCAACGTGGCCACCGCCGGGGCAGTCTCCGGATTTATCGTCGGTGGCTGGTTCCTGCTGAGCATGGTCTCACCCGTACTCGCCACCGCCGATCTGGTCATCGACCTGAGTGCCTCGGCGGCCAGCCTGCGCCACGCCGACGACCTGCCGGACCAGCAGGCGCAAGACGCCTATGCAACCCAGCGTGACGACTACCTTGCCTATCTCGCCAGAACCTGCACGGCTAGCCAGATTGTCGCCGATTCCAAGGCTGTTCCTTGACGTGAGCCGTACCCCGGCCGGGCCTACCCCGGCATGTGGGAAAAGCGTTTCCGCTCGCCGGCCAGGTTCAGCCAGGGCTGCGCGCTGCTGCAATACAGCTCCATGGTGGGCTGTACCGCAGCGGGATCATCCAGCGTGCCGGCCAGGATCATCAGCATGTTGGGCATGACAGTGACCTCGCTGGTCACGCTCGAGCCGCAGTTCGGGCAGAAGCCGCGATACACCGGCCGGCCGGTATCGGAGGTATCCTGGTAGATCTTCCGTTCCCCCTCGATCTGCACCGCATCCTTGGGAAAGCCGAGCACCGTCTCGAAGGCTGAACCGGTGAAGCGCTGGCAGTTGCGGCAATGGCAGATGCCGGTGAAGGCCGGCGCCGCGCTGACGGTGTAGCGCACCCGGCCGCAAAGACAGCCGCCGGTGAATGATGCCCCGGTATTTGATCCCATGGCGTGTCCCCCCAATCCCTGCAGGTTGCGAAACGGAGTGCAGCGGAGAGTGGGGGACCGATGCAAGCGAAAAAGCGCCGACAGCATGCCGGCGGCGGCGCGGGCCGGCTCAGCGCACCTCGGTGCCGATGCGAGCGGGGTCGCCGCTCCAGAAGATCACCGCGGCACGGCCGACCACCAGCTCGCGCGGCACCGGACCGACCGCGGAAGGCACCCGGCTGTCCAGGCTGTTGTCGAGGTTGTCGCCCATGACAAAAAGCTGGTCGGGACCGAGCGTGGTGGCCGGCGTGTTGTCCAGCATGCCGGTCTCGCCGGTCTTCAGCACCACGTAGCGGCGCCCGTTCGGAAGGGTCAGCCGCCAGCGCCGCGCGCCTGGGTCGGCTGGGGGAGCGGCCGGGCCGAGATCCTCGTGCGGCACCTCCTGTCCGTCGATCCACAGCCGGCCATGCCGCATCTCGACGGTCTGCCCGGGCATGGCGACCAGGCGCTTGACGTAGTCGGTGCTGCGGTCCCGCGGCAGCAGGAAAACGATGACGTCGCCCGGGGTCAGCGCCGCACGCGCGGCCTCGGTGCCCAGGGTGACGAAGCGGTCGCCGACCTCCAGCGTCGGCAGCATGGATTCCGACGGCACGCGGAACGCGTTCCAGCCGAGATCGCCGGGCAGCAGTTCGAAACCCAGGCTGATCCCCACCAGCACCACCCCCCAGGTCCAGGTGGAGCGCCGCCAGCCCGGCCGCGCCGGATCGCGCCCGCGCCGCACCGCGCGCCAGGCGTGCACCGCGGCGGCACCGTTCAGCGCCAGCGTGGCGAGCGCCAGCGCCAGGAACATCGCCAGCGTCGCCGGCGTGAGGGTGAGCGGGCCGGTCGCCTGCAGCAGCACGACGAAAGCCGATGCGATGACGATGGAGGCAGCGGCGAACAGGACGGCCGCGCGCGGGCGGCGGGCATAGACCTGGCCAAGCCCGGGGACGAAGAACGAGAGCAGCGCGGCCCACATCGCCCGGCCGCGGCCGGAGGGATTGCCCTGCGTCACGAGGCTTTTCGCGCCGCGGCGGCGGCCTTGATCGCGGTCTGGTCCATGCTGTTCTCCGATCCCGCCCGCTGCGGGCATCCGTACCAGCTCCGCAACACGGTCGCGAGGCGGACGTCAAGGCCGGGGCCGCTGGAAGCGGGCGTTCGCAGACGTGGATCGACTTGCCGCGGTCATGGTAAAGCATATCCCATACTCTTTCGATCCATGCACGGTCCGAACAGCGCATTAGTTCACCGTTACCGAGGACAGGCACCAATTACGCCACCCTTGCACTCTCACATTTTCTTGACTTTAATCTTGCCATATCGATCATATGACTGATTTCAGGCGATTTATTTTCGGACGGTTCCAATGCTGCTGGTTGAGTCATTGAATTGGCGGTTGTCACTGCGATCCTGTGGTGGCAGATTCACTCGGGAAGAAATCACAAGATTACGGCGGTCTACGCCGTAAACGAGGCCCTCGGCCATCTTGCATCGCCTGGACAGCACGCAAGGGTGGCCCACAGGGAGGGGAGGCGCGTTCTTTCCGGAGACACGTCACGTAACCCGCGCCTTTGTCGCACGATTGTCAGGGAAAATCCACATGACCGAAACAACAGCTTCTGCAGGCGCTGCGGAGCAGCAGAAAAACACTGCGGCCATCTTCGGCACCTTGCTTAACGTGGGCCCGGACCCCGTCCTTAAGGCCCAGGCCGATCTTCTGCTGAGCGTCGAGACGACGATGACAGGCTGGCTGCGCCGGCGCCATGAGGCCGTGACGGAGACGCAGAACCTGGTCGCTCGCCTGCGCTCAAGCAGCGATCCTGCCGACTTCATGACGGCCCAGCAGGAATGGGTATCCGGCGAATTCCGTCGCATGGCTGCCGACGCGGCCGCCTGCCAGACCGCCGCGCAGGAGTTCGTGGAACGCGCCCGGACCTGGTTCCCCAACGGCGCGCAGTGCATGCAGAGCGTCGCCTCGGCGGCCGGCGATGGGTCGCATGCGGCGAGCAAGCCGTTACGGATGGCCCCCAAGGCGGCCGAGTAAAGCATCGCGACGATCGCGGCGATGCACCTGCCCTTCCGCGGGGCGGGTTCTCGCCGCGGTGTCGTGCAGCGGCTTCTCGCCGGCCGGGGAAGAAGCCGCAGCGGTCGCTCCGCGTCCGCCCGGCGGCGCGGGACCGGCGAAGGTGAAATCAATTCCTCGTTCCGCTGGACCGGCTGGCCCATGGCTTGCTATGCAGGTTTCTGACCGGTCGCGTGCGCAACAATGCGACACAAATCCGGCAGGAAACGGCCAGGGGCGAGGGACAATGGCGCAGGCAACGGAGACGTTCTACGAGGTGATCCGCCGGCAGGGGATCACCCGGCGAAGCTTCACCCGGTTCTGTAGTCTTACCGCCGCGAGCCTCGGGTTGGCGCCCGCCGCCGCGCCGCGCATCGCCCATGCGCTGGAAACCAAGCCGCGCCTGCCGATCATCTGGATGCATGGGCTGGAATGCACGTGCTGTTCGGAAAGCTTTATCCGCTCGGCGCATCCGCTGGCAAAAGATGTCGTCCTGTCGATGATCTCGCTCGACTACGATGATACTCTCATGGCCGCCGCCGGCCATCAGGCCGAAGCGATCCTGGACGATATCCGCACCAAGTATAAAGGCGGCTATGTGCTGGCGGTGGAGGGCAACCCACCGCTGAACGAAGACGGCATGTACTGCATCGACGGCGGCAAGCCGTTCGTCGAGAAGCTGAAAGCGATGGCAGCGGACTCGCTGGCGGTGGTGGCCTGGGGCTCCTGCGCCTCCTGGGGCTGCGTGCAGGCCGCCAAGCCCAACCCGACGCAGGCAGTGCCGATCGACCGCGTGATCCGCGACAAGCCGGTCATCAAGGTGCCGGGCTGCCCGCCGATCGCCGAGGTGATGACCGGCGTGATCAGCTACATCACCACCTTCGGCCGCCTGCCCGAGCTCGACCGACAGGGCCGGCCAAAAATGTTCTATTCCCAACGAATCCACGACAAATGCTACCGCCGGGCGAGTTTCGATGCCGGCCAGTTCGTCGAGGAATGGGACGACGAGGGCGCCCGCAAGGGATACTGCCTGTACAAAATGGGCTGCCGCGGCCCGACCACCTACAATGCCTGCTCCACGGTGCGCTGGAATGACGGCGTCTCGTTCCCCATCCAGTCCGGGCATGGCTGCATCGGCTGCTCCGAGCAAGGCTTCTGGGACAACGGGCCGTTCTACGACCGGCTGTCCAACGTCCGTCAGTTCGGCATCGAGGCGAACGCCGACCGGGTCGGCGGCGTGGTGGCCGGCGTGGTCGCCGCCGGGGTGGTGGCGCATGCCGCCGTCACCGCCGTCACCCGCCTGACCAAGAAGCGCTGAGGGAGAAGCCGCCATGGACATCAATACGCCGAACGGCTTCCGCCTCGACAATTCCGGCCGCCGCGTCGTGGTGGACCCGGTCACCCGCATCGAGGGCCATCTGCGGGTGGAGGTGAACGTTGACGCGAACAACGTCATCCGCAACGCGGTCTCCACCGGCACGATGTGGCGCGGCATCGAGCTGATCCTGAAAGGCCGCGACCCGCGCGACGCCTGGGCGTTCACCCAGCGCATCTGCGGCGTGTGCACCGGCACCCACGCGCTGACCTCGGTGCGGGCGGTGGAGAATGCGCTCGGGATCACCATTCCCGAAAACGCCAACACCATCCGCAACATCATGCAGCTGGCGCTGTACGTGCACGATCATATCGTGCATTTCTACCATCTGCATGCGCTCGACTGGGTCGATGTGGTGTCCGCCCTGTCGGCCGACCCGAAGGCCACCTCGGCGCTGGCGCAGTCGATATCGGACTGGCCGCTGTCCTCGCCCGGATATTTCCGCGACCTGCAGGGGCGGTTGAAGCGGTTCGTGGAGTCGGGCCAGCTCGGACCGTTCCGCAACGCCTATTGGGGGCACCCGGCCTACAAGCTGCCGCCGGAAGCCAATCTGATGGCGGTGGCGCATTATCTGGAAGCACTCGATTTCCAGAAGGAAATCGTCAAGATCCACACCGTCTATGGCGGCAAGAACCCGCACCCGAACTGGCTGGTGGGTGGCGTGCCGTGCGCGATCAACATCGATGGCGCCGGGGCGACGGGCGCGGTCAATATCGAGCGGCTGAACCTTGTCTCCGGCATTATTGACCGGGCGGTGACCTTCACCGAGCAGGTGTACCTGCCCGACCTGAAGGCGATCGCTTCGTTCTACAAGGACTGGCTGTACGGCGGCGGGCTGTCCGGCCGGTCGGTGCTGGCCTATGGCGACATTCCCGAGCACGCCAACGACTATTCGCCGGCCTCGCTGCTGCTGCCGCAGGGCGCCATCATCAACGGCAACCTCGCCGAAGTGCAGCCGATCGACCTGAAGGACCCGGCGCAGATCCAGGAGTTCGTGACCCATTCCTGGTACAAATATCCCGACGAGGCGCACGGCCTGCACCCGTTCGACGGCATCACCGAACCCAATTATGCGCTCGGGCGGAACACCAAAGGCAGCCGCACCGATATCCACGAGATCGACGAGGGGGCGAAATATTCCTGGCTGAAGGCGCCGCGCTGGCGCGGCCACGCCATGGAAGTGGGGCCGCTGGCACGCTGGGTGGTCGGCTACGCGCAGAACAAGCCGCAGTTCCGCGAGCCGGTGGAAAAGCTGCTGCACGACCTCAACGTCCCGGTGGGGGCGCTGTTCTCCACCCTCGGCCGCACCGCGGCGCGCGGGCTGGAATGCCAGTGGGCGGCGCACGAATTGCGGCGCTTCCAGGACAAGCTGCTGGCCTCCATCAAGGCCGGCGACCTCGCCACCGCCTACACGGAGAAATGGACGCCGGACACCTGGCCGGCCAAGGAAGTCCGCGGCGTCGGCTTCACCGAAGCGCCGCGCGGCGCGCTCGGCCATTGGGTGAGCATCCAGGGCGGCAAGATCGACAACTACCAATGCGTGGTGCCGACCACCTGGAACGGCTCGCCGCGCGATCCGGCCGGCAATATCGGTGCCTTCGAGGCCGCCCTGCTGGACACGCCGATGGCCGATCCGGCGCAGCCGCTGGAGATTATCCGCACGCTGCACTCCTTCGACCCATGCCTGGCCTGCTCCACCCATGTCATGTCGCCGGACGGGCAGGACATGGCCACCGTCACCGTGCGCTGAGGGAGACGATGCCATGAGCGGCGCCACCAGGACGAATGGCTCCAGCCGGTTCCGCGGCGTGGTCGATCTCGCCGGGGTGCAGACCGACCGCGGGGCGACCATCTATGTCTACGAGGCCCCGGTGCGGGTGTGGCACTGGGTCAATGCGCTGTGTGTCGCGGTGCTGATCGTCACCGGCTACCTGATCGGCGCGCCACCGCCCTCGGTAACCGGCGAGGCCAGCGCCCATTTCCAGTTCGGCTATATCCGCTTCGCCCATTTCGCCGCCGGGCAGGTGCTGACGGTGTTCTTCATGATGCGCATCTACTGGGCGTTCATGGGCAACCGGCACGCGCGGCAGATCTTCTACCTGCCGTTCTGGAGTGCAACCTGGTGGAAGGGCGTGTGGTGGGAGGCAAAATGGTATCTCTTCCTGACCGCGGAACCGAAGAAATACGTCGCCCATAATCCGCTGGCGCATATCGCGATGTTCTTCACGGTGACGCTCGGCAATATCGGCATGATCATCACCGGCTTCGCGCTGTATTCCGAGGATGCGGGCCGCGATTCCTGGCAGGCCCGCCTGTTCGGCTGGGTGTTCACCTTGTTCCCGAACAGCCAGGACGTGCGCACGCTGCACCATCTCGGCCTGTGGGTGATCGTGACCTTCACCATCCTGCACATCTACGCCGCGGTGCGCGAGGAGATCATGTCGCGGCAGACCATGATCGCCACCATGATCTCGGGCGAACGGCAGTTCCGCGATGATCGTGACGACTGAGATCGCCACACCTCGCGTGCTGGTGTTGGGGATCGGCAACATCCTGTGGGGCGACGAAGGCTTCGGCGTGCGGGCGGTGGAGGCGTTCCATGCCACCTATGAAACATCGCCCGGCGTCGAGGTGATGGATGGCGGCACCCAGGGGCTGTACCTGGTGCAGCACGTCGAGGCCGCCGATGACCTGCTGGTGTTCGATGCCATCGACTACGGATTACCGCCCGGCACGCTGCATGTGGTGCATGACGACGAAGTGCCGAAATTCACCGGCGCCAAGAAGATGAGCCTGCACCAGACCGGCTTTCAGGAAGTGCTGAGTGCCGCCGACCTGCTCGGCCGCGCACCGCGCCGGCTCGCGCTGGTGGGCTGCCAGCCGCTCGACCTGGAGGCCTGGGGCGGCGCGCTGACCGACCCGGTGCGGGCGGCGATCGCGCCGGCGCTGGCAGCGGCGGCGGAAATTCTTGCGGGATGGGGCGTGCGGCTGGGGCCGCGCCGCAGTCCGGTGGCGGGGCTGCTCGGCAACGACATCGATTTTTCGTCCTACGAGCGCCGGGGCACCGCCTGAGATGTGCATCGGCATCCCGATGACGGTGGTCGAGGGCGACGAACACGCCGCGATGTGCGAACGGCGCGGCGAGGTCCGGCGCGTGTCGATGCTGCTGGTCGGCGCGGTGCCGGCTGGCACGCAGGTGCTGGTGCACGTGGACTCCGCCGTGCGCGTGCTGGAGGCCGGGGAGGCGCGGCAGATCGACGATGCGCTGGACGGGGTGGCGGCGGCCCTGGCGGGGCAACCCTTCGAGCATTTATTCGCCGACCTGATCGACCGTGAACCGGAACTGCCCGACTTTCTGCGGCCGGGCGCCCGTTAGCGCGCCAACCCGGTCACGTGCTAAGCGCTGACGGAGCCCGCCTCGCTCAACAATTTTGAACAAGAACGGAGGGGAACCATGCCATCGCTGCTCATCCGGGCGCTCACCGAGCGTGCGGGGCTGCCTGTGCTGGAGGCCAGCACGGTGGATGCCTTCCTCGCCGCAAATCCGCATGCGCTGCTGTTCTTCACCGGCGACCCGGCCCAACGGACCGAAACGGCGGATGTCGCAGTGGTGCTGCCCGAATTGCTTGCCGTCTTCGCCGGCCGCCTGGGCGCCGCGGTGATCGCGCGGGCGGCCGAGGCGGCGCTGGCGCCGCGCTTCCGGGTGGCGGTGCTGCCGAACCTGGTGGTGACGCGCGGGGCCGATCCGGTCGGCGTGCTGCCGCGCATCCGCGACTGGTCGGATTATCTGGCGCGCATCGAGGCCTGTCTCGCGCCCGACGCGCCGGTGCTGCCGCCGATGGCACGGCCGGAGGTGCGTATCGTTCATACCGAAAGGGCGCCGGCATGAAGGCCGGGTTCTGGATCGCCCCCGAGGGCGATGCATCGGCTCTGGCGGTGCGCCCGATCGGCGCGCCGGAAACCGCGCCCAGCCGCAGCGCCACCGGTGCCCCCGCCTTCCTGGCCACCGGCGCCGCCGAGGCGCTGATCCTCGCCTGCCCGCGCGTCGCCGCCTTGCTGCCGGAGATCGCCGCGTGCCTGGACACGCAGGCCGAGAATGAACCCGGGCGGCTGTTCGACGTGACCGCGTTCTCCGCCGACGAGACGCGCCTGCTCGGCGAAGTTCTGGGCGAGGGAGAGGTGTCGGCCACCGCGTCCCTGCCCGGCGGCGTGGTGGCGCAAATGCAGGAATCGGTGCTGGCGGGGGTGTGGCGGGTCCGCTTCGAGGGGCCGGCCGGAGAGCTTGTGGGCGACTACGTGGAGGTCGCGGCAATTCCGGCGGCGGTGCGCCAGGCGGCCGCGCTGGGGGCGCCCGCGGTGGTGCCCGGCACGCCGCCCGAGGATGCCATGAACGTCATGCCGCTGCTGGCGGAGATCGCCGACCGGATGGCGCGCTGGCAGCCGGGCGAGCCCTCCCACGTGATGAATTTTTCCCTGCTGCCGATGACCGCTTCGGACATGCTGTATCTGCAGGCATGGCTCGGCCGCGGGAATGTGGTGCTGGCGGCGCGCGGCTATGGCTCCTGCCGGGTGCTGGCGACCGGGGCGCGGCATGTCTGGTCGGTGCAGTACAGCAACGCCGGCGGCGAGGTGGTGCTGGACACGCTGGAGATCGGCGACGTGCCCACCGCCGTGCTGGCGGCCGGCGAGGATTTCCGCGACTCCGCGACGCGCCTGCGCGAAATCGCGGCGGCCTATTTCGCGTGAGCGGCGGGGTTAACGTGAGCGGCGGGGCGGGTCCGCGCATGGAATGCGGCGTGTGCTGGGAGGTCTATGACCCGGCGCTGGGCGACGATGTCTGGCAGGTGCCGCCGGGCATCCCGTTCGCCGCCCTGCCCGGCCACTGGCGCTGCCCGCGTTGCGACGCCCCGCAGGAGCGTTTTCTGGAACTGGCGGAATGAACGAAGCCGCGATCGAGGCGGGCGAACGACTGGCCGCCTGCTACCGGGAGATCGGCCGCCTGCGCATGGCCGGGCTGCCGATCTGCAACCCGGCACTGGCCGTCGAAGCGGTCGGATTCCGCGCGCTGGCCGGCGAATCATTCGGCGTACTTCTGACGCCGTGGTGCATGAACCTGGCCCTGCTCGATCTGCCCGGCGCCCCGCCGCGCCCCGCTTTGCCGGTCGGCGCGGAACGGGACTTCTTTTTCCCGGCTGGCACGATCGGCTTCACCGTGGCGCAGGTGGACCCATTCGGGCGGGTGGATGCGGCCTCGCTGTTCTCGCCCATGCACGAATTCGCCAGCCAAACAGCGGCGCGCGCCACCGCGCTGGCGGCTTTGGAAGCGGTGCTGGCGGCGCCACCGCAACAGGCCGCCGGCCGGCGCGGCCTGCTGTTCGGACGGGGGGCGGCGGCATGAAGGGCGGGCTGCATCTGGAGGTGGCCCTGTCCGGCGGCGTGGTGCGTTCGGCGCAACTGCGCTCGCGGCGGCCGGTGTCGCTGTGCCGGGCCATGGTGGGTCGCCCCGCCGCGGACGTGCCCGCCGCCGTCGAACGGCTGTATGCGCTGTGCGGCCGCTCCCACCGCATCGCCGCGCGCTTTGCGCTCGACGCCGCGCGCGGCCGCACCATGACCGAAGCCGCGCGGCGCGAGGCGGTGCGAGACCTCGCCACCGAGCGGGTCGGCGAGCATTTGCGTTCAACCTTCACCACCGCCGCCGGCCTGGGCTTTGCCACCACGCCGGTGGAAAAGGACGCGCTGCGGGCAGCCTTGATCGCGACGCGGCCGGGTGCGAAGGGCGCGGGCCTGGCCAGTGCCCTTGCCGTACTCGGCCTGGACGGGGCGCCCCCCGCGCCGGCAAGCTGGACCATGCGGATGCTGGATGCCGTCGGGCCGGAGGCGGACGGGGCCGGGCCGGTGGACGGCCTGTCGCCTGCCGACGATCCCGCGGTGCTGGCCGGGCTGGCCGGTTCGGGGCTGGCCTATGCCGCCCTGCCGCATTTGCCGCTGCGCCGGCCCGAGACCGGCCCGCTTGCCCGCAGCTTCGGCACGGCGGCCCCGCGCGACCGGCTGGCCGCGCGGTTCGCGGAAATCCTGCAAGCCGCCACGCTGCTGCACAACGACGCCGAGGAGGCTCCCAAATCCTGGATCGCCCGCGGCACGCTGCTGGACGGCTCCGGCTTCGCCGCGGTGGAATCACCGCGCGGGCGGCTGTACCATGTGACCGCCGTGGACACACAGGGCCGGGTCGCGCGTTTCGTCGTGCTGGCCCCCACCGAATGGAACTTCCATCCCGATGGTCCGCTCGTCCATGCTCTGCCCGGCTTGCGCCTCGGCACCGGCACCGCGGCGGAGGAGCGGATACGATGGCTGGTCGGCCTGTTCGATCCCTGCGTCGCCTATACGCTGGACCTCACGGAGGGCGCCGATGCATGAGATGTCCCTGACCGAGAGCGTCATCGGCATTATCGAAGACGAAGCGCGGCGGCAGAATTTCCTCCGCGTGCGGGCGGTGGTGCTGGAGATCGGCGCGCTGGCCTGCGCCGAGCCGGAGGCGATGCGGTTCTGCTTCGACGTGGTCAGCCGCGGCACGCCGGCCGAGGGGGCGCGGCTGGACATCGTGCGGGTGGCCGGCGCCGGGTGGTGCTTCGACTGCGAGCGCGAGGTCGCGCTGGCCGAGCGGTTTGCGCCGTGCCCGGATTGCGGCCGCTCCCGGGTGCGGATGACGGGCGGCGATGAGATGCGGGTGCTCGAAATGGAGGTGGAGTGATGTGCACGGTGTGCGGCTGCAACGATGACACCCCGGCGGGGAAGCAGAAGGACGACGCCCACACGCATGATCATCCGCATGATCACGGGCATCACCACCATCATGACCACGACCACACGCATGCCGCCGATCACACGCATGCCAGCCCGGGCACGCTCGACTACGGCGCCGGCCTGGCCGGCGTGCACGTGCCGGGGCTGAGCCAGGAACGCATCGTGCGGATCGAACGCGACATCCTGAGCAAGAACGCCGGCTTCGCCCGCGCCAACCGTGCGCGGCTGGCCGATCGCGGCATTTTCGCCCTCAACCTCGTGTCCAGCCCCGGCTCGGGCAAGACATCGCTGCTGGTGCGCACCATCGAGGCGCTGGCCCCGCACCGCGCCATCGCGGTGATCGAGGGCGACCAGCAGACCAGCAACGACGCCGCCCGCATCCGCGCCACCGGAGTCCCCGCCGTGCAGGTCAACACCGGCAAGGGCTGCCACCTCGACGCCCACATGGTCGGCCACGCCCTCGACGAGCTGGCCCCGGCCACGGGCAGCCTGCTGTTCATCGAGAATGTCGGCAATCTGGTGTGTCCGGCCGCCTTCGACCTCGGCGAGGCGCACAAGGTGGTGGTGCTGTCGGTCACCGAGGGCGAGGACAAGCCGCTCAAATATCCCGACATGTTCGCGGCCAGCGACCTGATGCTGCTGAACAAGTCCGATCTTCTGCCGCACCTCGATTTCGACCTCGCCGCCTGCATGGCGAATGCGCTGCGGGTGAACCCGGCGCTGCAGATCCTCACTGTCTCGGCGCGCACCGGCGAGGGGCTGCCGGCCTGGCTCGCCTGGATCGAGGCGCGCGCCGCGCGCGTGGCCAGCGTCCCCCAGCCGTTGCAGGCGGGCTGAGCCATGTGCCTCGCCATCCCTGCCCTGGTGACGGAAAAGCTGCCCGACGACATGGCACGGGTGAGCCTGGAGGGCGTCTCGAAAATCATTTCGCTGGCGTTGGTCGATGACGTGGCCGTCGGCGACTACGTCATTCTGCATGTCGGCTACGCGCTGACCCGTCTGGATGCGGCCGAGGCCGAGCGCACGCTGGCGCTGCTGGACGAGGCGATCGCCGCGCATGACGGCGTGCCGGTATGACAGCGGGGGCGGCCGGATGAAATACGTCACCGAATACCGCGATGCGGCGCGCGCCCAGGCGCTCGCCGCCACCATCCGCGCCGAGGCCGCCCCCGGCGGCGCCTATGCCTTCATGGAATTCTGCGGCGGCCACACGCACGCGATCTCGCGCTACGGCATCGAGGACCTGCTGCCGCCGGATATCCGCATGATCCACGGGCCGGGCTGCCCGGTCTGCGTGCTGCCGGTGGGGCGCATCGACGCCGCCATCGCCCTCGCGCGCAACCCGCGCGTGACCCTGTGCACCTATGCCGACCTGATGCGTGTGCCGGCCTCGCGCGGCAACAGCCTGCAGAAGGCCAAGGCGGCCGGCGCCGATATCCGCATGGTGTATTCGACGCTGGACGCCCTGCGCATCGCCGCCGCCGAACCGGCGCGCGAAGTGGTGTTCTTCGCCATCGGCTTCGAGACCACCACGCCGCCCACCGCCATCGCGGTGCAGCGCGCCGCCCGCGACGGACTGGCCAATTTCTCGGTGTTCTGCAACCACGTGCTGACGCCGGTGGCGATGCGCGCCATCCTGGCGACGGATGCGGCGGATTCCGTGCATCTCGACGGGTTCGTGGGACCCGCGCATGTCTCCACCGTCATCGGCACCGAACCCTATCGGGCGGTCGCCGCGGAGTTCCGCAAGCCGGTGGTGGTGGCGGGATTTGAGCCGCTCGACGTCATGCAGGCTGTGCTTCTCCTTGTGCGCCAGGTGAATGAGGGGCGCTGCGAGGTGGAAAACCAGTACATCCGCGCCGTCACCGAAGCCGGCAATCTGCGGGCACAGGCGGCCGTGGCCGAAGTGTTCGACCTGCGCGACCGCTTCGAGTGGCGCGGATTGGGCTGGGTGCCGCACAGTGCGCTTCGGCTTCGGTCCGAATTCTCCCGCTTCGACGCCGAAATCCGGTTTGCCCTGGAAACCCCCTCCGCCTCCGACAACCCCGCCTGCGAATGCGCTGCCATCCTGCGGGGGAAAAAACGACCGGCCGAGTGCCGGCTGTTCGGCACCGCCTGCACGCCGGAAACCCCAATGGGCTCCTGCATGGTCTCGTCCGAAGGAGCCTGCGCGGCCACCTGGAGCTATGGCCGGTTCCGCCAGCCGGCGCGGCTCGCCTCGTGACAAGCCGCCGCCTCGACATCCGCACCGGCCGGGTGGACCTGTCGCACGGTGCCGGCGGGCGGGCGATGGCCCAACTCATCGCCGACATCTTCCATGCCGAGTTCAACAACGAATTTCTCGCCCAGGGCAACGATCAGGCGGCGTTCGACGTGCCCGGCGGGCGCATGGTGATGACCACCGACGGCTATGTTGTGTCTCCGCTGTTCTTCCCCGGCGGCGATATCGGCTCGCTGGCCGTGCACGGCACCATCAACGACATCGCCATGGCCGGCGCGCGGCCGTTGCACCTGACCGCCAGTTTCTTTCTCGAGGAAGGGTTTCCGTTCGCCGACCTCGCCCGCATCGCCGCCAGCATGGGGCGGGCGAGCCGCGAAGCAGGCGTGCCGATCGTCGCCGGCGACACGAAAGTGGTCGAGCGCGGCAAGGCGGACGGGGTGTTCATTTCCACCGCCGGCATCGGCCTCGTGCCGCCCGGGCTGTTTCTGTCCGGTAACCAGGCGCGGCCCGGCGATGCCGTGCTGCTCTCGGGGCCGATCGGCGACCATGGCGTCGCCATCATGTCATGCCGCGAAAATCTGTCGTTCGATACCGCCATTCTGTCGGACTCGGCAGCCCTGCACGGGCTGGTCGCCACCATGGTAACCCGCGCCGGCCGGGGCTTGCGCCTGATGCGCGACCCGACCCGCGGCGGCCTCGCCGCCACCCTGAACGAAATCGCCCAGCAATCCGGCGTGGGCGTGCTGCTGTCGGAAGCATCCATCCCGGTGCGCCCGCAAGTCGCCGCGGCCTGCGAATTGCTCGGACTCGACCCGCTGAACGTCGCCAACGAGGGCCGGCTGGTGGCGATCGCCGCCCCCGACGCCGTGACGCCGCTGCTGGAAGCAATGCGCGCCCACCCGCTCGGCCGCGATGCCGCCCGGATCGGCGAGGTCGTGGCGGATTCGGACCGGTTCGTGCAAATGACAACCACGTTCGGCGGCGGACGGATTGTGGACTGGCTGGCGGGGGAACAATTGCCGCGTATCTGCTGAAGGTTGGGCGTTCGGATAGACAGGAAGGAAGGCCAGGGCTCTGCCCTGGACCCGCAAGGGGCCGAGAGGCCCCTTGACCCCATTCCTTTAGAAATCCCTTGGAACCAAAAGCTTTCTGCTAATGGAGCCAATCGGATGAGCGTTTTCGAGCCGAATCTGACCTAGCAAGAGCGGAAAATTGGATAGCGCCCGGCCCAACCTCGACTTCGGAAGGGCCATGCTCCAGGCGTTGTTATTAGAGAATTCGTCATTTGGAATACGTTTCGACACGCGAGCAGGGAGACAAACCGAGTGATCCAACGTTTGGATTGAAAGGATGCGCCTTCGGTTGTAGATTGAAAGTCGCATGATTTTTTGGACAGGGTTTACGGGAGCCAACATGGCCGGCCAGAATAAGCTTCTTCGACTTCGAGAAGTTATAACTGAGAATTTGCGCGTGCAACGCGACGGGCAGCAAATAAATTACATCAATGTGGGAAACGCACTTCAAGACGCATGCTCGAAACAGAACCATGCTATTTTCGCTCGCCGCGGATGTGGAAAAACTCTTCTTCTCCATCACTCTTCGCGCGCATTACGATCAAATATTAAATCGATATATTTGAACTGCGAAGACTTTAAACGCCACAGCTTCCCAAATGTTTTAATTGAGATATTATCTTCCCTTTTCCGTGAGTTAGAGCGTAATCTTCATGGATGGTTTGGAAAGAAAAAAAGATCGAGAGATATTATTAAGAGTATTATCGCAAAATTATCCAATTTACAACGCACTGCGGACGTCCAAGACGAGGACATCAAGCGAAAGAACTCTTCGAACGACGAGGCTGGAATCGAGGCGTCGGTAGGCACTGACATCGATCGTCTAACTATGAAATTTAGTACGAATAATAAGATAAATGAAAAAGAAGAAGTTGAAAGATCCTTTAAAATTCATCGGGAAAAGTTACAGGAACTTGACCGATGGCTTCCGGAGTTGAAGGAGCGGATAAGAGATTTCTTCAAAATATCGGCGGAAACCGATGCCATCATAATACAGCTTGACGATTTATACCATCTAAAGCGCACAGATCAGGCGTTTGTCGTTGATTACATACACCGTCTATGTAAAGATGTACCGCTCTATTATAAAATTGCTACGTTGCGGCACGCTTCAACATTGTACGCCGACCGCGATGGCCAGCCGATTGGCGCCCAAGAGCGCCACGATTATCAGCCAATCAATATCGATTATACTTTTAATGATTTTAATAAAGTATTAGACCAGAACTGGAAGATACTTAAGCAGTTTGGAGAAAAAGCCGATCTTTCGGAAGACGAAATTCAGGGTCTGTTTAAGGGAGAGGGTTTTGCGCGATTGGTAATGGCTGGCGGTGGCGTTCCCCGCGATGTCCTTTCCCTGTTTAACGAAGTCCTTCCCGAGGTTAGCTCACGAGATGACAAAATTGGAAAGGATGACGTTCGTATTCTCTCGCGATCGAATTTTGAGAGAAAAATTGAAGAGTTAAAGCAGGATTCGAAGGGCGATGAGCAGGATGACCTTATTAGAGGGATTTATATTATTCGACAGTTCTGTTTGGAGAAGCGAACAAACATGTTCGTTGTTCAGGAGCGGATGCTACAGCAAAACGATAAATGGAGAGCTTTATTTTATAGACTGCTTGATTATCGCATCATTCACAGCTGCGCTGTGGCGTTGACACACAAGTCGCAAGAAGGAACATATCAAGCGTTCGCAATAGATATTGGCTGTTATGCTCATCTTAGAAAGCTTCAAGGAAAATTTACGGAAATAGATATTTCGTCGCGTGACGCGAAAGAAAAAATGCGGTCATCTCCCGTTTTAGATGCAAGCAAACTCTCTGATTTGTTTCGGACTGTTCCGGCTAACGTCGAGGAAGCTCTCCTTAGCCCTGATATTGCGGAATGAAGCCACGTCAAATCATTGTGAGCAGATAAGCCCTTGCGCCGTCCGCCGACGCAACTTTCATCCTAGTTCGTCTCCATTGAATGGCTCAGAAAGCTTTAGCCGCAATCATGCATGAGGGCGGACTGGCGGGGGTGTTCTGACGCCGCGGCATGGGTTGGCGCGCCGGGCTTCGGCGTTGGGCGGGCTCAGTGGCGGCGGCGTTGGGGGTTGAACGGACGTGGCTGCGCGGGGCATCT
>CAIXDS010000113.1 GCA_903918195.1 uncultured Acetobacteraceae bacterium | reverse complement strand
GTTGTATCTGGAGATCGCGACCCGAAGCGCCGCCTGCTGCCCCTCATGGGTGTCGCCGCCGGCATAGTCGCCGACAAGAATGACGGCGGCGGCCGCAACCGACTTGCACGGATCGAAGGCGGCTTCCAGCGTCAGCCCGAGCCTGGCGAAGTTGGCCGAGTTGATCTGCATGATGCCGATGTCAACCGAGTGGCCGGCCTCGAGCAGCTTCGAGGCGATCTGGATCGCAATGTCACGGGTCGCGGGAACACCGCTGGTGCCCGTGGTGTTGTCGTTGATCGACAGTGGCTGAAAGGCACTTTCGGTCCGCGCGATCGAGGCGAGAGTGGACGGCGCAACCGACGCGCCGCAGCGCAAGGCAAGCTGACCGAACTCGCCGACACTGAGCGGATCGGCCCATGCCGGGCCTGCAATCGCAGTCGCGGCAGCAAGCACAGCCGCTATCATCGCCTCTACCCTATTTCGTCCGGGAGCCTCGTCGCGCAGCCCGTGCCGGCGCGGGGCGGTCACCATCCCTGAAAGCCGTGACCTCGTCAGCCAACTCCCCAAGGTCGCACGGAGACACGCCGACGAACTGCCGAAGCTCAGGATCGCCGGCGGGATAGACGGTGACGCGGCCACGAAAGTTGAATTTCCGGATGAAGAACCACGCCGATTGCATGTTCTTGAAACTCCTGTCGCCGGACAGGCCGCGCCAGGTCCGGACAATCCGGAAGCCCCGGCCCTGTATCCAGTTGCAGCGGAGGTAGATGACGAATTCTTCCTCGCTGCGCGCGACAATGAACGCGCCGAGCACCTGCCCGCCGTCTTTGAGGGCCGAACGCAGATCAGCTTCCTCGAAGGCGTTGCCCACCCAGTCGCTCCCATCCACACGCACTCGCTCCCGCCGCAAGGCGCGCCGGGCACAAGATGGGCCTGGAATCGCTGATTGCGCAATGACACATCTGTAAAAGACACAGTTCACCCACGATAGAGGATTGTAATTCCCCGGTTGCTCAGCCCCCAGTCGTCTCTGCTTCGGCGGCGTATGAGCACGAATGATCTCGGTCACGCAACCGTGATTTTGAACAAATGTCACGCCTATATGGTTTCACTCGAAATTGAGGCTCCACATTGTATTACAAGCGCTTCTGTATTGCCTTTGTTGTCTCACGTGATTAATGGAGTCCGCTCTCTTAATAAAGACAAGAAGGTAAAGGGATGCCGTGATTGGCACTGTTTACGGTAACATGCGCGGCGGATGCTTCGGTCTCGAACGAGACAAAAAGTCATTTATTGCTGGTAGCGTGTCTCTCTGTGAGATTGTGGCCGCGTGACTTCGCACAACCGAAACGGACAGTTCCGGAAGATCTCCTTCAGCCCGACGATCCCTATAACGCGTGAGCGCTGGCGGCCGCGGGCAACGGCCGAGTCGCGGCCGTGGTGACGTTCAACCGGTGCGACGTCATCGGGGCGCGCCCTGATTCGGTGTAGACCCGCTGACGAGGATGGCTACCTGAGCAAGGGGACCGGCCCTCTGGAGGCGTCGCTCCTTGCTTGCGAGGACAGCGCTCGAGTAACCGCTGCGACGGTGATCCATTCCGCTGCTGCCGTGGCAGTGAAGACAGGTACGATCGAGACCGCGCGTGCGTTCCGGCGGCAGCACGCCGAACTATCCCTCAGCTCATGCCCCCTCCCCTCGCCTCCTGGCCATCTCCACGCGCATCGACACAATGCCGATGCCGGCTCCGTTCTCGCTCCACGACCTTGGCCGCGTGTTCGACGCGCGCAGCCTCATCCGTGCGCGGGGCCTGGTGCTGATTGGCTCGGTGGAGGTGCGGCTTCGGGGCGAGACGATCGCGGCGTGGTGATATGCATGCGCTTGCATGCGCTTCGGCCATTACCCGAGCCTCACGGACGGGCTGTACCTGCTCTCCTGCCGCAGCGGCCCGCAGCGGCCCGCAGCGGGGGTAGGTAAGGCTGCCGGCGGCGGTGCAAGCATGCCGGCCCGGGGTCTGGTCGAGATCGCTGTGTCGCCGCCGGAATAGCGGGGGTTCTTGACCGAGACGGGTCTGACCGCACTGCGACAAAGTCCGTCCCCATTGGAAGGGCCGACCCGAATCGGGCATCATATCCCTGGCCATTGATGAAAGGAGGCTCTGGTGCCGCGGCTGGATTCCAAACTCCCCGGCGCGCACAAGCCGGTCAAGACCCCACACCGGACAGCCGCATTCCGCGAGACCGCCCGCGATATCGTCCACAAGGATCGCTACGACCGCCGCGCCGGCATGAGCGTGGACACGGCCGGCGCGATCGCGCGCGCGTTGGAGCGCGCCTACGTTCAGGGCTTCATCGATGCCCAACAACCACCCCCGGCTGCAACCGACGACGTGCCGGAGGCCGGCCGGACCTCATCCGGGCGGTCAGCCGAGGCGGTCAAATGGATCCTGATCCCGCCGCGGCCACGCGACGCATTCTGGACCATTTGCCTGTTCGCCCTCGGGCGCGAGACGCCGGTCACGGAGAGCGCGTCTGGGCATCTCGTCGCCGTCCAGAGGCCAAGCGGCAGACCCGGCTGGCAATTGGTCTCGCGCGACGGCCTCGAAAAGCCATTCGGACACGCCACGATCCTGCCCCTGATCCGGCTGGGATTGCTCGATCCGGAATATGAACCGGACAGGCGTCTGGTCATCAGCGAGTTGGGCCGGGCGACGTGGCAGCGCTTTGTCGAACGCGGCGGGCAGTTTCCGGAAGACCTGACCTCGCCCTTCGACGACGGGGATGCCCCATGATCTCCCTGCCACCCGACATCACCTTCGAAAAGCGGCCCCTGCCGGGGGGGAATGGGCTTACGAGTTCCGCCACCGCACCTTGGGTGCGCTCGGGCGCATCCTGCTGCAGGGCCTGCCCGGAGGCCGCAACGCACATCTCCTGCGAAGTGGCCGGCGACCCGGCTGACCCGCGGACGGCCGAGCGCCGCGTTATCTTCGAGCCGCTCGGGCTGGAGATCGCACGGCAGATGGAGCAGATCGTTGGATCCCCCACCGACAAGCGGCCGATCGTGCCGCCGGCGCCGCCCGTCGAGCCGGGCGAGGTGGTGGAGAGCAAGCTGATGCAGTGCAGCACCTGCAACGCCTTCGTGGCCATGCTGGTGTTCGCGCCAGGGGCGACCGACACGGGGCGCTTCGAGGACTACGCGCGGCGCATGTACCCGGAATACTCCCGCCGCGATCTGCCGACCTGGATCATCGGCCCGGCATCCGGTCCGGGACCGGAAGACTCCGCCGACATCCTCCAGGTCTGGCCGACCCGGAAGCCGCTACAGCGATTGACCCCAGCGCAATTCAACCCGCGCCTGGACCGGCTTGCTGGCAGCCACTGCCGGCCCAGGAAGAACAACCGGCGTTAAGACCGGGCTGATTGGCGGACGGCGCGAAGCACATGCCTGGTCATGCGATTTGCGCCGGCCCAGCCAGCCACTCCCGCAGCTTCGACCAGCGCCGTCGCGCGCCCTGGTTCCTCACCGCAATGGCGAGCGCCTTGCGCTGCCCGACCAGCACCACGAGCCGCTTGCCGCGGGTCACGCCGGTGTAGAGCAGGTTGCGCGCCAGCATGGTGTAGTGCTGCGTCGTCACCGGGATGACCACCGCCGGATACTCGGAACCCTGGCTCTTGTGGATCGTCGTCGCATAGGCCAGGACCAATTCGTCGAGTTCGCCGAAGCCGTAGGTAACGTCACGGCCGTCGAAGGTGACGTGAAGCTCTGACTCTTCCATGTCGAGCCGGCTGATGATTCCCAGGTCCCCATTGTAGACTTCGCGGTCATAGTCGTTCTCGACCTGCATGACCTTGTCGCCCGGGCAGAACGTCCAGCCGAACCGCTCCACCCTCTCCTCCCCTGGCGGGTTCAGCGCCTTCTGCAGTTCGACGTTCAGCGACCGGGC
>CAIXDS010000112.1 GCA_903918195.1 uncultured Acetobacteraceae bacterium | reverse complement strand
GCCCCAGATTGGGTCCTCGTCGCTCTCGGGCGGAGGCGGAGGGGATGGTGGTGTACGTCGTGGCTTGGGCATTCGTGCGTCCTTGGTCGGGAGGCATCGTAGCGCAGCACGGGTTGCGCTTCACGCTCCCGCTTCGGCGCCACCGGTTCACCGTTCGCCTACGATTTCCGATGATACGGCACGTGCCCAGCTCGGCCGTTCTGGCTGGACCGATGAGATCCTCCAGGGCCACGGACGCAGCCTGGATCGTATCTGTCACGACGGAATAAGGCTTGAGGCCCACCGGTGATCTCGCTCACGCTGCTGTGTTCCATCGCATTTCGGGACCAGCCTGCCAGCCGCTGGCAGTGTGCCATGAAGTCGGGCGAGGGGAGGGGGGGGGACACGGCTGACGCATCAACATCGGAGGCGCTGGCCGGGCTGGTGGAGCGGGTGACGTTCCACAATCCGGAGAACGGCTTCTGCGTCCTGCGGGTGAAGGCGCGCGGGCAGAAGGACCTGATCACGGTAGTCGCGCACGCGGCGATGATCGCCGCCGGCGAGTTCGTGCAACTGACCGGCACCTGGGTCAACGACCGGACCCACGGCCTGCAGTTCCGCGCCAGCTTCCTGAAGGCCAGCCCACCGACCACGCTGGAGGGGATCGAGCGGTATCTCGGCTCGGGGATGATCCCCGGCATCGGCGCGGTCTATGCCAAGCGGCTGGTGCGCGGATTTGGCGAAATGGTGTTCGACCTGATCGAACAGCAGCCGGACCGGCTGCGCGAAGTGGCCGGGATCGGCCCCAAACGCGCGGCACGCATCGTCGCCGGCTGGGCCGCGCAGAAGGTGATCCGGGAGATCATGCTGTTCCTGCATGCCAACGGCGTCGGCACCTCCCGCGCCGTGCGCATTTACAAGACCTACGGCGCCACCGCCGTGCAGGTGATCAGCGAGAACCCGTACCGCCTGGCACGCGACATCCGCGGCATCGGCTTCCGCACCGCGGACCAGATCGCGGCAAAGCTTGGCATCGAGAAGACGGCGATGATCCGGGTTCGCGCCGGCATCAGCTACGCTCTGGCCGAGGCGATGGACGAAGGCCATTGCGGATTACCGGCGGAGGAGCTGGCGTCGCAGACCGAGACGCTGATCGAGGTGCCGGCCGACCTGATCGAGACCGCGCTGGCCCTGGAACTTGAGGCCGGCGATGTGGTTGCCGATGCGCTGGACGGCAAAAGCTGCATCTTTCTGGCCGGGCTTTATCGGGCGGAGCAGGAGATCGCCGAACGGCTGCGCACCCTCGCCGCCGGCGGCACGCCCTGGCCGAGGATCGACGCCGACAAGGCGATCCCATGGGTCGAGGGCAAGACCGGCCTCGTGTTGGCAGACAGCCAGAAGCAGGCCGTTCGTATGGCACTGTCCTCGAAAGTTTTGATGATAACCGGTGGTCCCGGCGTGGGCAAGACGACGCTGTTGAGCTCCATCCTGACGATACTGATGGCCAAACGGACCGAGGTGGCGCTCTGCGCCCCCACGGGCCGGGCCGCCAAACGCCTGTCGGAGAGCACCGGTCTGGAAGCCAAGACGATCCATCGCCTGCTGGAGACCGACCCTGCGAAGGGCGGCTTTCGGCGCGACGAATCGAATCCTCTGAGTTGCAAGTTGCTGGTGGTGGACGAGGCCAGCATGGTGGACGTGTTGCTGATGCGCGCATTGCTGCGCGCGCTGCCGGACCAGTCGGCGCTGCTGGTGGTGGGCGACGTGGACCAGCTTCCCTCCGTTGGCCCCGGACAGGTGCTGGCCGACATCATCGGCTCGGCGGCGGTGCCGGTGGTCCGGCTGACCGAGGTGTTCCGGCAGGCGGCGGAGAGCCGGGTGATCATCAACGCCCACCGGATCAACCGCGGGCAGATGCCGGAGCTCGACCAAGCCGGGCCTGGATCGGATTTCTACTTTGTCGACGCCGCCGATCCCGAGGACGGGCTGCAGAAGATCCTGACGATCGTGCGGGACCGGATCCCAAGGGCGTTCGGCCTCGATGCCGTGCGCGACATCCAGGTGCTGTGCCCGATGAACCGTGGCGGCCTGGGTGCCCG
>CAIXDS010000111.1 GCA_903918195.1 uncultured Acetobacteraceae bacterium | reverse complement strand
CCCCATAGGCACTAGGTTAAGAGATCTCATTGATTAAAAAAGGTAAACTCCAGGCGGCCAGCAACCTTCCAATCCCTGGCGGGTGTGGATCGCGTCCGTCATCCCAGCGGTGAGGAGCCTTCGTGGAAGGCGCCGCTTCCCACACAGCTCTGGCCTTTTTGTTTTATCAATTAAATCAATGAAATAACTTAACCTAGTGCCTATGGGGCAGAGCCCTGGCCTTCCGTTTGCCCAATCGCTCTGGCGTCTCCACAGGCAGCCCTTTATCGATTCTGCCTGCTGCGATATGTCACCACTGGATCTCGTCCAGGCGGGCGGTTAGCTCAGCGGTAGAGCGTCTCGTTTACACCGAGAGGGCCGGCGGTTCGAACCCGTCACCGCCCATTCCGGCCTCGCTTATTGTTCCCGGTAATCCGCGCTCGGCGGCTTGACGCGACGCCCCGGCCGCTCTACATCCCGCCGCCTTGCTGCTGCGGGTGTAGCTCAGTTGGTTAGAGCGCCGGCCTGTCACGCCGGAGGTCGCGGGTTCGAGCCCCGTCACTCGCGCCAGCAGCGTCCCTTCCAGGGTTGATCCAAGGGCGCTGTCCCCGCAGCTGATTGCCACGTTTCGTTGCGCCGCGCCCTATAGCGGCGCGGGCGCGTTACGGTTAATGTCCAGCGGCCCTGCGGGGAGGAACAAAGCCTCGCGACCTTTCCGGCTATCAGCCGGACGGGCGCAGTAAGCAGGCGCACCATAAGGAATGGACAATGGCGCCGATCCTCGCCGATTATTTCCCGATTCTGGTGTTCATCGGGATTGCCGCGTTGATCTCGATCTCGATGCTTGCCTCCTCCCTCATCCTGGCCCGCCAGAATCCGTACCCCGAGAAGCTGTCGGCCTACGAATGCGGCTTCGAGCCGTTCGAGGATGCGCGCCGCCGCTTCGACGTGCGGTTCTATCTGGTCGCCATCCTGTTCATCATCTTCGACCTCGAAGTCGTGTTCCTGTTCCCCTGGGCGGTCAGCCTGGCGGATATCGGCCTGTTCGGCTTCCTGTCCATGCTCGGCTTCCTGGCCGTTCTCACGGTCGGGTTCATATACGAGTGGTGCAAGGGCGCTTTGGATTGGGAGTGACGACGATGAGCCCCGACATGACCCCGCTCGCCCGGTTGAACCCTTATGAGGCCCTGCCGCCCGGTCCCGGGCAGGATGCGGTGATCAAGGGCATCACCGGCGAGATCGATAACAAGGGCTTCGTGGTGGCCAACCTCGACAAGCTGGTGAACTGGGCGCGCACCGGCAGCCTGTGGCCGATGACCTTCGGCCTGGCCTGCTGCGCCATCGAGATGATCCAGGCCTACATGCCGCGCTATGACCTCGACCGGCTCGGCATCATCCCGCGCGCGTCGCCCCGGCAGAGCGATGTGATGATCGTGGCCGGCACCCTGACCAACAAGATGGCTCCGGCCCTGCGGAAGGTCTACGACCAGATGCCCGAGCCGCGCTGGGTGATCAGCATGGGCAGTTGTGCCAATGGGGGCGGCTACTACCACTATTCCTATTCCGTGGTGCGCGGCTGCGACCGCGTGGTGCCGGTGGACATCTACGTCCCGGGCTGCCCGCCCTCGGCCGAGGCGCTGGTCTACGGCATCATGCAGTTGCAGAAGAAAATCCGCCGGACCGGAACCATCCTCCGTGGCTGACCTCCAGAACGAAGGCGTGCAGCAGGGCGGCAGCGCGGACCAGGGGCTGCTGGCGCAGGTCGCCGGATTGCCCGGCATCGTCCGCACCTATCTCGAAAAGGACGAGCCCGTGGCGGTGGCGGGGCGTACGCACCTGGCCCGGGTGATGCTCGTGTTGCGCGACGATCCGCGCTTTGCCTTCGAGCAGTGCATGGATATCTGCGGCGTCGATTGGCCGGAGCGCGCCGAGCGCTTCGACGTGGTCTATAATTTGCTTTCGGTGTCGCTGAACCAGCGATTGCGGGTGATCGTGACCACGGACGAACAGCATCCGGTCCCGTCGGTATGCACCATCTGGCCGGCGGCCACCTGGTGGGAGCGCGAGGCGTGGGACCTGTTCGGCATCGCCTTCGACGGCCAGCCCGATCTGCGCCGCATCCTCACCGATTACGGGTTCGAGGGGCACCCGCTGCGCAAGGATTTTCCCCTCACCGGCTATGTGGAGGTGCGCTACGACGAGGAACGCCAGCAGGTGGTGTACGAACGCGTGCGGCTGACCCAGGATTTCCGCAGTTTCGATTTCCTCTCCCCGTGGGAGGCGATGACCACGCTGCCAGGCGACGAGAAGGCACGTGAGAGCCGCGCTGAGGAGACCGGGTCGTGACCGGGACCGTTGCTGGCGACGCGCCGGTCAACGCCGTGACCCCGAACGCCGTGACGACCAAAGCGGTGACCACGACAGTTGAATTCGACGGCCATGCGTTGAATTTCGGCCCGCAGCACCCGTCCGCGCACGGCGTGCTGCGGCTGATCCTGGAATTGGACGGCGAGGTGGTGGGGCGTGCCGATCCGCATATCGGTCTGCTGCACCGCGGCACCGAGAAGCTGATCGAGTACAAGACCTATATTCAGGCGGTGCCGTATTTCGATCGGCTCGACTACGTCAGCCCGATGTCGCAGGAGCACGCTTTTGCCCTCGCCACCGAGAAGTTGCTGGGGATTGCCGTGCCGGAACGCGCGAGCTGGATTCGCACGTTGTTCTCCGAGCTCACGCGGGTCCTGAACCACCTGCTCAACGTCACCGCCTACGCGCTCGACGTGGGCGCGATCACGCCGGCGATGTGGGGCTTCGAGGAACGCGAGAAGCTGCTGGAGTTCTACGAGGCCGTCTCCGGCGCGCGGTTTCACTCCAATTACTTCCGCCCGGGCGGGGTGGCGAAGGACCTGCCGGCCGGGCTGGAGGAGCGCATCGCCGACTGGGCCGATCATTTTCCGCGCTTCATCGACGACCTGGAAGGGTTGTTGACCGCCAACCGGATCTGGAAGCAGCGCACCGTGGATATCGGGGTGATCAGTGCCGAGGAAGCGCTGGCCTGGGGCTTCTCGGGCCCGCCGCTGCGCGCCTCCGGCGTGCCGTGGGATCTGCGCCGCGCCCAGCCCTACGAGATGTACGAGCGGCTGGACTTCAAGGTGCCGGTGGGCCGCAACGGCGACTGCTACGACCGGTACCTCGTCCGCATCTGGGAGATGCGCGAGAGCGTGAACATCGTCCGCCAGTGCCTGGCGCAGATGCGGCCGGGTCCGGTGAAGGTGCAGGACAGCAAGTTCACGCCGCCGACGCGCAGCGAGATGAAGCGGTCGATGGAAGCGCTGATCCACCACTTCAAGCTGTACACCGAAGGCTTCCACGTGCCGGCCGGCACCACCTACACGGTGGTGGAGACGCCGAAGGGCGAGTTCGGCGTGTATCTGGTGGCCGACGGTACCAACCGTCCCTATCGCTGCAAGATCCGCCCGACCGGGTTTGCGTTCCTACAGGCGATGGATCTGCTGGCGAAGCGACACATGCTGGCCGATTGTTGCGCGATCATCGGATCGCTCGACATCGTGTTCGGCGAGATCGACAGGTAGAACATGGCAGCAGGGACCGAGAGCGCCGCGCCCACCGTGGTTGAGCACGGCGCGGCACCACATAGTTTCAGCTTCGACGCCGAGAGCGAGGCGCGGATTGCCCGCCTCCTGGCCAAGTACCCCGCCGGCAAGCAGGCCAGCGCGGTGCTAGGGCTGCTCGACCTTGCCCAGCGCCAGATGGGCCGCACCACCGGCAGTGCCTGGGTGCCGCGGGTCGCCATGGACGCGATCGCCGTCCGGCTCGGCCTGCCGCCGATCCGCGTGTACGAGGTCGCCACCTTCTACGCGATGTTCAACACCCGGCCCGTGGGCAAGTACCACCTGCAGGTCTGTACCACCACGCCGTGCTGGCTGCGCGGATCGGACGAGGTGACGCACGCCTGCCGCAAGGCCACCGGCATCAAGGACTGGAAGGAGACCAGCGCGGACGGGCTGTTCACCATGACCGAGGTGGAATGCCTCGGCGCCTGCGTGAACGCGCCGATCCTGCAGGTGAACGACGACTACTACGAGGACATGGACGCCGAGAGCACCGAGCGCCTGCTGGCGGCGCTGAAGCGGGGCGAGGTGCCGCCGCCGGGCTCGACGAAGGGGCGGCAGACTTCGGCGCCCGAAGGCGGTCCCATCACGCTGACCTCGCTGACCTTCGAGCAGGCGGAGTGAGCGGATGCTGAGCGATCAGGACCGCATTTTCACCAACCTGTATGGGCTGCACGATCCGTTCCTGCGGGGCGCGCGCGCCCGCGGCGCCTGGGACGGGACGGCCGCGATCCTGGCCCGCGGCCATGACACCATCGTCGAGGAGATCAAGGCGTCCGGTCTGCGCGGCCGCGGCGGCGCCGGTTTCCCCACCGGCCTGAAATGGTCGTTCATGCCGAAGGAGGTCGGGCCGCGGCCGCACTACCTGGTGGTGAACGCCGACGAATCCGAGCCCGCCACCTGCAAGGACCGCGACATCATCCGCCACGATCCGCACACGCTGATCGAGGGCAGCCTGATCGCCGCCTACGCCATGCGGGCGCATGTCGCCTACATCTACATCCGTGGCGAGTTTTACAACGAATCGGTGGTGCTGCAGCGCGCCATCGACGAGGCCTATGAAGCCGGTCTGATCGGCCGCGATGCCTGCGGCTCTGGCTGGAATTTCGACCTTTATGTCCATCGCGGCGCGGGTGCGTATATCTGCGGCGAAGAGACGGCGATGCTGAACAGCATCGAGGGCAAGAAGGGCATGCCGCGGCTGAAGCCGCCCTTCCCGGCGGCGGTGGGCCTGTACGGCTGCCCGACCACGGTGAACAACGTCGAGAGCATCGCGGTGACGCCGACCATATTGCGCCGCGGGCCGGCCTGGTTCTCGGCCCTCGGCCGGCCGAGGAACGTGGGGACAAAGCTGTTCTGCATTTCCGGGCACGTGAACAAGCCGTGCAACGTGGAAGAAGAACTCGGCATTCCGTTGCGCGAACTGATCGAGATCTATGCCGGCGGGGTGCGTGGCGGCTGGGACAATTTGTTGGCGGTCATCCCCGGCGGGTCGAGCGTGCCGATGATCCCGAAAAGCGTCTGCGATACCGTGCTGATGGATTTCGACAGCCTGCGCGAGGTCAAGTCGGGTCTGGGCACGGCGGCGGTGATGGTGATGGACAAATCCACCGACATCATCAAGGCGGTCGCCCGCCTGTCGGCGTTCTACAAGCACGAAAGCTGCGGCCAGTGCACGCCGTGCCGCGAGGGCACCGGGTGGATGATGCGGCTGATGAACCGCATGGTGCAGGGCCGCGCCGAACTGGAGGAGATCGACACGCTGGAGCAGGTGACACGCCAAGTCGAGGGCCACACGATCTGCGCGCTGGGCGATGCCGCGGCCTGGCCGATCCAGGGCCTGATCCGGCATTTCCGTCCGGTGATGGAGGAGCGCATCGCCCAGTACAAGGCCGCCCACGCCGCGGCGATCAACCAGCCCAACCGCTCCGCGGCGGGTCGCCTGGCGGCGGAGTAGGGGTATGGCAAAAGTCACCGTCGACGGCATCGAAGTCGAAGTCCCGAACGGCTCCAACGTGCTGCAGGCCTGCGAGGCCGCCGGCAAGGAAGTGCCGCGCTTCTGCTACCACGAGCGCCTGACCGTTGCCGGCAACTGCCGCATGTGCCTGGTGGAGATCGAGAAGGCGCCGCCCAAGCCCTGGGCTTCCTGCGCCTATCCGGTGGCCGACGGCATGGTGGTGCACACCGACACGCCGATGGTGCGCGCCGCCCGCCGCGGCGTGATGGAATTTCTGCTCATCAACCACCCGCTGGACTGCCCGATCTGCGACCAGGGCGGCGAGTGCGACCTGCAGGACCAGTCCGTCGGCTTCGGCATGGACCATTCGCGCTACAGCGAGAACAAGCGCGCCGTGAAAGACAAGTATCTCGGCCCGCTGGTGAAGACTGCAATGACGCGCTGCATCCATTGCACGCGCTGCATCCGTTTCTCCACCGAGATTGCCGGCGTCTCCGATCTCGGCGCCGTCAACCGCGGTGAGAACATGGAGGTTGGCACTTATGTGGAGAAGGCGCTGTCTTCGGAGCTTTCGGGCAACCTGATCGATCTCTGCCCGGTCGGCGCACTGACCTCCAAGCCGTACGCGTTCGTGGCGCGGCCCTGGGAACTGAGGAAGACCGACAGCGTTGATGTGCTGGACGCCGTGGGCGCCGCCATCCGCGTCGATTCCCGCGGCACCGAGGTGTTGCGCGTGCTGCCGCGCCTCAACGAGGACGTGAACGAGGAGTGGCTGGCCGACAAAAGCCGCTTTGCCATCGACGGGCTGAAGCGGCGGCGGCTGGACAGCTGCTGGGTGCGGCGTGACGGCAAGCTGGCCCGGGCGTCATGGCCGGAGGCGTTCGCCGCCATCGAGGCGAAGCTGCGCGGCCTCGACGGCAGCCGCATCGGCGCCGTCGCCGGCAATCTGGCCGATGCCGAGAGCATGCTGGCGCTGAAGGACCTGATGGCAGCGCTCGGCTCGGCCAATCTCGACTGCCGCCAGGATGGCGCGCATGCCGATGTCGCCCGCCGCGAGTTCTATACCTTCAACACCTCGATCGCCGGCATCGAGGAGGCGCATGCGCTGCTCATCATCGGCAGCAACCCGCGCCGCGAGGCGCCGCTGATCAATGCGCGTATCCGCAAGCGCTGGCTGCAGGGCCGGCTGTCCATCGCGACGATCGGGCCGGCGGCGGACCTGACCTATGACGCGGCAAACATCGGCGCCGGCCCGGAGACGCTCGCCGCCCTGTTGCGCGGCCGGCACAGCTTTGCCGAGACGTTGAACGCGGCGAAAAAGCCCATGCTCATCCTGGGTCAGGGCGCGCTCGCGCGACCCGATGGGGCCCATGTGCTGGCCGCAAGCTGGCAGCTCGCCGCCGCCACCGGCATGCTCGGGCCGGAGTGGCACGGCTTCAACGTGCTGCACACCGCGGCGGCGCGGGTCGGCGCGCTCGACCTGCGCTTCCTGCCGGGGCCGGGCGGCAAGGGATTGCCGGACATGCTGGGCGGCGGGGTGGACTTGCTCTGGCTGCTCGGGGCCGACGAGTTCGACACCGCCGCCATCGGCGGCGACACGTTCGTCGTCTACCAGGGCAGCCACGGCGACCGCGGTGCCGCCCGCGCCGACGTCATTCTGCCGGGCGCGGCCTACACCGAGAAGAACGGCACCTACGTAAGCACCGAAGGCCGGGTGCAGCGCGGGGCGCTGTCCGTGTACCCGCCGGGGGATGCGCGTGAGGACTGGAAAATCCTGCGTGCCTTCAGCGCCTATGCTGACCGCCCCCTGCCGTACGACGACATCGACGTGCTGCGGGCGCGGCTGGAGCAGGTGAACCCGGTGTTCGCCCGCATCGACATCCTGCCGCGTTTCGGCTGCGGCGACACGCGAGGTCCCGCCTGCGATCCCGACCGGCTCCGCGGGCCCGCCTTCACGCCATGGGTGGCCAACTACTATCAGACCGACCCGATCAGCCGCTCCAGTCCAACCATGGCCGAGTGCACCCGGGTTCATACGCCGGCGACAGCGCAGGCGGCGGAGTAGCCCGGCATGCAAGCGCTCGCCCCCTTTTTCGCGACCGACGCCGGCATCCTGGTGCTCACGATGCTCAAGGCGCTGGCCATCCTGGTGCCGCTGCTGGTCGCCGTCGCCTACCTGACCTATGCCGAGCGCAAGGTGCTGGCGGCGATCCAATTGCGCAAAGGTCCCAATGTGGTCGGGCCGTTCGGCCTGTTTCAGCCCTTTGCCGACGCCATCAAGATGGTAATGAAAGAAACGATTATCCCGGCCGGCTCCGAGCGCGCGTTGTTCCTGCTGGCGCCGATCCTGACCTTCGCGCTGGCCATGCTTGCCTGGGCGGTGGTACCGGTGGCCGATGGCTGGGCGATTGCCGACATCAATGTCGGCCTGCTCTACCTGTTCGCGATCTCCTCGCTTGGAGTCTACGGCATCATCATCGCCGGTTGGGCGAGCAACTCGAAATATGCCTTCCTGGGCGCGCTGCGCTCGGCGGCGCAGATGGTCAGCTACGAAGTCTCGATGGGCTTCGTCCTGGTGTCGGTGCTGTTGTGCGTCGGCAGCCTGAACCTCACCGACATCGTGCGCGCCCAGCACCACATGTGGTTCTGCATTCCGCTGTTTCCGATGTTCGTGGTGTTCTTCATTTCCACCCTCGCCGAGACCAACCGGCCACCGTTCGACATTCCCGAGGGCGAGAGCGAGATCGTCGCCGGTTTCTTCGTCGAGTACAGCAGCATGTCATTCGGCCTGTTCTTCCTGGGCGAATACACCAACATGATTTTGATGAGCACCATGACCAGCATCCTGTTCCTGGGTGGTTGGTACGGGCCGTTCGGGCTGCTGCCGCAGATCGGGCCGCTGTGGTTCATTCTGAAGGTCTGCGCCTGCCTGTTCGTGTTCATCTGGGTGCGCGGCACGTTTCCCCGCTATCGCTACGATCAGCTCATGCGCCTTGGCTGGAAGGTCTTTCTGCCGTTTTCCCTGCTGTGGCTGGTGCTGACCGCCGGCGCCCTGCTGGCCTTCGGGTGGCTGCCGCATGCCTGACAGGGACCGGCTTGACTGCACCCGCCCCTCCCGAACCGGAGCACGCTGATGGGGTTCTTCGACCGCACCGCGCGCGGCATGCTGATGGGCGAGCTGCTCAGCGGCATGGCGCTGAGCTTCAGCTACATCTTCCGCCGCCGGGCCACCATCAACTACCCCTACGAGAAGGGGCCGATCAGCCCGCGCTTCAAAGGCGAACATGCGCTGCGCCGTTACCCGAACGGCGAGGAACGCTGCATCGCCTGCAAGCTGTGCGAGGCGATCTGCCCGGCCCAGGCGATCACCATCGAGGCCGAGCCGCGCGAGGACGGATCGCGGCGGACCACCCGCTACGACATCGACATGACCAAGTGCATCTACTGCGGCCTGTGCGAGGAAGCCTGCCCGGTGGACGCCATCGTCGAGGGGCCGAACTTCGAGTTCGCCACCGAGACGCGCGAGGAGCTGCTCTACAACAAGGAGAAGCTGCTCGCGAACGGCGACCGCTGGGAGCCGGAACTGGCCCGCCGGCTGGAGATGGACGCCCCCTACCGCTGAGCAACCATGTGGAGTTTTGTCCAACTGACGAATGCCAAGCCGGCTTGTGCCGGCACGATAAGTTGGTCTGAATCCGCATGAAAACCCGCACGAGCCTGCCGACAGCCAGGGCCGAGAGAGAGAGCATGAGCACCCATCACGACCGCTCCGGCGGCACAGTGCGATGATCCCCGTCGTCTATTTCTACGTGTTCGCCGCCATCCTGCTGGTTTCGGCCGCCATGGTGGTATCGGCACGCAATCCCGTGCATTCCGTTCTGTTCCTGATTCTGGCATTTTTCAATGCGGCGGCCTTGTTTGTGCTGGCCGGTGCCGAGTTCCTGGCGATGATCCTGGTCATCGTCTATGTCGGCGCCGTGGCGGTACTGTTCCTGTTCGTCGTGATGATGCTGGACGTGAACTTCACCGCCCTGCGCAGCGGCTACCAGCGCTACCTGCCGGTCGGGCTCGCGGTCGGCGCGGTGTTGCTGGGCGAGTTGGGGATCGTGCTGGGCGGTTGGAAGGTGGCGCCGGAAGCGGTCACGCTGCGGCTGGCACCGCACGCGGCGAACGTGCACAACACCGCCCAGCTCGGCCGCCTGCTCTACACCGATTACATATTCCTGTTCCAGGCATCGGGGCTGGTGTTGCTGGTGGCGATGATCGGCGCCATCGTGCTGACGCTGCGTGTCCGCAACCTTTCGCGCCACCAGAACATCGCCCGCCAGGTCGCCCGCACCCCGGCCGACACGCTGGAGCTGCTGGACGTGCCGAGCCGTGCCGGCATCGCGGTGCTCGGCATATCGCGGCCCAAGCCGGACCGGCCGGCGCCCGCGCCGGCGGAGAACTCCCACGCGCCGGACGGAGGGCACCACTGATGATGGTCGTCGGCCTTTCCCATTATCTGCTCGTTGCGGCCCTGTTGCTGGTGATGGGCATCTTCGGCATTTTCCTGAACCGCAAGAACGTCATCATCATCCTGATGTCGATCGAGCTGATCCTGCTCGCCGCCAATCTGAATCTGGTGGCCTTTTCGGCGGCACTCGACGACATGGTCGGCCAGGTGTTCGTGATGTTCACCCTCACCGTTGCCGCCGCCGAGGCGGCGATCGGGCTCGCCATCGTGGTGATCTATTTCCGCAACCGCGGCTCGATTGAGGTCGAGGACGTGAACCTGATGAAGGGCTGAGCCGATGCTGTTCGCCGTCGCCGTCTTCGCGCCGCTGTTCGGCTCCGCCGTCGCCGGGTTCTTCGGCCGTGCCATCGGCGACCGTGCCGCCCAGACGGTCAGCATCGGGTGCATGCTGCTGGCCTCGGTCTGCGGTGTCGATGCCTTCGTCCAGCTCGTCTACCAGGGCGGCTCGCCCGGTGTCGTTTCGCTCGGCACCTGGGTGGACGCCGGCAGCTTTCACGTGGACTGGGCGCTGCGCTACGACGCGCTGTCCGCCGTGATGGTCGCCATGGTCACCTGTGTGGCCACGCTGATCCACATCTACAGCGTCGGCTACATGAGCCACGACGCAACGCGCTGGCGCTTCTTCAGCTACCTGAGCCTGTTCTCCTTCGCCATGCTTATGCTGGTGACCGGCGACAACCTGCTGCAGCTGTTCTTCGGCTGGGAAGGCGTCGGGCTGGCGAGCTACCTGCTGATCGGCTACTGGTATGATCGTCCCAGTGCCTGCGCCGCGGCGATCAAGGCGTTCATCGTCAACCGCATCGGCGACCTCGGCTTCGCGCTCGGCATCGCGCTGGTGTTCTGGACCTTCGGCTCGGTCGATCTGTCCACCATCTTCGCCGCCGTCGGCCAGCACCAGAATGACACCTACCATCTGCTGGGCACGTCCTGGCGCGCCTACGAAGTGATCGGCATCCTTCTCTTCATCGGCGCGATGGGCAAATCGGCCCAGCTGGGCCTGCACGTGTGGCTGCCCGACGCGATGGAAGGCCCGACGCCGGTTTCCGCCCTCATCCACGCGGCCACCATGGTCACCGCGGGCGTGTTCCTGATGGCGCGGTTCTCGCCGCTGATGGAGTATGCCCCGCACGCGTTGGCCTTCGTCACCTTCATCGGCGCCTCCACCGCGCTGTTCGCCGCCACCGTTGGCTGCGTGCAGAACGACATCAAGCGGGTGATCGCCTATTCCACCTGCTCGCAGCTTGGCTACATGTTCATCGCCGCCGGCGTGGGGGCCTACCAGGCCTCGATGTTCCACCTGCTGACGCATGCCTTCTTCAAGGCGCTGCTGTTCCTTGCCGCCGGCAGTGTCATCCACGCCATGTCCGACGAGCAGGACATCCGCCGCATGGGTGGCATCTGGAAGAAGATCCCGCTCACCTACGCGGTCTTCTGGGTCGGCAGCCTGGCGTTGGCCGGTGTGTTTCCGTTCGCCGGCTACTACTCGAAGGACGCCATCCTGGAAGCGGCCTGGGCCGCCCACTCGGCCATCGGCCAGTACGGCTTCTGGTGCGGCCTGATCGCGGCGTTCCTGACGGCGTTCTATTCCTGGCGCCTGATCATCCTCACCTTCCACGGCCGCCCGCGTGCCGATGCGCGAACCATGAAGCACGTGCATGAAAGCCCTCTGGTGATGACCGTCCCGCTGGTGCTGCTGGCCATCGGCGCGCTGGTCACCGGCTTCAGCTTCCACGACCAGCTGCTCGGGCCGGAATGGCGGCAGTTCTGGGGCCACTCCATCCAGATCGCCCCCGGCAACCATGTGCTGCACGCCATGGAGGGGTTGCCGGACTGGATCGGGCTGTCGCCCAGCGTGATCGGCCTGGCCGGCATTCTGCTCGCCTATATGTTCTATGTGGAGGCGCCCTCGGTGCCGCGGCTGCTCGCCGAAGCCTTCCAGCCGATCTACCGGTTCCTGTTGAACAAGTGGTATTTCGACGAGCTGTACAACGCGGTTCTGGTCCGCCCGTCGCTCAGGCTGGCCCGGCTGGCGTGGCAGGTCGGCGACGCCACCATCATCGACGGCATGCCCAACGGCCTCGCTGCCCTCACGGCCGACGGCTCCGCGCAGGTGGTGAAGCTGCAGACCGGTTCGATCGCGGTCTACGCCTTCGCCATGCTGATCGGCGTCGTGGTGCTCAGCCTCATCGTTCTTCTTCTCCTGGTCGTGCGGTGAACACCATGAACGCCGCGGGCTTCCCCCTGCTCTCGCTGCTCACCTGGCTGCCGCTGGTCGGCGCCGCGGTCATCCTGTCGGTGCGCGGCGACGAGGCCGCCGTCGCCGCCAACGCGCGCTGGACCGCGCTGTGGACCAGCCTGATCGTGTTCGCCTTGTCGCTGCTGCTGTGGGTCCGCTTCGACCAGTCCGATCCGGCATTCCAGTTCGTCGAAACCGTGAGCTGGCTGCCGCAATGGGGCATCACCTACAAGCTCGGCGTGGACGGCATTTCCGTCCTGTTTGTCCTGCTGTCCACGGCGCTGACGCCGATCTGCATCGTGGCAAGCTGGGAGTCCATCACCGTCCGGGTGCGCGAGTTCATGCTCGCCTTCCTGCTGCTGGAGACGATGATGGTGGGCATGTTCTGTGCCCTCGATTTCGTCGTCTTCTATATGTTCTTCGAGGGTGTGCTGATCCCGATGTATTTCATCATCGGGGTGTGGGGCGGCCCGCGGCGGGTCTATGCCGCCATCAAGTTCTTTCTCTACACGCTGGCCGGGTCCGTCCTGATGCTGCTGGCGCTGCTGCTGATGTGGTATGTCGCCGGCACCACCGACATTCCGACGCTGCTGCGCACCCCGTTCCCGGTGGCGATGCAGACCTGGCTGTTCCTGGCGTTCCTGGCCTCGTTTGCGGTGAAGGTGCCGATGTGGCCGGTGCACACCTGGCTGCCGGATGCCCATGTCGAGGCACCCACCGCAGGGTCCGTCATCCTGGCCGGGGTGCTGCTGAAGATGGGGGCATACGGGTTCCTGCGCTTCTCGCTGCCGATGCTGCCCAACGCCTCGGCCAGCCTCGCGCCGCTGATCTTCGCGCTCTCCGTCATGGCGGTGGTCTACACCTCCTACGTCGCGCTGGCGCAGCAGGACATGAAGAAGCTGATCGCCTATTCGTCCGTCGCTCATATGGGCGTGGTGACGATCGGCATCTTCACCTTCAACATCCAGGGCATCTCCGGCGCGCTGTTCCAGATGCTCAGCCACGGCATCGTCTCCGCCGCGTTGTTCCTCTGCGTCGGCGTCATCTACGACCGTATCCATACGCGGGAAATCGCCCGCTACGGCGGCCTCGCCGACCGCATGCCGGCTTACGCCTTCGTGTTCATGCTGTTCACCCTGGCCAGTGTCGGCCTGCCCGGAACGTCCGGCTTCATCGGTGAGTTCCTGGTGCTGGTCGGCGCCTTCAAGGTGAATTTCTGGCTTGCCCTGCTCGGGTCGCTCGGCATGATCCTGGGGGCCGCCTACATGCTCTATCTGTACCGCCGCGTGATCTTCGGCGTCATCACCCGCGCCGATCTGCGCGACATACTCGACCTTTCGCCGCGTGAGGTGGCGGTGTTCGCGCCACTGGTCGTCCTCACGCTGTGGATGGGCATCTACCCCTCCAGCTTCTCCGGGTTCTGGGATGCCAGTGTCAGCGCCATGGTGGAGCATCACCGGGCCGCTCTGGAAGCTGCCGTCAAGCTGGCCGGAGTGCTACCGCAATGAACTGGACCCTCGCCCTGCCGGAGATCGTGCTGTCCATCAGCGGCATGGCCATCCTGCTGATCGGCGTGCTGCAAAAGCGCGACAGCTTTTTCATCTGCTCCATGCTGACGGTCGGCGCCTTCCTGGTCGTCACCCTCATGATCGTCGCCGGACACACCGGCCAGGGCTATAACGGGCTGTTCACGGTCGACAGCTTCAGCACCTTCATCAAGGTGCTGGTGCTCGTTGCCGCCACGCTCGGCGTCGTCCTCTCGCTCGACTACAGCGAGCACGCGAATATGCGCCGCTTCGAATTCCCGGTGCTGATGCTGTATGCCACCGTCGGCATGCTGGTGATGGCCTCGGCTACCAACCTGATGTCACTCTATCTCGGGCTGGAGCTGCAGGCGCTGGCGACCTACGTGCTCGCCGCCTTCGCCCGCGACGAGCTGCGCAGCGCCGAAGCCGGGCTGAAATTTTTCGTCCTGGGGTCGCTTGCTTCCGGGCTCCTGCTGTACGGCCTCTCGCTGGTCTACGGGTTTTCCGGCACCATGGAGTTCGCCAAGCTCGCCCAGGTGCTGTCCGACCCGGCGCACGGCTCGCCGGGACTGATTGTCGGCCTCGTGTTCGTCGTCGCCGGCCTCGCCTTCAAGGTCTCCGCCGTGCCGTTCCACATGTGGACGCCGGACGTCTACGAAGGCGCGCCCACGCCGGTCACCGCGTTCCTGGCCACCGCGCCGAAAGTGGCTGCCGTCGCCCTGCTGGTGCGCGTCATGGCCACCCCGTTCGGCCACCTGCTGGTGCAGTGGCAGCAGGTCATCATCCTGGTGTCCATCCTGTCCATGCTGCTCGGGTCGCTGGCCGCCATCGGCCAGCGCAACATCAAGCGGCTGATGGCCTATTCGTCGATCGGCCACATGGGCTATGCGCTGATCGGCCTGGCTGCCGGCAGCCAGGCCGGGCTGCGCGGCGTGCTGATCTACATGCTCACCTACGTGTTCATGACCGCCGGCACCTTTGCCTGCATCCTGGGCATGCGCCGGCGCGGGCGCATGCTGGAGCAGATTTCCGACCTCGCCGGCCTGTCCCGGACCGATCCCGGGCTGGCGGTGGCCTTCGCCATCTTCATGTTCAGCATGGCCGGCATCCCGCCCTTTGCCGGCTTCTGGGGCAAGTATTTCATCTTCACCTCCGCCGTGCAGTCCGGGCTGTGGACCCTCGCGGTGATCGGCGTGCTCACCAGCGTGATCGGCGCCTTCTATTACATCCGTATCATCAAGGTGATCTACTTCGACCCGGCCGAGGCGCCCTTCGATGCCCGGCCGGCCTCGCTCTCCGTTGTTGCCGCCGCTGGCGCGCTGTTCACTACCTTCTTTTTTGTGATCCCTGCGCCCTTCGTCGCGGCGGCCGAGGCGGCGGCTAAGGCGCTTGCCTGGTGATGTCCGATCTGGCTGGACTCTACGGCTGCGGGGGCGCTGCCCCCGACCCCGCCCCGCGCGCAGCGCGCCTTCGGCGCGACGGCGTCGTCCCTGGACCCTACCAGGGGCCTTGGCCCCTGGACCCCGTTTGGGGCCTATGACCTTATCCGTCGCTTGGCGGCTGGCGGTTTACGAAAGCCTTCCTTCCACCGCCGATTTCTGCCGCCTTCGCGCCGAAGCCGGCGAACCGGGGGGGCTGGCCATTCTGGCGCGCCAGCAGACCGCCGGGCGCGGCACCCATGGCCGGCCTTGGGCGGGGGCGGCGGGCAATTTGTTCCTCTCGGCGCTGCTGCGGCCGGGCGGCCCGGCGCGCGAGGCGTCGCAATGGTCGCTGCTGGCCGGGGTGGCGCTGGCCGAGGCGCTGTCGGCCCATCTGACCGATCATGCAGCACTCGCGTTGAAATGGCCGAACGACGTGCTGCTGCACGGCCGCAAGGTCGCCGGCATCCTGGCCGAGAGCGCGGCTGACGGGCAGGGTGGTCTGTCCTGGCTCTCGCTGGGATTCGGTGCCAATCTGGCGGTTGCCCCGGACGTGCCGGACCGCCCCACCGCGTGCCTTGCCGAGGTCGGAACGCCGCCGTCGCCCGAAACCCTGGCCTGGCAGGTGCTGGAGGCGCTGGCGCGATGGAGCGGCGTGCGCGCGCGTGCCGGTTTCGCTCCGGTGCGTGCCGCCTTTCTCGCCCGTGCGCCGGCGCAGGGCACGCCGATCACGTTGCGCCTCGGCGACCGGAAGATGGGCGGCGCGTTTGCCGGGCTGGGCGATGACGGCTCGCTGCTGCTGCGGACCGGCGGGCGGGTGCACGCCTTCGCGGCCGGTGAGGTGACGATCGGGAACGGAGTCTGAGCGATGGCTGGAGGGCCGATGCTGCTGGTGATCGATGCAGGCAACACCAACGTGGTGGCGGCGGTGCATGACGGCGCCAGCTGGCGCGGCACATGGCGCATCGCCACCGAGCCGCAGCGCACCTCGGACGAATATGCGGTCTGGCTGCTCACCCTGCTGCAGCATGCCGGCCTCAGCCGCACCGACATTTCCGCCGCGGTGATCGGCACCGTGGTGCCGGCGGCGCTGTATCACCTGCGCCGGCTGGTGCGGGACTGGTTCGACGTGGAGCCGCTGATCGCCCGCTCGACCATCAACTGGGGCTTCGACATCAAGGTCGACAATCCGGGCGAGGTGGGCGCCGACCGCCTGCTGAATGCGCTCGCCGGTCACCGTACCTATGGCGGTCCGCTGGTGGTGATCGATTTCGGCACCGCCACCACCTTCGACGTGGTGGATGCCGATGGCTCCTATGTGGGCGGCGTCATCGCCCCGGGCATCAACCTGTCCATCGAGGCGTTGCACCGGGCCGCCGCCCGGCTGCCGCGCATCGGCATCGGCCGGCCGCAGGCGGTGATCGGGCGCAACACCGTCGCCGCCATGCAGTCCGGCATCTACTGGGGCTATGTCGCCATGATCGAGGGCCTGGTGGCGCGCATGCAGGCCGAGTACGGTGGCCGGCTGAAGGTCATCGGCACCGGCGGCCTGGCCCCCTTGCTGGCCGAGGGTACGATGGTGATCGGCCATATTGACCCGGATCTTACGCTTGACGGGCTTCGCATGTTGGCGGAGCAGAACCCGGTCCCCACATTAAGCCGTGACCGGGCACGTCTTTTGCCCGACCATGATTGAACGCAGCCCGCGCTGGCGGGAAGCTGACGGAGCGGGCTGAGCGATGGTGCGCGCAAACACGGATCTGGCCTTCCTGCCGTTGGGCGGGACCGGCGAGATCGGGATGAATATGAACCTGTACCGCTGCGGCGGGTCCTGGTTGGCGGTGGATTGTGGCATCGGCTTCGGAGGGTCCGAGCACCCCGAGGTGGATATCATGACGCCCGACCCGGCATTCATCGCCGAGCGGCGCGACCGGCTGGTGGGCCTGGTCATTACCCATGCCCACGAGGACCATGTGGGGGCGGTCGCGCATCTGTGGCGCTCGCTGCGCTGTCCGGTCTACGTCACCCCGTTCACCGCCGCCGTGCTGCGCCGCAAGCTGGCCGAGGCGCAGTTGCTGAACGAGGTGCCAGTGCGGGTGGTGCCGCCCGGCGGCAGCTTCGAACTGCCGCCCTTCTCGCTGCAGTTCATCCGCATGACGCACTCCATCCCGGAGGCGCAGGCGCTGGTCATCCGCACCCCGGCCGGCACCGTGTTCCACACCGGCGACTGGAAGCTCGACCCCGACCCGCTGATCGGCCCGCGCTCGGATGAGGCGGCGCTGGCGAAGCTGGGCGAGGAAGGCGTCCTGGCGATGATCTGCGACTCCACCAACGCCATGGTGGAAGGACATTCCGGCTCGGAAGCCGATGTGCGGCGCTCGCTGTCGGCGCTCATCCGCTCGCTGCGCGGACGGGTCGCCGTCACCTGTTTTGCCAGCAACGTTGCCCGGCTGGAGTCGATCGCGCTGGCTGCCCGCGATGCCGGCCGCACCGTGGCCGTGGTCGGCCGCTCGCTGCGCAATATCGACACCGCCGCCCGTGAATGCGGCTATCTCGCCGGCATCCCGCCCTTCGCCAGCGAGGACGAGGCGAGCGACATTCCCGACGACAACCTGTTGATCCTGGTCACCGGCAGCCAGGGCGAACCGCGCTCGGCGCTGGCCCGCATCGCGCTGGACCAGCATCCGCGCATCGAGCTCGGCGAAGGCGACACGGTGGTGTTCTCCAGCCGCGTCATCCCAGGCAACGAGCGCGCCATCGGCACGGTGCAGGACAATCTGGTGCGCCGCGGCGTGCGGCTGATGACCGATGCCGACCACAACATCCACGTCTCCGGCCACCCCGCGCGCGACGAACTGCGCCGGCTGTACCGCCTGGTGAAGCCGCCGATCGCGGTGCCGGTGCACGGCGAGTGGCGCCACCTGTCCGCCCATGCCGAGCTGGCGCATGAGGCAGGCATCACCCCGGTGCTGCTGGAGGATGGCGACATCCTCAACCTGGCTCCTGGCCGGGTTGAGGTGATCGACAGCGCCCCGGTTGGCCGCCTGGTGCTGGACGGCAACCGCCTGGTGCCGTTGACCGGCGGTGTCATGGGCGCGCGGCGCCGGATGCTGTTCAACGGCATCGCGATCGCCAGCGTGGCGGTGGACGAGGCCGGGCGGCTGCGCGGCCGCCCGCGCATCAGCGCCCCCGGCCTGTTCGAGGCCGACGACCCCGAGGCCGGCCGCATCGCCGACGAGCTGGCCGATGCCATGGCCGACCTACCGGTGCCGCTGCGGCGCGATGATTCCGCCCTGCTGGAGGCCTCCAAGACGGCGCTGCGCCGCGCGCTTGGCCGCCGGCTGCAGAAGCGGCCGCTGGTGGAGGTGCATCTGTTGCGGGTCTGACGGCGGACCCTCCGGTTGCGGGTGTGCCCTCGATCGGGGTCCGCCGCCCAGGTGATAGGCATCTGCCCAAGCTATGCCCGCACCCTGCCCGCAGGGACGGCATAACGCGTCTGAACGGTCAAGATTCCCCGGAATTTATACGAAATTTTGTTGGACCGGATTCAGTGACCAGTCCATCATCACGGCCAGGAAGAGGATTGTTTCCTCCTTCCTGCCGTGTGACTGGCGTTTCCTCCCTAAACTTGGCCCGCGGTGCCGTAAGGCACGTGGGCCTTTTTTCTTTCTATACGATCCATATCATGGCGTCACGCGTTTTCGTTCGCCAAGCCACGCTTTAAGGCGAATTTATTGCGCGCTTTCCTTGTGCAACGCACAAATCTTACTTAGTGTAACTGGTTGCAGGTAGGACTAATTCCGTTCGTATGCGCGCCTCGGCCGAATGCCGTCTGGCGACGCGCCCCATCCCCCGCTAGGGTCCGCCGCTGCCTGCCACCCATTCACGGATGCCCGCCATGCGCCTGTCCCGCAGCCTCGTGCCGACGCTCAAGGAAACCCCGGCGGAGGCGCAGATCGCCTCGCATCGCCTGATGCTGCGCGCCGGCCTGGTGCGGCAGACCTCGGCCGGCATCTATGCCTGGCTGCCGGCCGGCTGGCGGGTGCTGCAGAACATCGCCCGCATCGTCCGCGAGGAGCAGGACGCCGCCGGCGCGCAGGAAATCCTGATGCCCACCATCCAGCCCGCCGATCTGTGGCGCCAGAGCGGCCGCTACGACGCCTATGGCCCCGAGATGCTCCGCATCCGCGACCGCCATGACCGCGAGATGCTGTACGGCCCCACCAACGAGGAAATGATCACCGACATTTTCCGCCAGTCGGTCAAATCCTACCGCGAACTGCCGCAGAACCTGTACCACATCCAGTGGAAGTTCCGCGACGAGGTCCGCCCGCGCTTCGGCGTCATGCGTGGCCGTGAGTTCCTCATGAAGGACGCTTATTCCTTCGATCTCGACTACGAGGGCGCGGTGGTGTCCTACCGGAAGATGATGCTGGCCTACATGCGCACCTTCCAGCGCCTCGGCCTGAAAGCCATCCCGATGGTCGCCGATACCGGCCCGATTGGCGGCAACCTCAGCCACGAATTCATTATTCTTGCCCCCACCGGCGAGAGCCAGGTCTATTACGACGCCGCCTTCGAACAGATCGATCCGGCTTCCGGCGAATTCTCCTTCGAGTCCAACACCGACCTCGCCCGTTTCTATGAGCGCCTGACCACCCCCTATGCTGCCACCGATGAAAAGCACGCCCCCGGCGCCTGGGAAGGGGTGACGGAACGGCGCGAAGGCCGCGGCATCGAGGTCGGCCACATCTTCTACTTTGGCACCAAATACAGCGAACCCATGGGCCTCAGCATCGCCGGTCCCGACGGCCGCCCGGTGGTGCCGCACATGGGCAGCTACGGCATCGGCGTTTCCCGCCTGGTCGGCGCCATCATCGAGGCTTCGCACGACGATGCCGGCATCGTCTGGCCCGACAGCGTGGCCCCCTGGAAAGCCGCCCTGCTGAACCTCAAGGCAGGCGACGCCGCCTGCGAGGCCATCTGCACCGATATCTACAGCCGACACGGCCCCGACCTGCTCTACGACGACCGCGAAGACCGCGCCGGGGTGAAATTCGCCGACGCCGACCTGATGGGCCACCCCTGGCAAATCGTCGTCGGCCCCCGCGGCGCGGCGAACGGAAAAGTCGAACTCAAACGGCGCAGCACCGGCGAACGCGCGGAAGTAACGGTCGCCGACGCGCTGGCGCGGATCGCGGGAGCATGATCAGGACCGCAGCAAGCCGGGGCGTTGCCCCGGACCCCACCAGGGCTCTGCCCTGGACCCGCCAGGGGCCTCAGGCCCCTGGACCCCGCTCATTGGAGGATTGTTTAGGGAGGGGGGTGAGGAGAGGCCGATGCACCTCCTCACCCCCCTCCCTAAACAATCCTCAAAACGAATGGG
>CAIXDS010000110.1 GCA_903918195.1 uncultured Acetobacteraceae bacterium | reverse complement strand
TGCTCGGGATCGTCACGCTGCAGCCGCCGGCGATGGCGCAGCCGGCGGCGGGCGGCGGCGTGCCGGTGACTGTCGCGCCGGTGGTCCGGCGGGACGTGCCGATCCTGCTGCGCAATATCGGCGTCGTGCAGGCGCTGCAATCGGTGGTGATCCGCTCGCGGGTGGACGGCACGCTGGAGCAGGTGTTCTTCACCGAGGGCCAGAACGTGAAGCGCGGCGACCGGCTGACGCTGATCGATCCGCGCCCGTACGCGGCCACGCTGGCCCAGGCCCTGGCCAGGAAAACCTACGATCAGGTCCAGTTGGAGAACGCCCGGCGCGACCTCGCCCGCACCCAGTCGCTGGTGCGCAGCGACTTCGCCTCGCGCCAGCAGCTCGATACCCAGACCGCTCTGGTGGGGCAGATCAGCGCCACCCTGGTGGGGGATGACGCCGCCATCGCGGCAGCCCAGCTCAACCTCGAATTCTGCACCATCACCGCGCCGTTCGACGGCCGGGTCGGGCTGCGCCAGGTGGACCCGGGCAATTTCGTCCGCGCCAGCGACCTCTCTCCCGGCGGTCTGGTCTCCATCACCCAGATCCGCCCGATCGCCGTGCTGTTCACCCTGCCGCAGGACGCGCTGCCGCGCATCCAGACGGCGATGGCCGGCGGCAAGCTGACCGTGTTCGCCTATACCCCGGATGACAGCACGTTGCTGGGCCAGGGCGAGCTGCTGACCACCGACAACGCGATCGACCCGGCGACCGGCACGATCAAGCTGAAGGCGGTGTTCCCCAATAAGGACGAGCGGCTGTGGCCCGGCCAGTTCGTCAATGCCCGGCTGCAGATCGACGTGCAGAATAATGTCCTGACGGTACCCTCCGTCGCAGTGCAGCGCGGCCAGTCCAATCTGTACGTGTTCCTGCTGACGCCCGATTCCACCGTCGCCGTGCAGCCGGTCGAGATCGGCCAGGACGATGGGCAGAGCGTGGTGATCACCAAGGGGCTGGACGACAGCGCCCGCGTCGCCGTCAACGGCATGTCGCGGCTGGAGAACGGCACCCGCGTGGCGGTGACCCAGTCCCGGCCCGCCAGCTGACCCGGAATTCGGATGAGGCAGATCGGCGCATGAGCATCTCCACCCCCTTCATCCGCCGGCCGATCGGAACCTCGCTGCTGATGGCGGCGATTCTGCTGGTGGGGATTGCCGCCTATCCGCTGCTGCCGGTGGCGCCGCTGCCGCATGTTGAATTTCCCACCATCAACGTCACCGCGAAATTCCCCGGTGCCAGCCCGGAGACCATGGCGACCGCGGTGGCGCAGCCGCTGGAACGGCAATTCGCCCAGATCGCCGGCATTTCGCAAATGACCTCGGTCTCGGTGCTGGGCCAGACCTCGATCACCATCCAGTTCGATCTCAACCGGCAGATCGATGCGGCCGCGCTGGACGTGCAGACGATGATCGCCGCAGCACAGGGCCTGCTGCCGAAGAACCTGCCGCAGCCGCCCACCTTCCTGAAGGTGAACCCGTCGGACAGCCCGATCCTGATCTATGCGGTGCAGTCCGACCAGCTGCCGATGATTGCCGTCGATGACTACGCGGATAATATTCTGGCCCAGCAGATCAGCCAG
>CAIXDS010000109.1 GCA_903918195.1 uncultured Acetobacteraceae bacterium | reverse complement strand
CGAGGGGCCGGAAGGAATGGGTGCGTTGGGGGCTGGCAGTGCCGATGTCGGGTTTGCGCCCATGCTGGTCTCTCGGTCGAACGGCGACGTTCCTCGAAAGCGGACATCCCGCTACCCGACCTACAGGACCGCAATGGGTGGAGAGCGGACATAAGCGGCGCACCACCTCGGCGACAGCTTGCGCCAATCTCGGTCGCCCGAAGGCCTCGCCGGGCCTCCGCAAAAAGGACGTAGGCTATAGAAACTACGGCGACCGGCTTGGGTGGAAAGCTGTCGGCAGCGCCCGGACGAAAACTGGACGCCTTCAGATTGGCTCTTCGATCCTGTCCGCGATCTCGCGGGCGAGCTTTTCGAAATCGTCGTAGGCAGCGGACACGGCACCTTGGTGACCGCCGATCGCACCGTCGCCCGGACGAAGCTTGAACATGGGCTTGCGGGCATCTTGTGCCATAGCGATCAGCGAGCGGTAGTCCTTAAGGCGACCCAACGAGAGCGCCTCGTCAGGAACACCAGGATCGTCCACCGCCCGGCGGTAAGCGCTGGGAATCCTCGCGATCCATTTCTGGAAGGCGCGCACTACCCCGTCGGCGAATTCAGTGTGGCGGGACACGACATAGCCGATGGGCCGCATGTTACCCGCCGGCAAGCTGAAGTCGAGCCGAGGAGCGCGGTCGAGCCGGTCCTGCCATTCCGCGCGCCAGGACTTCAGTCGGCCACCAACGTTTTCGAGGCCTCGAACGGAGAAGAGGTCCGGCGCCACAGGAATTATAACATAATCTGCGGCGATAAGGGCAGCTCGGTTCAGGGCGCCGAATGTCGGACCCACGTCTATGAGAGTGATATTAGCCTGATGCCGTTGACCGGCGTTTTCGATAATCCGATGGAAAGCCGCCGTGATGCGGAACGCCCGCTCGTCGCGATCGACGCACTTCGGCCAGGTCGCGGATAACTCATCCTCAAAGTCCGACAGCAGCAAATCGCCAGGGATGATTGCAAGACCCTCGGTCACGCTCACAGGGTCGAAAAAATGAAGGTCGCCAACACCGCGCTTGACCGGTTCTACCGCCGTGAAAATCGTGTCCGGCTTCTGCGCCTCGTAGATGTGCTCGAGTGTAGTGTCCTTGAAGCACATGGCGGTGAGGTTGGATTGAGGGTCGAGGTCTGCCAACAGCACCCGTTGCCCTAATTCGGCGTACATCCATGCGAGGTGGTAGATCAGCGAGGTCTTGCCAACGCCGCCCTTGTTGTTAAAGAAGGCGAGCGATTTCATCGCGCCGGCTCCACCCTGAACAGTGTGTAGTTGGGCTCAAACTGGGCCGCCAGTGGTGGATTGCCGTTCGTCTTGAGGGCGCGGCGGGCTAGCGTCAGGCCGTAGCCGAACCGTTCGACCACGCCCAGAGACTTCAGGCCTTCAGCGAGCAAGGGATTGCGGTAGGCAGTCACGTTCCGCCAGATCGTGTCCGGGTTGACTTCGCCGAAAAGTCCGCCGGGGTTTATGATTTCAATACGATCTGAGTACCAGTGCACCTTCACCGGCATGGTGCTGGAATCGTAAGTCCGGTGAAGCAAGGCGTTGCGGATGAGCTGTTCCAATGCTTCGGCAGGATAGTCGGGCTGCTCTCTGCGCTGCGCCCCACCGATGGCGGCGGGCGTGCGTAGATTTAACCGCATGAGCTCCTCGATCTGCCTAACCTGGTCGGGGACGGTTCCGCCGATCTCTTTCTGATCCAGGATGGGGTCGAGTAGCTCGGTGCCGTCCAACCGAAGAAACTGAATATAGGCCCCGGGGAGATACTCCCGGGGTTGCTTGCCCAGGAGGAGCAAGGCTGCGTTCGTGGGCCGTCCGTCCCGGGAGATCAGCCGCAGCGCGCGCAGCTTCTCCTCCGTCGATCGGCCGTTCTCTCGCCGGATTTCCGGGGAAGTCGCGGAGGGGACGTATTCAGTTTCGAACCGATACAGGTCCAAATCATCAAGGGAGGCGTCGGCGCACGGACGGGCATCGAAGGTCAGGTTCTGCCAAACCTGCTTTTCCGTAAGGCGACGCTCCTCCTCGACGGTCGCAATGGCCCGCCGCGGGCCGACCCGTATCCAGGTGCGCCCGTCCAGGCGAACGGGCGGCTGGGTCGATGGCGACACCTCGATGACCGCAACCGTGCAGCCGTCGATCTCCCTCCGAGTTACCGACATCACCGGAAAGGGCAGGATCAGACCCTCGCTGCGAAGGCCACCCAGGGTCTTGAGCAGCTCGTCGTCGACATTGATCCCGGAGCAGTTTCCATTGTCCTCCTGACCAATGAAGACCAATCCCGGCAGGCGATGGTTGGGGAGGTCATTGGCGTAAGCGCAGATCGCCTGTCGAATCTTGTCGGCGGCCGCTTGGAAGTTGCGCTTTCGCTCAGCACGGTCCGACTCCATGTCGCGGAAAAGCGCAGCAATTTCATCGTCCGTGAGCATGAATGCCTCCTGACCCGCATCCTAGCCCACGGCGAACTAGCGCGCTATCATGGGCGTAGAGAAGCGGACGCTGCTGACGACAGAGCTGGGTCGCCCTCTGCCGGCGGCCTACGTCCAGGAAGCTGCGGTCGGCGAGAGTCCGCACCGGAGCGCCGGCCTCATGTCCGCTCCTGCGCCACCTTCAGACATTCGCCACTTCCGGTTAAGCCCTCGGCGGCCCTTCGCAATGTCGCATAGCTGGAGCAACCGACATGTCAGCTTTGGGTCGGTAGCTGCCGCAGCACCCAGCCGGACGCAGTGTCCGCTTTTCCGTGCTATGCGTCCAGAAGCTTCCCTTCCGCTCCCGGCCAACGCCCGACACTCGATGTGCCCGGAACCTGGCCCGGATCAGCGCGGTCACAGGCTGCCCGGGACCGGCGGCGTCAGCCGGCCGCGCCGCTACCGCGGCGAACCCGGGCGTCATCGCCGTTGCCAGACGGCGGCATCGCCGGGCGAGAGGTGCACCAGCCCGTCCTCGGCCATTCGGGCCAGTATCTTGGCCATGTCGCCCTCGCGGATGCCGGTGACCAGCGACAGTTGGGCAAGCGAGGCCGGCGTGCTTTCGATGCTCCGCAGCACCTCCTGCCCGACGACCGGATCGCTCCAGGGGGCGGCCTCCCCCTGACCACGCCGG
>CAIXDS010000108.1 GCA_903918195.1 uncultured Acetobacteraceae bacterium | reverse complement strand
CGAGGGGCCGGAAGGAATGGGTGCGTTGGGGGCTGGCAGTGCCGATGTCGGGTTTGCGCCCATGCTGGTCTCTCGGTCGAACGGCGACGTTCCTCGAAAGCGGACATCCCGCTACCCGACCTACAGGACCGCAATGGGTGGGGAGCGGCTGTTGGTTTAGGGCAAATACGTCCCGCCGAAGCTGGCCTCGTGCGCGCGGATGATTACGACAGCGGATTAGGCTTCGCTCATCTTCCCGCTTGCTGGCTGATACCGACGGACGGCAGCAATGTGCGATGGTGGGCTGAAGCTGACCCTCCGCTTGCTGCTCGCCAAGCTAAGCTTCCGAGTTTCCTAAGTCAGATGAAAACAGGCGGCCCTGAACCTGAGCGAGAAGTTCCGTCGCCTTTTCCGTAAGCGTCACGTTCGCAAGCATCTTTGCTTGATAATTTGGGGAATACTTGATGAAGTTGTGTAGGGACCGCATGCGATCCGGGCAATCGTGCGAATATTCGCCCAGCAGCTCCGCGACGCTGAAGTTATCTGTTGAAACTTCTATGTCCTCGAGATCGTCGACGGTCATGATTATGAGCGGCTCGATTCTTGGCAGAGCGGGCACCGTCCCGAGCAGCTTCGTGAACTCGTCGGTGAGGAATTTTCCAAGCGCCGGTGTGTCCATGCGGGAGTCGTGTGTCACAAGGACCGGATAGATCGTGGTGGCGTCGGCGCAGCCGGTCGATGCGTCGGACCATTCGCGTCGCGCAATGGCACCTATGATCCGAGCAAGCTGCGCGACGCCCTTTCCGCGCTCGCCCTTCTTCGCCGTCGCCCCGTATTTCTCCCTGACATGATCGAGGAATTTCTCGGACCTTTCGTCGAGGATTGCATCTTCGCGCAGAAAGCATGCTTTCATTTCGAAGATAATAACCTTGCGGGCGTCGTCTAGGACCGCGTCGATCTCGAAAGCCTGACTTGCAGCGTTTTTGCCCTCCACGTTGCAGTGCAGACGATCTACAAGACCAGGACGGGTGGGATATATGCGGCGTAGGATGTCCCTCGCGTAGTCTTCAAAGGCGAGGCCAAACGCCCCGAAGATCTCGTTCGCATTCTTTCCAGCCCCGTTGCTGACGAGGTGAAAGAGAGGGCCGATCGTGATGCGGTCGCAAAAGAAGCACGGATCAAGAATAATGCCCCGTCCATCGCCAGTGATCATGACTGTGCGCTGTCTCAAATACTTGTATCCGACTTTGGCGAAGTCATCCCACAGAGTTGTTGCCAGCCTGTTGGGGACCTGCGCCTCTCGTTCTAGGTAGCTTTGAAACTCGGCATTGTAGGAGGTGGCTGCCGCGACGGTATGTGCGACGAACAACGGACCCTGCGGGTTGTCGACGATCATGTAGCAACCGAGAGCAGCGGCGCATGTTAAGAACTGATCTATAGTCAAATTCGAAGCAGCACCGAACTCAGCGTCGAACGCGGGGTAGCGGCGCGGCAGGTACTCGGTGAAGAGCAACAAACCGCGACCAAGAATTCTGGCGAGATTTGGCGTGAAGTTGGACTCCTCCATCGCTTTTCGAAAGGCGCCCATGGCACGGTTGCGGCGGATCTCAATATTCCCATCCCGTTTGAGCCGCGTCCCGTATATGCGGTAGCTCCAGAGCATCCCGGCGATAAGCGCAGCTTTGACGAAATTGCGGCGGGTATTCGGATCGGCGTAGGTGGTCCCGTCGCCCGACAGGTTTCGACAGTGTCGAGCGACCCAGCGCATGAGTTCCAACATCTGGCCCCGGAAAAAGACGATCGGCGGCCGCGCACCATAAGCGCGGGCGAATGCATTTATTTGATCAATGTCCTGCGTTTTCAGGAGCCGGTTGAGCAACTTCTGTTGGCGCCCAAGAGGGTCGTCAGCGCCGGCCCCGGTGACGATGATGTTGACGCGCGCGCATTCAAACAACGTATCGTCACGACTGAGATTAGCGAGCGTGTCGAGCAACTCTGCTCCGCTCGCGGTGGTTCCAGGGAATAAGACTTCCGGCGGAACAAGGAGCGATATTTCCGAGGGAGGCTCACCGCCGGTATCTCGACCAAAAAAGGAGTGGTGAGGCTGCGGAATGATCAGCCTGGCTGAGGCGAGTCTTAGTTCCGGAGGGGATCCAGGTGGGGAGCGGGTCACGGCGTCTGTCCGACTCTCCTTTCCGCTTAAACACCGGAAGCCTAACAGCAAGTAGGGTGGGCTTCAGCCCACCTTCGCATGTTACAACCGTTTGAGGTTTACCCCATTGTCTGGACAGGTTTGCGTTGGTGGGCTGAAGCCCACCCTACATGATCAGCGGCGGCTTTGAAGCTCTCGCGTTCCGAAGCGGCCTGTGGCTCAATGTCCGCAAAGGGTCGGTAGCTGCCGCAGCACCCAGCCGGACGCAGTGTCCGCTTTTCCGTGCTATGCGTCCAGAAGCTGCCCTTCCGCTCCCGGCCAACGCCCGACACTCGATGTGCCCGGAACTTGGCCCGGATCAGCGCGGTCACAGGCTGCCCGGGACCGGCGGCGTCAGCCGGCCGCGCCGCTACCGCGGCGAACCCGGGCGTCATCGCCGTTGCCACAGGGCGGCATCGCCGGGCGAGACGTGCACCAGTCCGTCCTCGGCCATTCGGGCCAGGATCTTGGCCATGTCGCCCTCGCGGATGCCGGTGACCAGCGACAGTTGGGCAAGCGAGGCCGGCGTGCTTTCGATGCTCCGCAGCACCTCCTGCCCGACGACCGGATCGCTCCAGGGGGCGGCCTCCCCCTGACCACGCCGG
>CAIXDS010000107.1 GCA_903918195.1 uncultured Acetobacteraceae bacterium | reverse complement strand
CCGAGCTGGGTCGAGGTGAGGCCGCCGAGCTGGGTGGTGTTCAGGGCGCCGAGCTCGGTGGTGTTCAGGCCGCGCATCTGGGTGGTGGTGAGGGCGCCGAGTTCGGTGGTGTTCAGGCCGCCGATCTGGGTGGTGGTGAGGCTTCCCAACTCGGTCGTGGTGAAGGCTTGAATCTGCGTCGTGGCGAAAACGGCCACGGCCAGGGTCGAGAAGCCAGCGATGTCCGTGGTGCTGAACGAGGCCAGGTCAGTCGTGGTAAAGGCCGGAATCTGAGTCGTGGTCAGCGCGGCGACCTGCGTCGGGCTGAATGCCGCGATGTCTGTCGTCGTCAGGTTGCTGATCGTGGTCGTGGTCAGACCGACGATCTGCGTGGTCGTCAGGCCCGAGATGAGCGACGTCATCGAGAAAACTCCATGGCGTCAGTGCTTATTTCGCCACCGACGACGGGCGTTTGAGCCAACCGGGCCCAGCAGTGAGGTGCCACAAGCTGCCTGGGGGTTTGTCCAGGGCGCTTCGGTCGCAACCGAACTCAAACAAAAACCCCCACAGTGCCCGGGCAGCCCAGAACTGTTCCTTTTCCTGAGGTCATCACGTTCGCACCAAACGGTTTACGGATCGTGAAGACCCAAGGATCGACTGGCTTGGCTCGAGGCCGGCAGCGTGGCGCTCAATAAATTGATAAATAAAGGTATATCCTGCCTCGAACCAATTTACGTGGCAGCCGGCGCCGCGATTCTCCGCGGGTGCGCCGGGCCGGTCGCAAGGGCTGTCGTTGGCTGGCTGACCGGGACCGCGCGAGCAGGCCGGTCGGCGCATGGAACGCTGTCGAATCGACGCCATGGGGCAAGGAAACATTTACCAGTCGCGTTGCACAGTCGAGGACAACACTTCACCAGGTAAGCCGGATGCCTGCTTTGCCGTCGTTCGATGTCCTGACCGGGACTGCGATGAGGATCAAAGTGGTCGATATCGGCGCCAACCCGATCGACGATGCGCCGCCCTATTCGGTCCTGCTGCAGGCCGGCGCCGCGGATGTCATCGGCTTCGAACCCAACCCGGTGGCGCTCGCCAGGCTCGAGACGCGAAAGGGTCCTACCGAGACCTATCTGCCGCATGCCGTGGCCGATGGCGGCCGCCATACCCTGAATGTCTGCGCCGCGCCGGGCATGACGTCGCTCTACGAACCCAACCCCGCAGTTCTCAACCGTTTCCATGGCTTTCCGGAATGGGGGCGGGTGACCGCGCGCCTGCCGGTCGACACGGTTCGCCTTGACGACGTCGCGGAGGTGATCGGCATGGAGTTGTTGAAGATCGACATCCAGGGCGGTGAACTGACCGTCTTCCGTCACGGTCAGAACCGCCTGCGCGATGTGCTCGTCATCCACACCGAGGTCGAGTTCCTCCCGATGTATGCCGGCCAGCCGCTGTTTTCGGACGTCGATATCTTCCTGCGGGAAGCCGGCTTTGTCCTGCATCGGTTTGCCCCGCTGACGAGCCGCGTGATCAGGCCGCTGCTGGTCGATAACAATATTTATGCCGGATTGAGCCAGCTGTTTTGGGCGGACGCAATTTTCGTGAAGGATTTCACCCGGCTCGAGCGTCTGTCGGACGCGCAGCTTCTGAGCATGGCCAAGATCATGCACGACTGTTACGGCTCGATCGACCTCGTGCTGCACCTCCTGACCGAGCACGACGCGCGCCGTGGCACCGGGTTGGGGCCGGCCTATCTTTCCGGACTTCGCGCCGCGCCGCTCGTCGCGGCGGCTTGAGCCGGCAGGGTCCGGACATGCCGGCCGTGGATCTCGAAGCGCAGCCCGACGAATCGCGTCCCGCCGCCGCGCCGCCAGCCTCGGCCGATCCCGTTCCCGAGCCCGCCCCGCCGCCCTTCACCTTCTCGACGAGCCATACGGCGGTGCGCAGCCTGTTCGTCGTTTCGCTGTACGCGGGCGTGCAACTGAAGCCGGAGAATTTCGCCGAATTCAACGCCGCGGACACGCCCGGTTCGGTCGTGCAGGTGATGCAGAAGGCCGGGCTCAAGGGCAAGACCATCCGGGCGCGCAAATGGCAAAACCTGGCGGCGCTCGACCGTTTCTTCCCGGTCATGGCGCTGCAGAAGAACGGCTATTGGCTCGTCGTGATGAACACGCTCGATGGTCCCGACGGTCCCGCCGCCCGCATCCTCGACCCGCGGCACGAGCAGGACGGGCTCCGCCTTGTGCCGCGCGAGCATTTCATGGCCGGTTGGAGCGGTTTGCTCATCACCTGCCGGCGCGCCAGGCCTGTGGAGGAGAAACCACAACCCTTCGGCCTCAGCTGGTTCCTGCCCGAGATCCTGCGGCAGCGCCGTTCATTTTTCGACATCGCCCTGGTGGCGGCGATGTCGACGCTGATCGCCTTCGCCATGCCCTTGATGTTCCAGTTGCTGATCGATAAGGTAATCCCCCATCACAGCTACAATACGCTGAGCACGCTGATGGTAATCTTCGGCGTACTGACGATATTCGACGCCGGGTTCGGCTACACGCGCCAATATCTGATGGTATTCGTTACCAACAAGATCGATGCGCACCTGGCGTCACGCGCCTTCCAGCACCTCCTGAGTCTGCCGCTGGCGTTCTTCGAGGCGACCACGGTCGGCGTGCTGGCGCGCAATCTGCAGCAGACCGAGTCGATCCGCGGATTCCTGACCGGCCGCCTGTTCCAGACCATGCTCGACGCCATTGCGTTGCCGCTGATGCTGGTCATGCTGCTGATGTACAGCGTCAAGCTGACCGTGCTGGTGCTTGGCTTCTCCTGCGCCATCGCCGCGGTCATCGGCATCATGGTGCCGACCTTCCGGCGCCGTCTGGAACAACTCTACTACGCGGAGGGCACGCGCCAGGCGCATCTGGTCGAGACCATCCACGGCATGCGCACGGTGAAATCCCTGGCGCTGGAACCCGTGCAGATGACCGGCTGGGAAGACAAGCTCGCCGCCGGCATCAGGTGCCGGGCCGTGGTCGGGCGCCTCTCCGCGGTCGCGACCGTGCTGACGCAAACCCTGGACAAGCTGATGCAAGCCTCCGTGCTGGGTCTGGGCACCATCAGCGTGTTCAACGGCACCCTCACGCTCGGCGCGCTGGTCGCCTTCAACATGGTGTCCGGGCGGGTGACCGGGCCGCTCATCCAGATCGTCGCGCTGATCAACGAGTACCAGCAGACCGCGCTCTCCGTGCGCATGCTCGGCACCATCATGCAGCACCCGCCCGAGCGCGATCCGGGCCAGACCGGGATGTCGCCGCAGATCAGTGGCAGGCTGCAATTCGACCAGGTCGGCTTCGCCTATCGGGGCCAGACCTTGCGGGTGCTCGACCGCGTCTCCTTCGAGGTCGAGGCGGGCCAGATGATCGGCGTGGTCGGTCGGTCCGGATCGGGCAAGACGACGCTGACGCGATTGATCCAGGGCATCGAGACCGCGCAGGAAGGCGTCATCCGCCTCGATGGCATCGATATCCGCCACATCGATCTGCCGCATCTGCGCCGCAGCATCGGGGTCGTGCTGCAGGACAATTTCCTCTTCCGCGGCACGATCCGCCAGAACATCGCGGCCGCCCGGCCGGACTCGCCGCTCGACGAAGTGGTGGAGGCCGCGCGCATGGCCGGCGCCGACGAGTTCATCGACCGGCTGCCCAAATCCTATGAGACCATGATCGAGGAGAACGGCGCCAACTTCTCCGGCGGCCAGCGGCAGCGCCTCGCCATCGCGCGGGCCTTGCTGCTGCACCCGCGCCTGTTGATCTTCGACGAGGCTACCAGCGCGCTCGATCCCGAGAGCGAGGCGATCGTGCAGGCAAATCTCAACGAGATCGCCCGCGGCCGGACGCTGGTGATCGTGTCGCACCGGCTCACCTCGCTGACATGCGCCGATTCCATTCTGATGCTCGAACGCGGCGTGGTGCTCGATTTCGCGCCCCATTCGCTGTTGCTGCAGCGGTGCGACAGCTATCGACGCCTCTGGCAACAGCAGACCCAGCACGTGCAATGACCGGCTCCGTCCAGACCGCCGGAAAGGTCACCCGCCATCGGTTGCCCGGGTGGCCGGCGCTGGCCCGCCTCGCAGTCGCGCTCGAGCGACGCGAGCAGGCTTCGCGACCGCGCCGCAGCGAAGAGCAGGAGCCCGATATCGAGGACATTCTGTCCGAACAGCCGCCGCGCCTGCTGCGCGGTGCACATTACGTCGGCGTGGTATTGCTCCTGGTGCTTGTGCTGATCGCCGCGTTGCTCAAGGTTGATGTCATCGTCGCGGCGGGCGGACGATTGCTGCCGGACGGCCCGCCGACCGTGTTGCAGCCGCTCGAGCGTTCGGTCATCCGCGAACTTCGTGTCAAGGTCGGCGACCTCGTCCGCAAAGGCGACGTGCTGGCGCGGCTCGACCCCACCTTTACCCAGGCGGACCGTGCCTCGCTGACAATACAGCAGAGCGCGTTGCGGGCGCAGATCCGCCGCGTGGAAGCGGAGCTGAGTGAGACCCCGCTCACCGCCGAGGACACCACGCCGGACGGGCGGCTGCAATTCACGCTCTACCATCAGCGGCTTTCGCAATATGCCTCGCGTCTCGATGGGCTCGACGAGGAGATCAAGCGCAACCAGACCGCGCTGCGTGCCACCGACGACAGCCGTGAGTTGTTGTTTCGCCAGCTCGCTCTCGCCCGTGAGATCGAGGGCATGCGTGGCCAGTTGCTGCAGACACAGACCGGCTCGAAGCTGAACTATCTGGAAGCGCAGGCCATGCGCATGCACGCGGAGCACGACTACCAGGAGTTGCTGAGCAGGGCCGTCGAGTTGCAGCATATGCTGGGCGCGGCCAGGGCGGCGCGGCAGGTCTTCGTTGACGAATGGCGACGCGAGATGCTGGAGGAACTGGCCAGGACGCGCGCCGAACTCTCCAAGGTGACGGAAGGCCTCGCCAAGGCGGTCCGCCTCGACGATCTGGTGGTGCTGAGCGCGCCGCAAGACGGCATCGTCCTCGATGTCGCCAAGCGGTCGGTCGGCTCGGTTCTGCACGAGGCCGAGCCCCTGGTGACGCTGATCCCGCTCGATACGCCGCTCATCGCCGAGGTGATGATCGAATCCGCCGATGTCGGCTATCCCAAGCTCGGCGACCCGGTGGTGGTCAAGGTCGACGCTTTTCCCTATCAGCTTCACGGCGCGCTACGGGGCCAGCTTCGGTCGATCGGCGAGGATTCCTTCTCCGCCCAGACTAGCGCTCCCGGTGCCACTCCGTCCGCCGGCGGCGTCTTCCACCGCAGCCAGGTGTCGCTCGCCTCGACCGACCTCCGCGACCTGCCGGAAGGCACGCATCTCATTCCCGGCATGACGGTCACCGCCGAGATCAAGGTCGGCACGCGCACTGCGCTTTCCTACTTCCTCTACCCGCTGCGCCGCGGTTTCAACGACAGCCTCCGCGAGCCGTGATCGAGGCATGCCGCCGGCTGCTTCATCGACCATGGTAAGGCCGAGACAAGGAGGCTGCAAAATCAAGCTGTTCTTGGTGCAGGTGTGCCAACGGATGAGCGACGGTTGACTTAATCACGATTCCATGGAGAATGAATCCCTCGATGGGGACGGCGAATTTTTCTGGTACCTTCTCCGTATGCCGATGCGTGGGAGGCCAGATGAAGGCGCTAATCGCCGGTGTTTCTTGCAACCGGCCCGGATTCCCGAGAGAGGCGCTGAAGTTCCTGAAGGTGCAAGCGGGCAATACTGTGGCGGGCCGCGATATCCATTTTTCCCAGGATGGCGCCGGTACTTTCCACAGCAAAATCACGTGTGCAACGCAAAGCGACATCGATAACTGCGTGGCCTTCTTTCGGAGGCGCTTTCCCGACGAAAAGGTGCATCTGCGCGACGAAAACACGGGAATATTTGATGGCTTCTATCGAACAGAAAACCTCGCCTTCTTGAAGCGGTGGCTATTATTTACTTGTTTTCTTGGTGATAAAGTGGCGCTATCTCAAGTCTATTTGCGGACGCTGGAGATATTTCGGCATCCCGCAGTACGTTCAGCCAGGGAGCCTCTTTTCCAGCCGACGGAAACCACTCCGCGACGGCCGAAGAGGATGCCAGGCGGCGGTACGAAATCGTCGGTCTGGACCATCGCTGGGGCTTCGGTCTGCGGCGCGATCACTGTGCCATTGTTGCGTATTGGGCCGCCCACAGCCATGCGGTACCCCGCGGTTCATCACAGGATGCGGGGAGAGCCTGGGCATGCGGCCGGCTCGGGTTGTGGCGCTGCCGGACCTTCGCTCGGTTTGGCCGCTATATCGGCGCGCAGGGCGCGCACATGACACTGGAGGCGTATGAAGCGATCGGCTATGGACGCGCGGCGGTCGCCGAGAAGCTCATCGAAGATCCCGAGTTCCCGGACGCGGTCGGGATCGGTGCGCGGCTGGCCGAGCAGCATGCGCTGTTCGTGTCGGTGAATATGGAAGAACTCAAGATGCTGCTGGCGAACCTGCCGGCGCGCGAGTGCAATCCGGCGTGTCGTTGCGCGGCTGAGGGCGTGGGAGCACCTTACTGGATTCTACTGCATCGGGTGCCAGAGTCGCGGGCCATAATTGACTGGCACGTGCGTAAAACTGCCATTTACTCGCCGTTCCAAGGGCCAACGCCGTCCAAGGAATTTTACGAGTTTACCGACAAAATGGATCGCCCGTGACGAGCGGCACAGATCAGGTCGTTGGAATATCTGATGCAGAGAGCAGTGCAGCATTGGGATTAGTTCAGCGCGTTTGTGCCGACGCAACTCGTCATATAGATGTTTTTTTTGCGTCTAGCCCTAATTGTACACCTCAGGATGCTGCTTCGACCGTTTCCGCTATAATTTCTGCGGCATGCAAGTCCATTAATCCTTCATATGAATATCGTGTTATTTTTGATCATATCAATGACTTTATGCCAAATATGCATCGGGAGCTTTGTATTGTTGATATAAATAAAACAATCTGCCTGTTTACATTTCCTAAATTCTGGTTCCACGTGAATAACCAGAACCATATGGCGCAGCTTGCAAAAAGAGTCATATCACTTTCTCCTGTTCTGCCAAGGAGATCTTTTTTTTGTGACAACTCGGGATTCAAGTTTGTTTTTGAAATTGGTGACAATGGCTATATGGCCTCTGTGGCATTCTGTTCGAAAAATAACTTTGGTTGCTTGATTCCGGATTGGGATTTTATTTCATCGAGTGGTTATGCCTCAATCGCCAGAGAGTTTGAGCTGACGCGCGTTCCTTGGGCTGACAGGAAGGCCGCGGTATTTTGGCGTGGCGGCACGACCGGCGTCCGTCGGTTCGATCCACCAGACGAGGGGAAGCCCGACGATTTCAGGTGGCTTCAGAGGTTGTGGCTTTGCAAGGTTGCCCGCGGTTCGGTCCATCGCAATATGTGCGACATTGCCATTTCCAATATAGTCCAAATCCACGAGGAGCATCTTGTCGCCCGCCTTCGTTCCGAAAACCTCATGGGCGATTACGTTCAAAGAGCGGAAATCGGAAAATTTCAAGGTATCATAGACATAGACGGCAATTCAAATGCATGGAGCGGCCTTTTTACTGCTCTATTAAGCGGCGCGTGCGTTTTTAAAGTTGGGTCAGAAAAAGATTATCGCCAATGGTATTATTTTAGACTATCGCCATTTAAGAATTATATTCCGATATCGCATGACTTTGGCGACTTTGACGACGCAATCTCATGGTTGCTGCACAGCGGCGGCGCGGCCAGCGAGGTCGCCGCTGCTGGACAGGCTCTCGCTCTTGAACTCACATTTGATAAATCAACGACCAACGCCCGGGATGAACTTGAAACATGGCTCCGCGAATCGTTTGCGGTGCAACGAACGTTATGCGCGTGACCAGTTTGGCAAGAACGGCGGATTCTTCCAGGCTCGGCGTATACAAATCGCCGTTGTAGAGCGAGACATTGTAGAGTATGCTGTTTCCTTCTTTGGGTGCATCGAGGTATCCCGACGACGGCAGATTGCGACCGAAATATACGACCAAGAAGGCGTCAGGTTGGTCGGATCGCCTCCCACGGGTTGCGGACGAATAGAAATCGATTGTGAATGTGGGGAGAAACGGCATGCCTTCTGTTGCGAATTGTGTTATGCAACGACTCTACCGACGAGATATCTGGCGCGACTTCAAGCCGAGACAGAACAACGCAGAGGAGGTGCAGGGGTGGAATGGCAATCATCCATCGCTGCGTCGCCTTGTTTCTTCTTCCAGTTCTGGCACAAACGTCGTGGTCGACGTGGGCGTATGGAAGGGCCAGTCCACAATCACCATGGCGAACGCAATGAAAGCGGCTGGTATTGACGGGTGTGTGATCGCTGTTGATACATTTCTTGGGTCGCCAGAGCACTGGAGCATGGGCGGAGACTTATTTGAGAGAGCCAATGGACGGCCTGACCTGTATGAGACATTTCTCGATAACGTCGCACTCGCAAATTTGACCGACTATGTCGTTCCTGTGCCGCAAACCTCAGTAACTGCTGCAAGAATACTTCGTGGGCTTGGAATAAAAGCGGCCATCGTTCATATCGATGCTGCCCACGAATACGAGGAGGTAATCAGAGATGCGGAGGAGTATTGGGAAATTCTTTCCGCTGGTGGTTACCTCGTGGGCGACGATTATGACCAATCCTGGGGCGGTGTGGTCCGGGCGGCCGGCGTGTTCTCCGCTAAGGTCGGTTTGCCGTTAACAATAGAGCCGCCGAAGTGGATTTTAAGAAAGGTCGATGCCTAGTAGCAAAATTTTGCTCTTGCTGACAGTAGACGGTGCAATGGATCATTGAACTTTGTGGGACTGCAACCGGACCGTTCCTTTACGTCGACCAATGCGTTCGTCTCTTGAGACTCGTGCCCTCAATGGAGCAACCCGGTTCTCTCAATTGCCAGATCAGACGCTACATTCGATGTCAATCACACACGGTGCTGCTCCGACCCACTCCGCCACCGGCCCTGCCATGCGCTGCCAATTGAACGCCTCCGCCCCGGCCAGCGCCAGCGGGGCCAACGCGGCCAGCTTGCGCGCGTCGCTGATCTCGCCGAACGCGGCGGCGAATTCGCTCGTCGAGAGGGGATCGAAATACACCCCTGCATCCCCCGCCACTTCCGGCAGGCTCGAACTGAACGAACACAATACCGGCTTGCCCAGACTCATCGCCTCCAGCGCCGGAATGCCGAACCCTTCGTAAACTGAGGGGAAAATCAGGAACTGGGCGCCTTTGATCAGCCGGTACTTGGTGAACTCCGACACGAAGCCAGAGAACAGCACCCGCTCGCGTGCCGCCGGCGACACGCTGGCCATGAACTTGTCCACCTTCCAGCCCCGCCGCCCGATCACCACAAAGCGCAGGGGAGAGCGGCGAAGCTCCGGCAGGTCCAGCGCGCGCAGCAGCAACCCCAGATTCTTGCGCGGCTCGATGGTGCCGACCACCACCGCATAGGGTCCCAAAGCCAGGCGCGGCAGATTCCGTTCGAGCAACGGGAATTGCTCGGGCCAGTCCACATACTGGTACAGGAACCGGGTGCGCTGCGCCACCGAGGGAAACGCCGCCACCAGCGCCGCCCTGGTGGCCTCCGAAATGCAGAACACCGCATCGCTGGTCGCCAGTTCCTCCACCATCCGGTCCATGTGGTAGGCGACATTGGCCTGCTCGTGAAACTCCGGCATGGCGAGGGTACTCATGTCGTGGATGGTGCATGCCTCGCGCGTGGCCACGCCGAATGCGTCCTTGACGGAGGGATAGAGCAGCGCTCCCTCCCGGTCGATCGGACGGCCCCAGGCGGCGGCGTCGCTCTCGAACCGCTCCCGCAGGACTGCCCCGCTGCCGGCGCGGATGGCAGCCAGCACTTCGGCCTCGGGAATGCGGGTGAGTTGGAAGGCGAACTCCACGTCCATGCCGCCATGGCGAAGCAGTGCCTGGGCCAGGCGGCGCGTGAACACGGGGATTCCGGTCCACTGCGTCTCCATCAGCGGGCCGATGTCGAGGGTCACTTTCGGGCGGATTCGCGGCGTGTGCATGGGAAGGCGGTTCAGGCCAGTGCCGGGTCGCGCAGCCAGACCCGCTGCGCCCGGGGGCCGAACAGCGGCGCCACATCCATCGGCAGAAAGCCGGCGGGTGCCATCTCGCCTCGTCCCGCCATCACCACCACACGGTCGGCCCGGCGATAGAATGCTTCGGTATGTCGCCAGAAGTCGAAGGATTCGTGGAACATCATCGTCCAGCGGCAGGCGGCCAGGAGCGGGCTGTCTTCGGCCAGGTCATCGGTCGCGAGCAGCACGTTCGGCGGGCAACTGCGGGGAATGGTGACACCTGTGTCGCAGAGTCGGGGCAGGATCGCTGCCATCTGTGCGGCCAGTGCCCGCGGTGCGGCTTCGACCGAAGGCAACCGCAGCACCAGCAGGTGTTGCGGGCGGTAGAAAGCCTCGGCGACGACTTCGGCAACGGCACGGGCAAAGTCGGTATCATGCAGCGCCGTTTCGGTCAGCGGAAGGTAGAGGATTTCCTCGTGCTCCGGAATCTGCGCGGACGCAACCTCGCCGCGTTGCTCGATCCGGTTTGCCGAATCCTCCGCCGAGTGCTTGTTGAAGAAGAAAGGCATGAGACGGGCAGAAGGCCGGGGAAATGTCTCGGCACGAGTCAGGTAGAGTGGTTCAGGAACGAACCGGTGCGCACCAACCCCGAGGGAAAGGGCCGAGTTTATTTGTGACCTGACACAGGCCAGTAGCTCGGGAGCACGAACCGACAGGCGCTGGAGTGCCGCGTAGTTGTCATGGCGGTCGAGGCGATAGAAGAAGACATGGGTGTGGCAGCCCGGCAAATGCTTGATGGTCGTTCCGTCGCTGATGCACAGATGCTGAACGATGTTGCCAAGCCGGACGCGCAACCAGCGTTCGGCATTACCGTGGGTGAATATCTCCGGCCGCGCGACCACGCGCACCGCCACACGGCGACGGCGGCACGCACCCAGAACCAGCAGCAAGGCTGCCCGCAACTCGACAGACAGCCGATCGGCCAGCACCGCTTTTGGTTCGGTGACCGAGCCCGGCAGGCCAAGCGCGGCGAGTTCGGCGCCAGGCAGCGAGATCGCAAGGCCCGCCCGCGCAAACATGCTCATGGTACGGCGAACACGAAGCCCGGCTCCGTGGGGGCGACCAGCAAGCGGGGTGAGGTGCGGAATTCATCGCTTTCGTACAACGCATTCAGCACGCCATAGGTGGAGAACTCACCGCTGGCGAGCCGCGCCACGTAGTTTGCCAGGCCGCCGAAATCTGCAGGCCGGCCAAGAATATAGACATAAGCCGCGCGCACGAAGGCTTCAGCGCCATTGGACGCCAGGTAGCGTTCGAACAGCGCGTCGCAGCCGTACAACTGATCGACGGCATGCACGACGGTTGGATCGGATTCGATCACCTCAGCCACCGTCGAAGGGTATGCCTCGCTGCATTCGATCACCGGAAGCGCACCTGTCCGGCATATTTCCGTTTTCTCCACGACATCTATGAGTACCAGCGGTCCGCGCCGCAATGCGCTCACGACACCGTCGAGCCGCAGACGGAAGGCACACCAGCCATTCCCGTAACCGCTATCAGCCAGGTCCCAGCGAAAGCAGTTGGCCAAACCGCGCCCGACCTCTCGATTCTGTACCACCACGGCAACCTGCAGGACCTGGCCAGGCCGTTCCGGATCATACGCCCAACCTTCAAGATAACCGCTGGATGTCAGTGCATCCATGTGCCCTGTCGCACTCATGACCCAGCCTCCGGCCAAAGCAGATCGTGCCCGGTACGCAGCGTTATCTCCTGTTCTGTGGTCTTGCGCCCGGACAGGTGAATCCTTTCTACGTCGCCGCAGGCCGAACGAACACCAGGGAATCGAGCCCGTGCGATTTTGTCCACGGCGGCTAGGGCACTGCCTGGTCGCCGGCGATCGAGCCCAGCATTTCATAAACGCCGACATGGGCTTCGAGAATGGCAAGCGCGCCGGGCGGGTGCCGTATCGTGGCCGCGACACGCCGTACGAGGTCGCGGTCCCGGCAAAGCCGCTTCAGAACCGCGATCAAACCGATCGCGCCGCCAACCGGGAAATGCCACCCGTCCTGGCCGTCGCGCACTTTCTCGGCCATGCCGCCGATATCGGAGCAGAGCACCGGGCGGCGATTGCGGAACGCTTCCTGGATCACCACCGGTGAATTCTCCCACCAGATCGACGGCACGATGGTCACATCAACCTGGCGCATCAGGTGATCCACGCGCTGCGGATCGTACTGGCCGTGGAACCGGATGTTGCGGCCCGCGCCGGCCAGGCGCTTGAGGAACTCCTCCTGCAATTCCGGCGGCTGGCCGCGATAATCGCCATGAATGTCGAAGACGACGTCGGTGAACGCCTCCGCCTCCAGCATTTCAGCGGCGTCGAACAGGACATTGATGCCCTTCAGGCGCGAGATCTGGCCGAAGAAGCCGACCCGCAAGGGGCCGGTGTCCTCGACCGGCCGGGCCGGGCGGGGGGCCGCCGGGGCGGCAATGATGTTCTCGATGACGCTGAGGCGCTGCGGCGGAATGCCCAGGGCCGCCAGCCGCTGCGCCAGGAAGGTGCTGGGTGAGATGAAATGATCGACCATGCCCAGGAAGTTGTCGATGTAAAGCCGGCGCAGGAAGAAATCATCCGGGCTGATATTTGGGAAACACCGATTGCACCGGGTCGGGCTTGCTTCATAGCAAAGGCTCTCGCGATCCTTCGTCACCATCTGGCCGTAATGGTGGCAGATCAGGAGATACTCGTGCACCGTGAGCACGATCTTCGCCTCCGGCAGCACCTGCCGGACATGGTGGAATGCCTCGACACCGAAGTTGAGGAAGTGGTGGAAATGCACGATGTCGGGTTGCAGTTGCTCCAGCAGCGCACGGAAAGCCTTGGGAAAGTTGGGATCGCGGTTGGCGAACTTGAACCACTCAAAGCGGCCCATGCCGTAGACGAATTCCCGCTCGGAAAACGGCTGGGTGATCGCGGCGCCCGGCCGCGCGTCCGGCCGGCTGGCCTGGCAGCCCAGGAACCACGTCTCCCAGCCTGGCTGCTCGGAGAACGTTCGGAACAGTTGGAATGCCGCGATCTCCGCGCCGCCGCGGCTGAGCTGCGGATGGCTGTGCGAGGCGATCAGCAGGCGATGCGGGCGGTCCTCACGCATCGCCGGATGCCCCCTGCGCGGTGCCGGGTTCGCCGAACCAGCGGCACTGGTGCAGCCAGGCGTTGTAGAGCGTCAGGTTCCGGCGCCACCATCCCCCGGAGGCGTCCTGCGACTTGCGTTCGAGGTGATAGAGCCGCACGTCGTGATCCACCGCGCAGGCAAGGCCGCGGCGCGCGATCTTCAGGCAGAGATCCGTGTCCTCGAAATCGCCGACGGCATAGGCCTCGTCGAAGCCACCGAGTTCCTCGGCCAGCGCGCGACGCATCACCATGCAGGCGCCGGTGATGAACGCCTCGCGCACCAGCCCGCTCACCGCCCGCGGACGCCAGCCCTTGCGCGCGTGCCGCGGAAACAGCAGGCCGCCCAGCGCTGGGATCGGCTCCATCGCCATTCCCTCGTGCTGCACCGACCCGTTCTCGAACAGCAGCAGCGGTCCCACCGCGCCGAGTTCCTGGTCGGCCTCCAGCCGCGCGACCAGGCGGGCGATCCAGTCGGGCGTGCCGGGGAACACATCGGAGTTGAGGAAGCAGACGAACGTGCCGCCCGCGTGGGCCAGGCCGATATTGGTGGCCGGGGCGAAGCCCATGTTGTCGCTCAGTACCAGCAGGCGGAACGGGAGGTCGAAGCGCAGGTGCAGGCTTTCCGCCAGTACATGCAGCTCGCGCCGCTTGGGCGGGTCGTCCAGTACGTAGATCAGCTCGGCGCCGGCAGTGCCGCCCTGCGCGGCCAGCAGGCCGATCTGGTATTCCATGAAATCGATCCGTCCGTAGAGCGGCACGATGATGCTGATGTGCGGCGCCGCGACCGGGGGGCCGAACGCCAGCTCCGTGACCGTCGGACGGTCCTGCATGCGGGCGTGGTTGAGACGGCCGATCGCCGGCGCGACGACTCCGCGCAGGGCGGGCACGACCTCGTCGTACTGCAGATCGAAGGCGTCAAGGATGCGGCGCATCGCCGGCATGCCGCGCAGCCGGGCCGCCGGGACGTTCTTGAAGCCGATCTCGCGCCGCTGGGTCTCGACCTGGATATAAACGGGCTCGTCGCCGGCAACGATGTTTGGCACGTAGGCGACGAAGCCGCAGAACGGATCGGTGACGCCGCGCGCCTCCCCGGTCGTCGCGATGATGTCGCTGCGCTCGACGACGATGCCGTCCGGCGGCCGCAGCTCCGCCGTGTTGACACCGCAGCGGACGCGGATCGACGCCACCGTGCCGGGGGCCGCGAGATGCCAGCCGATCAGCACCAAGCCGTCGGGCGGGCAGAGAACGGCTTCCTCGACGTCGAGTTGGACGAAATCGGTGAGACGGTCAAGCGTGTCCTCGCCGCTGTAGCCGCGTCGGGAGAGCAGAGCGAGCAGTTCGATGCGGCCCTTGTCGCGGATAGCGCCGGTGAGAATGGGCCGTAGCCGGCTGGCGAGCTCCGCGTCGCGCAGCTGCGGTGCCGAGTCGACGGCCAGCAGCCGGTGCGGGGTGGGGCCGACGCGCAGGTCGATGGTTACGAGGCGGCCGAGCGGACGCCCGCTGGAGGCCAGGAACAACACGACCCCGATACCACGGTTGGCGAGGTCGTCGCGCTCGAAGCCGGCGAGCACGATGTTGCCCGTGAGTTCGCCGTCCTCGAAGCTGACGCGGGCGGTGCCGTGGCAATCCATCTGCTGGGCGGCACGGAGGGCGGCGAGGGGGATCCAGCCACAAAACAGCCAGCCATCGGCGGCGGGGTGATAGCCGTAGAAGTCGATGTAGGTGGGGGCCTGGCGAGGGGCGGAAGATCCGAGCTTCGATGCGGCAACACGGGCGGTCATGGGCTGGCTTCCATATGCTTTGTCAAGGGTAGATGGCCGGCTTTGATCGGGACGTATGTTCAGCCCTGAAAAGCGCCTCTACACCCGGCACGAGATTGGAGCCAACCCATTGCATGGCCGGTCCCTACCATGGCATCCAGCCGATGGTAGGATCCAATGGTGTGGGGGAGGCTAAGCTAACCCATCTTGGCCTGTGCCTTGCGAAGGTGAAGACAGCCGCGCGGCAGACTCAGCTAATCTGCGTCAGAAACCGGCTGTTATTGTGCGTTCGATACATTTCGATCGCGCACTGACACAGGTAGGCGTGCTGCGGCACAAGCGGCGCCAGGATGCCGGCGGCGCGCGGAAGCGGGCACCCGCATGACGCGCGACGGAGCCCGCCAGGTGCTCGGCCTCAAACCCGGCGCGAGCGCGGCGGATATCCGCGCCGCCCATCCGGATGTCGGCGGCTCCGCCTGGCTCGCCGCGCACATCAACCAGGCGCGCGACGCGCTGCTGGGCTGATCCTGCCGGCGCCGGCGGTCCCGACATGGCCGGCCCGCGGTTGCGTCAGCGAACCGTTTCTTGCCGGCGGCGCGCCGCCATGGCATCTCTTTCCTCGAGTCGGGCCCCGCGGACCTGCCCGTCTGCTTCCATCCCAGCAGTCCCAAGGAACCACTCGCGTGATCAAGCCGCTGCGCAAGGCCGTCCTGCCCGTCGCCGGAGCGGCAGCGTCTATACCCTTCACGCATCGCTTCGACCCCACCGTGCTGCGCGAATACGACATTCGCGGCATCGTCGGCCGCACCCTGCACGAGGCGGATGCCTTCGCCATCGGCCGCTGCTTCGGCAGCATCGTTGCCCGCGACGGCGGGACCACGGTGGCGGTGGGCTATGACGGGCGGGTCTCCTCGCCGGTGCTGGAGCCGCATCTGGTCGCCGGGCTGAAGGCGAGCGGAATGGAGGTGCTGCGCATCGGCCGCGGCCCGACGCCGATGCTGTACTACGCCGCTACCACGCTGGGCACCGCCGGGGGCATCATGCTCACCGGCAGCCACAATCCGCCCGACCACAACGGCTTCAAGATGATGCTGCACGGCAAGCCGTTCTTCGGGGCCCGCATCACCGACATCGGCCGCATGGCCGGTGCCGGCGACGTTGTCCCGCTGGCCGAAGGCAGCGAGCGCACGCTCGACGTTTCCGCCGACTACCTGGCGCGCCTGGTTGCCGACTGGGACGGCGGCGACCGCGCGCTGGAGGTGGTGTGGGACAACGGCAACGGCGCCGCCGGTGAGGTGCTGCAGCGGCTGGTGCGGATGCTGCCCGGCCGCCACACCGTCCTGTTCGCCGACATCGACGGCCGCTTTCCCAACCACCACCCCGACCCCACGGTGCCCAAGAACCTGGAGCACCTGATCGCCGAGGTGCGCCGCCGTGGCGCCGATCTCGGCGTCGCCTTTGACGGCGACGCCGACCGCATCGGCGTGGTGGACGACACCGGCGAGGTGCTGTTCGGCGACCAGCTTCTGGTGGTGCTGGCGCGCGACGTATTGGCCCGTCATCCGGGGGCGACCATCATCGCTGACGTCAAGGCGAGCCAGGTGCTGTTCGACGAGATCGCCCGCGCCGGCGGCGTGCCCCTGATGTTCAAGACCGGCCACAGCCTGATCAAGGCCAAAATGGCCGAAATCGGCTCTCCGCTGGCCGGTGAGATGTCCGGCCACATCTTCTTCGCCGACCGCTGGTACGGCTTCGATGACGCTCTGTATGCGGCCATCCGCCTGCTCGGTATCCTGGCGCGCATGGACGGCCCGCTGTCGGCGCTGCGCGCCGCCCTGCCTTCCGTGCTGAACACGCCCGAACTGCGCTTCGACTGCGCCGACACACGGAAATTCGTGGTGATCGAGGAAGTCGCCGCCCGCCTGAAGGTGGCCGGTGCGACTGTCTCGGACATCGACGGGGTGCGGGTGCGGACCGAGGACGGCTGGTGGCTGCTGCGCGCCTCCAACACCCAGGCGGTGCTGGTGGCCCGCGTCGAGGCCAGCAGCGAGGCGGGATTGGATCGGCTGAAAGCGGCGCTGGCCGCGCAGTTGCAGGCATCGGGGCTGGCGGCGCCGGATTTCGCAGGGGCGCAGGCAGGCCATTGATGGGCGCGGCGACGCGCGGGTGGCACCCGCGCGATCGGCCCGCTTCACCCGAAGCGGCCATCGATCGGCGTCATTGGCCCCAAATAACGAACTGGCCCTCCGGTACGAGTGAGACCGTCCAATTTGTGGCTACGGGATTCACACATTTAACTGTGCTGTAGCGATGACGAATCCAGCGGCCATGGCAGCGAATTGTGCCCATCCGGCGCGCATAGTCTTGGGCCCTGGGGGCTTGTAGTAGCAGTTCCATCTGCCGAGGCGGGCGATGACCCACGCGAGCCAGGCGAGCGAGTGGCGCGGATGGGGATTTTGCTGACGCGCGGTTTTGCCTTCGAGGGTTGCGGCAATGGCTTCGGCGGCCGGCAGCAGGGCGGCATCGATGACATCGGTCGCGGGGCGCGGGCCGCCATCACGGGCATCGACCAGTTGCAGGGTGCGGGTGGCCGCGGCGAGGCCGACCAGAGCCAGCTTGAACAGCCGTCCGGCTCAGTGGTCACAAGCCGTAGCAGGGTGGCGTCCGAGAAGGCTTACCTTTGCGGACAGCGGGGTTGGCGTAACCGGAGCAAAACCCCGGGCGAGGTAGGCGTTCAGGCCGGCTGCCCCCGGCAGCGGATGAGGTCGGCAAGGCGGGGGACGGCGGGGGCGCTGGGCACGCGGAGTCTGGCGCCGAGGTAATCCCAAAACGAGACGCAGAGCTTCTTGCAGGTCTTGCCGAGACCGAGGAAGGCGTCGCGACAGTCACGCCCTGTATCGGTCTTGGTGCCGCCGCTGACCTGGCGCTTGGTCACCTGAGCTGCGGATGTCGTTCTCCGAGCCGTTGGTGTGCAGCGGGATCTCTGGGTGGTCGAGCACCATCAGCAGCTCGGTCTTGTTGGCGTGCAGCCGCTGGAGCAGGCGGTCGAGGGTGGCGAAGCCGGTGGTGCGCAGAAAGATACGGTCGAAGCGCGCGCGCATTTCGCGGGCCCGCCGCGGGGTGGGATCGGTGCGATACGCCTTCAGGTCGACATAGAGCGTTTTCACCCTGACTATGCATAGCCGGCATGTCGGATGAAATTCCTGCACTCCTCGGGCGAGACGCAGTCGATGATGGCACCGAGCGCGTTCCAGAGTGCCTCGACGGAGCGGACGGCCTTGGCCCGCAACATGGTCTTGATCTTGGCGAACACCTGCTCGATCGGGTTCAGGTCGGGGCTGTAGGCGGGTAGGAAGCGCACGCTGGCGCCGACCGCTTCGATGGCTCGGCGCACGGCGGGTTTCTTGTGCGAGGACAGATTGTCCATCACGACGATGTCGCTGGCTGTCAGTGTTGGCACCAGAACCTGCTCGACATAGGCCAGAAACCGCTCGCCGTTGATCGGCCCGTCGAACACCGCCGGTGCGACCAAGCCGTCTTCGCGCAAACCGGCGAGGAAGGTGGAGGTCTTCCAGTGACCGTGCGGGCTGGTGTCGATCAGCCGTTCGCCGCGCGGCGAGCGACCATACAGGCGGACCATGTTGGTCTTGGTCCAGGTCTCATCGAGGAAGACCAGTTTGCCTGGGTTCAGGCTGGGCTGGGTCTCACGCCATTCAGCACGGGGGCGGGCGACGTCCGGGCGGTTCTGTTCGGCGGCGTACAAGGTCTCTTTTTGCGTGTCAGGTTCAGATGCGCCAAGGTTTCCCAGACCACGGTCTTGCTGGCCGAGACCTTGTGCATCTCCAGCAGCCAGGCCTGAATTTCTGCGATCGTCGCATCGGGGTGAGTTGCCACCTAATCGCGGATTTCTTTGTGCAGGCCAGCCAGCTTGCGCGGCACGTGACACTGTTGCGGCCGGGCCGTGGTCTCGCCCGCATCGCGCCGGCGCGCGAGAACCTTGGAGACATAGGAGATACTGACCAAGAGCATCGCGGCCACCTGTCCCACGGGCAGGCCCGAGTCGAACGCCGCGAACACCCGTTCGCGCAGGTCCTGGGCGTAGGCACGGCCCCTCTGCCACAGCATGCCAACCTCCAATGGTAACCAACCGGAGACCTACGAATCGTACATCAGAGGGGTGTCGGAACCGCCATTTCTGCATGGCTGCGATTCCGGTCAGGACGGAAGGGCTCTAGAACCACCTTGCGTCAGGAGCAGTCCTGGAAAGGCCCTGATCCTCGATCGCGGAAGCATGCGCCGGACGTGGCTGCGTGGCCGGGAAAGGGTGCAGAAGCGCTACCTGATCCACGTCGCCGGCCACAACCTGGGATTGATCCTGCGCCTGCTGACCGGGGCGGGAACGCCCCGAGAGCTCCGGGCACGGGCTTCTGCTTGGCTTGGCATCGTTATGACGCCGGATGGTGGCCTGATCGTCCTGTTCATGGTCCCTCCGTGCCAATGATGATGAGACATCGCCCCCCGGGAAATTAGACTTGAGGGCGCTGAAGGATCGTCTCGCCCATGCCCATGCATCTGACACAGGACGACGCGGCGGCCGGCACCGGCACGAACGGAGGTCGCCGGCCGAAGATTGTGGCGGCGCCGGCCGCCATGTCGCCCGAACTGTCCGATCGTCCTCGCCGCCGGACCTTCACGGTCCAGGACAAGCTGCGCATCCTGGCCGAAACTGACGGGGCCGCGGAAACCGGCGAGATGGCGCCATCCTGCGCCGCGAAAGCCTCTATTCTATTCGTCGGCCCTGACCGACTGGCGCAGGCAGCGTGACGCCGGTGCCTTCAATGTGTTGGTTCCGGGCAAACGCGGCCGCAAGACTGTGAAGGCCAACCCGCTGGCAGCCGACCTTGCCGTCGCCGAGCGGAATATCGCCAACCTTACGCGGCGCCTGGCACGCGCAGAGGCCATCATCGATCTGCAAGAAAAAGTTGCGGAGTTGCTGGGTATCCCGCTGGCGCCTAGCGACAGCGAGCCCTGACCGAAGCCGTTGTCGCGCTCGCGCCCGACAGCGGCATGACCGCCGCAGCCTGCGCTGCCCTTGGGATCTCACGCGCCAGCATGCAGCGCCGGCGCGCCCGGCTGGCCGTGCCGCCGGTGCTGGTTCGGCCGCGGCCGCGGCCCGCTCGCGCACTGACCGTCCCACAACAGCAGGTGGTGCTGGACCTGTTGCACGCGCCACGCTTCGCCGACCAGGCCCCGGCTGAAGTCTATGCCAGTCTGCTCGATGAGGGCGTCTACCACTGCTCGATCCGCACCATGTACCGCATCCTCGACCAGCACGACGAAGTCCGCGAACGCTGAAATCAGCTCCGCCACCCCGTCTATCAAAAGCCAGAACTGCTCGCAGTACGCCCCAATGAGGTCTGGTCCTGGGATATCACCAAGCTGATGGGGCCAACCAAGTGGAGTTACTTCTATCTCTATTTCATCCTCGACATCTTCGGTCGCCGTGTCGTGGGCTGGTGTGTCGCCGATGCTGAAACTGCCGCCCTGTTCAAGCCGCTGTTCGACGACGCCGTCGCCAAGCACCAGGTGCCGCCCGGCCAGCTCACCCTCCACGCCGATCGCGGCGCCCCGACGAAGGCCAAGGCAACCGCCCTGCTGCTCGCCGATCTCGGCGTCACCCGCTCACACAACCGCCCGCATACCTCCAACGACAACCCGTTCTCCGAAAGCCACTTCAAAACCCTCAAGTACCAGCCGCAATTCCCCGAGCGCTTCGGCTGCATCGAGGACGCCAGAACCTTCTGCCGACGCTTCTTCGATTGGTACAATCAGGACCACCACCACTCCGGCATCGGCCTCATGGCACCAGACCACGTCCATTACGGCCAGACCGATGCCGTCTACGCCGCTCGCCAGCACACGCTCGATCAGGCCTGCCGCGACAACCCCAACCGCTTCGTCAACAAACGGCCAAACCCGCCAACCAAACCAACCGCAGCTTGGATCAACCCCCCAGCCGCAGCGCTGAAGACCCAAGCCTAAATGACGACCCAGCCTGTATCAAAGTCGTTGACACGTTCCGGTGGCGATCGGCAATCAAACTGCCCTCCTCGCCGCCAGCCTTCAGGCAGGCCCGTTCACCTGAACACGGACTTCGTCGACGGGCTGTTGCGGATGCCACGCATCACATTGGACTTGTACGCAGGTCTGTGTAACAATTAGCGCATCGAAAGCCGACGAGAGGGTAGCGATGAACGCCGAAACACTTGGTGCGCTCTGGGCAAACGTCCTTGCACGAAAGGAGGTGCTCAGCCACCTTTCCGAGGACGTCATTGAGCGGGCCTACAGGCTGTGGATTCGGCCGGGCGATGTCGCCGTCGATGTCGGCGCGAATATTGGCCGCCATACCCTGCCCTTGGCGGAAGCCGTGGGCGAAGCCGGCCATGTCTATGCATTCGAACCACTGCCCGAGATGATTATGAAGCTGACCTCGCGAGTAACGGCGTCGGGCCTCGCGCAGCGGATTACCCTCAAACAGATGGCGATCGGCGATAGAATTGGAACCGCGGATTTTCATTTTATTCACAAGGCGCCTGCAATGTCTGGCTTGAAGCTGCGGCATGGCCTGCCGGAGGGAACGAAAACGGACGTCCGTCAGGTGAGCCTTGCCACCCTTGATGAATTGCTCGGGGACCGCCTCTTGCGGTTTGTGAAAATTGATGTGGAGGGAGCAGAGTTCAGCGTCATGCGCGGCGCTTCGTTGTTGATGACGCGCGCCCGGCCCGCATTTGCATTCGAGGATGGCCGCTACGGAAGCGCCCAGCTGTATGGCTATAAAATGAGCGAGTTCTACGACTTTTTCAAATCGAAAAACTATTTGATTGTAGATCTGTTTGGTTTTCCCATTTCCGACGAGATGTCTAAATACGCTGGTCCTTGGAATTTCTTTGCCATTCCGAATGAGGCGTTGCCGGAGTTCGGGCAAATCGTCGTCTATGCCGGCCTGTATGAAACTTGGTTGCGCATGAAGGGCTAGGCCCTGTGGACACTTATCGCAACCACAGGATGGTTGCGGCGAGGGTTACGACGGCCAGATAGTTTCTCGCGGTTTTTTCGAAGCGCGTGGCGACGCGTCGGAACTGCTTGAGCTTTGAAAAGCAGCATTCGATCAGGTGTCGT
>CAIXDS010000106.1 GCA_903918195.1 uncultured Acetobacteraceae bacterium | reverse complement strand
GTGTTCGGCTACGAAGGCGCCGATGGTGGCGGCCTCGTGCACGTGCCGCGGCTGTGCCAGCATTGCGAGCAGCCGGACTGCGTGACGGTCTGCCCGACCGGCGCATCTTACCGCCGGGCCGCTGACGGCATCGTGCTGATCGACGCGGCACGCTGCATCGGCTGCCGGCTCTGCGCCTGGGCGTGTCCGTATGGTGCGCGCGAGTACGACGCGGTTGCCGGCGTGATGCGCAAATGCACGCTCTGCGCCGAGCGCCGTGAGGCCGGCGAAGCCGTGCCGGCCTGCGTCGCGACCTGTCCGAGCGGGGCGCGGCATTTTGGCGACCTTGGCGACCCGGCCTCCGCGGTTTCGGACCTGGTGCGCCAGCGCGGCGGTTTCGCCCTGATGCCGGAGGCGGGGTATGGCCCGACCGTCCGGTATCTGCCGCGGCGTTCGCGCCGTCCGGACGCATCCGCCGCGGCAGCGCCCACGCTGGCCACCGGTGCCGCGCACTGGATCGACCGCGTCGTCGTGCGCTGAACGGGTCTCCGCCATGTATCCAGCCCTGTCCCTTATCCTGTTCACGACCTTGTCAGGGGCCGGCTTCGGGCTGCTGGGGCTGCTTGGCCTGCTCGCCATGGGCGGCCTGATGCCGGCGGCCGCCGGGTTTGGGCCGGTTGCCGCGCTGGCGGCGCTGGCGCTGATTGTCGCGGGGCTCGGCGCCTCGACGCGGCATCTCGGCCGGCCCGGGCGCCTGCCGCTGGCCCTGACGCAATGGCGGACGTCGTGGCTGTCACGCGAGGCGTTGACCGCTTCGGCCAGCATGCCGGTCGCGCTGGCGTTCGCCCTCAGTCTCGGGGAGCGTTCCGGCGCGGTGCTGCCCATTATCATCGGCGGCCTTGCGGCAGCGCTGGCGACGGCCAGTGTGGTCTGCACGGCGATGATCTACGCGACCCTGCGGCCGATCCCGCATTGGTGCAACAGTCTGGTACTGCCGTGCTTTCTGCTGTTGGCCGCCATGACCGGCGGGTTGCTGCTGGTGTTGCTGGCCGTGTGTTTCGGCGCGGTCCCGCCTTGCGTCGTGGCGCTGACCATTGTTGCCATCCTGGCTGCATGGACGGCGAAGTTTGCGTACTGGCGGCAGGTCGATGGGCTTCCGGCTCGCTCCGACCTCGCCGGGCGGGAGGGGCTGGGACGCCTGGGACCGTTGCGTCTGCTTGATCCGGCGCTCAGCTTCGGTGGCTTTACGGTCGCGGAGATGGGTCGCGCGGTGTGTCCTCCGCTCGTGCGGCGTCTCCGCCGCGTGGCGGTGGTGTTGCTGTTCGCGGTACCGCTGCCGCTCACTGCGCTGCAACCCCTGCTGGCCGGCACTCCGGCAGTGCTGGCCGCTGGGTGCGCCGTGCTGGCCGCGGCGATCGGCGGTGGGGTGGAACGGTGGCTGTTTTTTGCCGAGGCCCGGCATGCCTGCCGGGCATGGTACGCCGGCTGATTGGAATTGCGCCCGGTCCTGCTGATCATTTGCCTATCGAGCCGGACCGGAAACACCGATGAAATCCAGTGATAACGAACACTCACCTGTTCATATCGTAATGCGGGGCATGTTGGGTTTCGCGTCGTCGGTAGGTCACCAGGGCCGCGACACTGACCCCTGACCGGACATGAGCGGCGACGGTGAAGGATCATCTGTCGTTCGGTATCGGCTACGACATCACCCCGACCTGGACGGTCGGGGCGGCCTATGTGCATGCCTTTTCCAGCGCGCTGACCGGCTATAACCAGTTCGATCCGACCCAGACCATCAAGCTGCACATGACGCAGGACGAAGCCACGGTCGGGGTCAGGTACCGCTTCTGATCGCCAGTTGCCCGCAATCCGACCCGAAGGGAACCGCCCATGGAACCGCTGATTGGCCCGGCAGCGTCACCTATTCTGCACGATCTGGGCCGGGCGGCACTCGGTGGCGGGCTGATCGGGCTGGCGGCTGGCGTGCTGATGCTCGCCAATGGCCGGGTGGCTGGCATCAGCGGCCTGTTTGCCGGGCTGCTCGGTGGTAGGGCGGGCACCTGGAAGGAAGACCTGCTGTTCCTTGCCGGCCTGCCCCTGGGCGCGCTGGCATTCCGTGGCCTCGGCGGGGTGGTTCACATCAGCCTGACCTCCTCGCCCCTGCTGTTGCTGGCCGGCGGATTGCTGGTCGGCTTCGGAACCCGTCTGGGCGGCGGCTGCACCAGTGGCCATGCCGTCTGCGGCCTGGCCCGGCTGTCGCCGCGCTCAGTCGTTGCCACCGCCCTGTTCATGGCCGCCGCCATGGCCACCGTTGCCGGCGGGAAATTCCTGTGAGCACGGCACGACAGTCCATCGCAAGACAGGGAATTGCCCTGGTGGCCGGCTTGCTGTTCGGCCTCGGGCTGGCGGTGTCCGGCATGGTGAACCCGGGCAAGGTCCTGGGGTTCCTCGACATCTTTGGGCGTTGGGACCCCAGCCTGGCGGGGGTAATGGCAACCGCCATTCCGGTCACCGCGGTGTTCTACCGCCTGGCCGCCCGCCGCCGGACATCGCTGACCGGGACGCCGCTTCCGTCCCTGCCCGGCCGCCCGATCGACCGGAATCTGGTGATCGGCGCCCTGCTCTTCGGCATGGGATGGGGTTCTGTCGGCTTCTGTCCGGGTCCGGCGATCGAAGCCCTCGTCCTCGACGGACGGGCCTGGGTTTTCATCGGTGCGATGGCCGCTGGCATGCTGGTGCACACATGGGCCAGCGGACGCCAAGGCTGATGCGTGAAATTCAACATGCTGCCGCTGGAAAATTTGGTTGGTCACCAATACAAATTAACGCCTTCGAAAGATTAATACCAGCGATCACATTTAAACAGCACACAAAAACAGTGAATATAAATAATTGTCTTCACTCCGTGTAATTCTCTGGCACGGGAAAATCACGTAACAGTGATAGCTATATGTCTAACATAGCAGACGAAACCGCACGCAATTTGTCAAGCATGCTTGTCGCACTGGATGTCCGGGCTTATGGAGCGCCTCCCGAACGGTTTCGATTTTTCCGTCCAGACCTGATTGACGCGACATAGAGAGAAGTGAGGTCCAAACGATGACCGACGAATCGTCCATCCCGACGGCACTTGGCGACGTCGCAGCCCGCCAGCTTGCGAACGCCACCAAGACCGTGCCGATGATGTCGAGCATCACGCCACGATGGCTTGCCCGGTGCCTGCAATGGCTGCCCGTCGAAGCGGGCGTCTTCCGGCTCAACAAGGTCCGCGACGCCTCACGCGTGGCCGTGGACTGCTCGTCCCAGGACGAGCGTGAACTGCCGGAGACCTATGTCGACTATGAGGAGAAGCCGCGCGAATACACGCTCTGCGCGGTTAACACGGTGGTGGACATCCACACGCGCATCTCCGACCTCTACAGCGTGCCACACAACCAGATCGCGCAGCAGCTCCGTTTGGCCATCGAGGCGATCAAGGAGCAGCAGGAAAGCGAGCTGATCAACAATTCCGGCTACGGGCTGCTCAGCAACGTCGCGCCAAGCCAGAAGGTCAGCACCCGCACCGGGTCGCCGACGCCGGACGATCTGGACGAGCTGATCACCAAGGTCTGGAAGGAGCCGGGCTTCTTCCTGGCCCATCCCGCCGCGATCGCCGCGTTCGGGCGCGAATGCACCCGCCGTGGCGTGCCGCCGCCCACCGTTAACATGTACGGCTCGCCCTTCCTGACCTGGCGCGGCATCCCGCTGGTGCCGTCCGACAAGGTGACCGTGCGTGACGGGCGCACCAACATCCTGCTGCTCCGCACCGGCGAGGTGCGCCAGGGCGTCGTCGGCCTGTATCAGCCCAATCTGCCGGGCGAGCAGAGCATCGGCCTGTCGGTCCGCTTCATGGGCATCAACCGCAAGGCGATCGCCTCCTACCTGGTGTCGCTGTATTGCTCGCTCGCGGTGCTGACCGACGACGCGCTGGGCGTGCTCGAGAATGTCGAAGTGGGCAAGTACCATGCTTACCCCGACACCTATGCCTGAGCCCGGTCTGCCGAAATCGGGCGCCCCCGACCTGCCGGATATCGCCTGGCTGACCCGGCTGGCGAACGAGATGTTCCGCACGCAGCTGGACAACCCGTCGCCGTCCGCGCCGCTGCCGGTCGGCGGTTTCGGCCTCGCACCGCCATCGACGCCGTTGCCCGACATGCCGGCACCCGCCATCACGGCGCCGGGCGAGGGGGAGCTGCGGACCCTGCTCGCCGGGGAGCCGGCCGCGCCGGTCCCGGCGGCAGGGGCAACGCCGCCAGGCGCATTCGGCGGTTTCGGCCTCGCCCCGCCATCGACGCCCTTGCCAGGCGTGCCGAACCTCGGCGCATCGATTCCGGGCGAGGCGGAATTGCGCGCCCTGCTCGGGGGAACGCCAGGTGCACCGGTGCCGTTGCCCCCGGCGCAGGCCCCGCTGGCCGGGGCAACACCGCCCGGGGCCTTCGGCGGTTTCGGCCTGGCGCCGCCATCGACGCCCCTGCCGGAGGTGCCGGCGCTCGGGACAGCGCTTCCGGGCGAGGCAGAGCTGCGGGCCCTGCTCGGGCCGGCACTCGGCCTGCCGGCGCCAGGCACGCCGCCGCAGGCCTCGCCGGGTACGCAGGCGACGTCATCGTTCTACTTCCTGGAGGAGGCGGGGCACGGCGTGCCCGCGGTCGGGGCGCGCCCGGATGCGGCACCCGGCACGAATTTCGATGCCAACGCACGACGTAGCGACTTCCCGATCCTGGCCGAGCGGGTGAATGGCCGGAAGCTGATCTGGCTCGATAACGGCGCCACCACCCAGAAGCCGCGCGCCGTCATCGACCGGCTCGTGTACTATTACGAACACGAGAACTCCAACATCCACCGCGCGGCGCATGAGCTGGCGGCGCGGGCGACCGATGCCTATGAGGGGGCGCGCGAGATCGTGCGCCGCTTCCTGCATGCCGGCTCGGTGGATGAGATCGTGTTCGTCCGCGGCACCACCGAAGGCATCAACCTGATCGCCCAAAGCTGGGGCCGGCGATATATCGGCGCGGGCGATGAGATCGTCATCACCTGGCTCGAACACCACGCCAACATCGTGCCGTGGCAGATGCTGTGCGAACAGACCGGGGCGAAGCTCCGCGTGGCCCCGGTGGACGATAACGGCCAGGTGCTGCTCGACGAATACGGCAAGCTGCTCGGGCCGCGCACGAAGCTGGTCGCCTTCACCCAGGTCTCCAACGCGCTGGGCACGATCACGCCGTCGCACCTGATGACGCAGATGGCGCATGCGGTGGGGGCGCGGGTGCTGCTGGATGGGGCGCAGTCGGTCTCCCACATGCGCACGGACGTGCAGTCGATCGGCTGCGACTGGTTCGTCTTCTCCGGCCACAAGGTGTTCGGCCCGACCGGCATCGGCGCCGTGTACGGCCGCACCGACGTGCTGGAGGAATCTCCGCCCTGGCAGGGCGGCGGCAACATGATTGCCGACGTGACCTTCGAGCACACCGAGTACCACCGGCCGCCAACGCGCTTCGAGGCCGGCACCGGCAATATCGGCGATGCCGTCGGCCTGGGCGCGGCCCTGGAGTATGTCGAGCAGGTCGGGCTGGAAGCGATCGCTGCCCATGAGCACGATCTGCTGCAACATGCCACCCACCTGCTCGGGCAAATTCCGGGGCTGCGCCTGCTCGGCACCGCGCCGGAGAAGGCCGGGGTGATCTCCTTCGTGATCGACGGGCTGAAGACCGAGGAGATCGGCCGCGCCCTGAACCAGGACGGCATTGCCGTGCGGGCGGGGCATCACTGCGCCCAGCCGATTCTGCGGCGGTTTGGGGTTGAATCCTCGGTGCGCGCCTCGCTTGCGCTGTATAATACTCATGCCGATATCGACGCCCTGGCGGCGTCGGTGCGCCGCATCCGCGCCGGTGCGTCTGGCATGATCTGACCAACCCCACGGTCCGGGAGACCATTGTATGCCGCGTCCGCACCTCGGCCATCTGACCTTGGTCTCCCGCGACCCTCGGGACTTGCAGCAATTCACCGACGAGCTATGGGCGCGGCTGCGGCGGGAGGCCGAGGAGGCCTACCAGCGCGCCCCGCAGCTCGCACCGCTGTTCCTCGATTCGATCATCAACCAGAGCAGCTTCGAAGGGGCGGTGATCCATCGGGTGGCGTCGCGCCTGAAGAATGACGTGATCTCCCCGCCGGTGATCGTGCAGGCATTCCTGCGTGCGATCAGCGCGGAGCCGGACATTGCGACGGCGGTGCGCGCCGACATCACCGCGGTCTACGAGCGCGACCCTGCCTGCGCGCGGTTCATCGAGCCGTTCCTGTATTTCAAGGGCTTCCACGCCATCCAGGCGCACCGGCTGACCCATTTTCTGTGGGGCAACGGCGAGCGCGATTTCGCCCTGTATCTGCAAAGCCGGTCTTCCGAGGTGTTCCAGACCGACATCCATCCGGCCGCCCG
>CAIXDS010000105.1 GCA_903918195.1 uncultured Acetobacteraceae bacterium | reverse complement strand
GTTCGCGTTGCAGGTCATGGCCACCGAAACCACCGTGCTTCATTGCGCCGAGCTGGCCTCCTGGACCGTCGACACCGCAGCCTTCGCGGGCACCGCCGCCGGCACGTCCGAATGGGGAACCCCACGCCGCCACGCCGGGCATCTGCTGCACGACGCGCTGAACAGCGCCACCCCGCAGATCTTCGACACGATCACCGAAGACGGCGTCGAGAAGCGGGTGCTCAACGCCGAGGCTACTGAGGCCGCCAAGGAAAAGCTGGTGCGAATCAAGGACGCGTTCACCGCCTGGGTCTGGACCGATCCGGATCGCACCAACCGCCTCGCCGCGATCTACAACACAAGCTTCAACAATCTGGTGCCGCGGCATTTCGATGGCCGGCATCTGACCCTGCCGGGTGCCAGCGCCGTCATCACGCTGCGGCCGCATCAGAAGCGGGCGGTGTGGCGCATCATCGCCGCCGGCAGCAGCTACATCGCGCACGCGGTCGGCGCCGGCAAGACGTTCTCCATCGCCGCGGCGATCATGGACCAGAAACGTCTCGGCCTGATCAGCAAGGCCATGCTCATCGTGCCCGGCCATTGCCTGGCCCAGGCCTCACGCGAGTTCCTGCAACTCTACCCGACCGCCAGAATTCTGGTGGCCGATGAGACCAACTTCACCAAGGACAAGCGCGCCCGCTTCCTTGCCCGCGCGGCGACCGCGACGTGGGACGCCTTGATCCTCACGCACGCCGCATTCCGCTTCATCGCGGTTCCAGCCGTCTTCGAGCGCGACATGATCGAAGAGCAACTGGCCCTGCACGAAGCGGTCAAACTGCGCGCCGATACCAACGACCGCACGACGCGCAAGCGCATCGAGGCGATGAAAGAGAAACTGGCGGAGCGACTCGAATCCCTGAAGGGCCGCCGCGACGACATGCTGACGATCGAGGAACTCGGCATCGATCAGATCATCGTCGACGAGGCCCATGAGTTCCGCAAGCTCTCATTCTCAACCAACCGCACGACGCTGAAAGGCGTTGATCCGAATGGTTCGCAACGCGCCTGGGACCTGTTCGTGAAATCCCGCTTCCTCGAATGGAAGAATCCGGGCCGGGGGTTGATCCAGTCTTCGGGAACCCCGCTGACGAACACCCTGGGTGAACTTTTCACCGTGCTGCGCTTCCAGGCCGAGGCTCTGCTGCGCGAGCGCGGCGTTCACGAGTTCGATGCCTGGGCATCGACCTTCGGCGATACGCTGACCGAACTGGAACTGCAGCCCTCCGGCACCTACAAGCCGGTCGAACGGTTCTCGACCTTCATCAACGTGCCGGAACTGATTTCCATGTTCCGGTCGATCGCGGACGTGGTTGTGAAAGACGACCTCCGCGACTTCCTGAAGCTGCCGCGCATCCGTGGCGGCGAGCGACAGCTCATCACGGCGTCACCCAGCGCCGGCTTTCGCGCCTACCAGAAGCACCTCGCCCGCCGCATCGAAGCCATCGAACATCGGAGCGGCCGGGTTAAACCCGGCGACGATATCATCCTGGCCATCATCGGCGATGGCCGCCACGCCGCCATCGACATGCGCCTCGTCTGCCCCGGCGCGGCCAACGAACCGGCCAACAAGCTGAACCGGCTCATCGCCAACGTCCACCGCATCTGGCAGGAGACCGCCGGCCACCGCTACACAAGGCCCGACGGAACCCCCTACCCTGTCGCCGGCGCCGGGCAGTTGATTTTCTCCGATCTCGGCACGATCAGCATGGAGGCCACACGCGGGTTCTCGGTCTATCGCTGGATCAAGCACGAACTGATCCGGCAAGGCGTGCCCGCTGCCGAAATCGCCTTCATGCAGGACTTCCGGAAATCCGCGGACAAGAGCCGCCTCTTCACCGACTTCAACGCCGGACGGGTTCGCATGCTGATCGGCTCGTCCGAGACGATGGGGACGGGGGTCAACGTGCAGCTGCGGCTGAAGGCCCTGCACCACCTGGACGTGCCCTGGTTGCCAAGCCAGATCGCCCAACGCGAAGGGCGCATCGAGCGGCAAGGCAACCAGCATGACGAGATCGAGATCTACGCCTATGCCACGCTCGGCTCGATGGACGCGACGATGTGGCAGAACAACGAGCGCAAGGCGCGTTTCGTCGCGGTCGCCCTGGCCGGCGACCCGAGCCTCCGCCGCATCGAGGACATCGGCAGTCAGGCCAACCAGTTCGCTATGGCCAAGGCGATTGCGTCAGGGGATGGCCGCCTGATACAGAAGGCCGGTCTGGAGAACGAAATCGAGCGGCTGCAACGCCAGCGCGCGGCCCATATCGACGACCAGCACGATATCCGCCGCCGCATCCACACCGCCCGTTTCGACCAGCAACGCGCCGACGCCAGGATCGTTGCCATCCGGCAGGACCTCGCTCGTCGTGTGTCGACGCGCGGGGATGCGTTCACCATGGAAGTCACGGGCCGGGGTTTCCATGAGCGCAAATCCGCGGGGGCCGCGCTGCTCGCCAAGGTTCGCATGGCGGTGCTGGAACGCGACACGCGCGACTGGACCATCGGCCGCATCGGCGGGTTCGACCTGACCTGCCGCGTCCGGCACAATCCCGGTGGACAGAGCTGCACCGGCGGACTCATCCTGGAGCGCACCGACTACGAACATGACATCGGCATGCAGGATGACCTGACCGCGCTCGGCCTGATCGCCCGGCTCGAATATGTGCTCGATCACTTCGAAAGCGAGATCGAGGACCATGCGCGACGGCGGTCGGACGCAGCCGCGCGGCTCGCCGGCTACGAAGCGCGTCTTGGCGAGGCGTTTCCGCTGCAAGGCGAACTCGACGAAAAGCTGGCGCGGATGGCCGAGTTGGAGGCCGACCTCGCCAGGACCGAGAGTATCGCCGCTGAGGATACGGCGGACGTCATGGACGCTGTGACAGAAGCTGCCTGACCCGCATCCAGCCGCTGCCGCAAGGCGGGCGATCCCGCCGCTTCAACATGCCAGGAAATCAGCCATGCGCCGCTTTCATGCGCAGACGCTCACGCGGACACTGTTCACGGAGCAGGAGTTTACCGCGACAAAATTCAGCAGCGCCGCCGACAAGGCGTGGTTCGCAAATGCGCTGTGCCGGTTTATCGACAGCGAGTTCCGGTCCGCGTTTTTCACCGAGCTTCTCTATGGCAGATTGTCGACGTGCTTTGGCCACATCGCCCATTGCGACCGCCGTGGGTTCTTCCGCGTGTTCTTCGAAGATCTGTCTGGCAAAGTCAGGTTTCTCGAACAGGCGCTGAATCACCCGTGCCTGGGCGATCCCGCATGGACCTATTGCGATGTCGAACGCGCGGTCCAGGCGCGGCTGCGTGCCTGCGATGTGCTCGCCCTGTATCGCGCCCGGCGTGCTGCCGAAATCACCAGCGCGGAACGGGCGCTGCTCGCCCGTCTTCGGACGAAATACGACGCCGTGCCTGCCGCACCGCCGGCGGACTTCGTCGCCGGTCGATCCGTTGTTCCGACGGGCAGGCGAAAGGGGCTGGAGGCGGCAAGGCAGGCGACCCTGTTCTGAAAAGGACGGAAGCGTGAAGGCTGCTGCATTCCGTCCGCCGCCGCAAGGGACCGGCCTGCGGCCTCGCGCTGCGCGCGCCCTTGCCCCGGCGGGCGGGGATGCAGCCGTCGGAACGGGTCTTCCCGAAGAACCGGGAGGATGACCCCAAACCAGGGAGAAGCCATCATGGCCGAACTGCGCAGCATCGATCCCCGTACCCTTCACCTCAATCCGAACAACCCTCGCCGCACGGCCGCACCGCCCGCCATGGACGAGCAGCTGGTCGCCTCGATCAAGGCAGTCGGTATCATCCAGCCGCCCTGCGTGACGCCGAAGGACGGCGGCCTGATGATCGTCGTCGGCAACCGCCGGGTGAAGGCGGCGATCACCGCCGGCCTGTCGGAAATCACCGTCATGGTCTGCGATGCCGACGAG
>CAIXDS010000104.1 GCA_903918195.1 uncultured Acetobacteraceae bacterium | reverse complement strand
GGCCAGGTTGCGAAGAAATTCGCGTCCCTGCTGAAACCGGGCGGAAAGATATTTCTCGACGGCAGCGCCTGCACGAAGAAGTATGAGCTGTCATCATTTATGGTCAAACACATCTACCCAGGCAATCACTCTTTCCTGGTTTTGCATGAATTAATCGAGGCGCTGTCAACGACGCCGCTACGGGTTACCGAGATGTTCAATGCCAGTGGCAGCTATTTTCTGACCTTCCTGCAATGGGCGCGCAATTTAGAGCTTAACCAGAAAGCCCTGAGTGCACGGTTTGGCGACTACAACTACAGGCGATTCCGTCTCTACCTGTGGGGAGCGGCATACGAATTCATGAGCCACAGCCTGGATTGCTATCGCATGATCATTCAGCGGCCTTTGTCCCCCTATGGGGCACTTGGCGACACTGCTTGATCACGGCCAGATGAAACGTCGCCCTCCGGGCCTCCCGGCGTCCGCACCGCGCCCGTCACACGCGCCTCGCCGACGGGAACATCTTCAAAGCCGCCGACCGCCACCGCCTCGCCGGTCACTGGGCGCCGCCAGAAACCGTTTGGCCACGACCTCGGCGTTGTTTCCAACTGCGCCACGTCAATCACCCGCTATCCGCCGGATACCGGCCAACTCTTTCGCTTCCCAGCCCCTCTGCAGAAGTCGGGAAGCAGTGGCCGAGAAGCCATCACGATCTGTGCAGACGCAACCAAGTAAATAATATGGTCTCGGTCAATCGCTGGTTACTGGATACATTTATCATATCAGAGACGATGATACCCGACTCCGCCCAGTGCTCCGAGGAACCAGAGGACGATCAGGACTAATAGAACAAGGCCGAGCACACCTCCGAGGCCGCCAGCACCGTAGCGATTGTAGCCATAGTAGCCACCTCCGCCACCGAGCAATACGATCAGCAGGATGACGACGAGAATCGTTCCCATGACGCACCTTCACCGTTGTCTTGACCGAATGTTAGCCGAAACCGTTTCACTTGACCCAATGGCAAAGCTTGAGTTACCAAGTCACTGACTTTGGCCACTTCATCATCATCATCGCCACCGTCCAACCCAAGTTGCTGAATTTGGATCTTTCGTGCGGGAGGCAGAACCCGATCTGCAATGGCGCCAACAGCGGGATCCAATCCGCCATTGGCGCACGGTCAAATCCCCATGTCGTTCGTCAGCGCTTAATGAGTGAAATCTTTGTTCCCTCAATCGGGAAGCCCGCCATCAGCCCCTGCTGGCTGAATACGAACGCGTAAGCATCATCCTTCAGGGTCGACGTCGACAGGTTCCTTGCGACACCCTCGTCCACAACGACGACAGTAGGCCCAACGCCGATCTCCCATCCCTTCGACGTGCGGAGGTAATCCACGGCTTTCTCGGTCATCAAAAACACTGCGTATCCGTACGATTGCGCGCCCCCCTGGACGCCCCACGATGCGGTAACGGAATTGTAGTAGCCGTCGACCTTCGATCCCTGCTTCAGTTCCCCCTCGCCATACGCGCCACCGAACACCAGCCCAGCTTTGACGATGTTGGGGAAGACCAGCACTGCAGCCGCTTTCCTTGACAAAGCCTCCGCGAAGGGATTGGCCTTGTAAAGCGTCTGCAAAGCTTGGTCAGCGCTTTGATTGAGATCCTCAGCCGTCGCCGCGGTCGCGCGGTCGAACGGAGTCGCCGAAATCAATCCGCTCAGGGCGAGCGACGTCGCCAGAAGGATAGCGCGGGCGGTTGTCATCTCGTGTGCTCCTATTTTCAGTGCCGCACTGAGATGGTACCAATTGACCACAGTGAACGGGGAGCCTCGGAAACTACTCACGATCACAAATTGTGATCAACGCACCGGAAGGGTGACATGAGGTTCGCGTTCGAGGTGATCCGGAATCCGCCTGAAGAGATTCCCGCATTTCGAATGGCGCGTTAGCGAGGAGTTTGCCCGGCGTTCAGATAGCGTGCCGATCTGCGGCCGCTTGGGCCGCCACAAAATTTCGCGTCAAATGGGCACGCGCAGCATGCAATTGTTCATTCTCTTCGATCTTCCGTGCCACCATAGAGCAGGCATATACGCCCTTGCCGCCATAGCGGGCACCAAAATCACCCACCTGCTGTTTGTCGAACTCCCATCATTGGAAGTCCATTTTGAACGTGCGGCCCATCGGTGCCATTCGCCGCAGCGGCAAGTGCGAGACGGGCCAATGCCGGCAGCGACTTCGAGCCGGTCTTCTTCATGATCGCAGCACGATGGTTCTCGACCGTGCGCTGGCTGATTCCGAGGTCCGCCGCGATATTCTTGCTGGGGTGCCCGGCAAGCACCCGCTCCATGATCTCGCGCTGTCTTGACGTGAGAGTGGCGACGTGAGCCGCCGCCGCTTCCCGCCTTGTGGTCAAAACGCTCGAATCGCGCGCCACGTCGAGAGCGTGCTCGATGCCGGCAAGCAACTCGCCGCGACTGACCGGTTTCTCGATGAAGTCTGATGCGCCCGCTTTCATGGCCTGAACCGCCATCGACACATCGCTGTTGCCGGTAATCATGATGGAAGGAAGCCGATGTCCGGCGTCTGACAGATGCTGCAGACATTCCAGCCCGCTCATGCCGGGAAGATAGGCATCGATCAGCAGGCAGGCCTCGCGGCCCGGCCGATAGGCGGCAAGGAAGGTCTCACAGGTTGCGTAATCCTCGACGATCAGGCCATCCTCCTCCAGCACGGCACGCAGTCCATCGCGGAAATCATCGTCGTCGTCGACAAGGTAGATGACGGGCGGTTCGTGGCTGCCTTCTGCTTCGTCAAGGCGCGGTGGGTGCGCGTGCGGCTCGACGTGCGGGACCGGCAGAAGACGTTCGATGACCTCGGTCAAGTCCTTCAATCGCACCGGCTTGCTGAGCTGCACACAGTCCTTCTGCGCGATGTCGTGCAATGTCTCGCTCGAGATGTCGCCGGACAGGATGATGACCGGGAGAAATTGATGCAACTTTTCTCGCAGCGCCGCCGCAACCTGCAGCCCGTTCATGCCCTTCGGCAGATTGTAGTCGGCGAGGATGAGGTCTGGCAGAAGCGCGCCGCGCATCACCAGGTCCAGGGCGGCGGCACCGTCCGGCGCGGTCACCACGCGGTGGCCCTCCTCCTTGAGAAAAAGCTCAAGAATATCGCACAACTCGGGATCGTCTTCGACAACCAGGATCACGCCGGTCGAACGGACACCGGCGCCGATCCCGCCCTCCACCTCAGGCCGTTGGGGTTCAGGCAGCGCCGTCGCGCCGGCGGGCGGCAGTGCCACCTCAATGGCGAAGACCGAACCCCTGCTCATTGTTGAGCGGACGCGAACCCGATGCCCCAGCAGATTGGCCAAGCGTTGCACGATGGACAGGCCAAGGCCAAGACCGCGGCTGCGTTCGCGTGCGTCATTGTCGAGTTGATAGTACTCTTCGAAAATCGAATCGAGTTCTTCGGCGGGGATGCCGACACCGGTGTCCCAGATTTCGATGGCCAGCATGCCGTGGTGCCGGCGGCAGCCGAGCAGCACCTTGCCGTGCCTGGTGTACTTCAATGCGTTGGACAGCAGGTTACGCAGCATCTGCTCCAGCAGGCGCGGATCGCTGTGGACCGACAGGCTGCACGGGACCACGCGCAGGGCAATTCCGCCCGCCTGCGCGTGATCGGCGAACTCGTCACGCAGGCGGACCAGCAACTCGTTGATGGGGAAGCTGACCTTTACGGCTTGCACCGCGCCGGCCTCGATCTGATTGATGTCGAGCAGGGAGTTCAGCATGAGCGACATGCTGCCCAGCGTCTTGTCGAAGCGGGCGACCAGCTTCTGTGCTTTCTCGCCCTCGACGGTGTTCGCCAGCAGCCCCTGCAGCAAAGTGAGCGTCTGTAGCGGCTGGCGCAGGTCGTGGCTGGCGGCGGCGAGAAACCGCGATTTGGCGATATTCGCCTGCTCCGCCTGGCGCTTTGCCACATCCAGCGCGTCGGCCGTCTGCTTGCGCTCGGTGATGTCGGCAAAGGTGATCACGACGCCTTCGACCCCGTTGTCCTGAGTACGGTAGGGCAAGATGCGGCGGATATACCACGCGGTATCCTGCGCGCCTTTGCGGACGTCGACCTCCCGCTCGTGCGGCGCGAGGGTTTGCAGCACCGTCCGCGCATCTTCCAGCAAAGTGCCGTCGGCGGCCAGGGAGGTGAGGTCGGCGAGCGGCCGGCCGACATCGGTCGGAATGACGCTGAACAGCAACTGCGTCGCCGGCGTGAAGAAGCGGATATTGAATTTGGAATCGAGAAACAGCGTGGCCACGTTGGTGCTGTACAGCACATTCTGCAGGTCGTTGGCGGTGGTGCGCTGCCGCTCCAGGGTTTCCTGCAGCTGCGCATTGAGGGCGGCCAGCTCCTCGTTGAGCGACTGCAGTTCCTCCTTCGACGTGAGCAGTTCCTCGTTGGTCGATTGGTATTCCTCGTTGACCGACAAGGCCTCTTCATTGACCGCCTTCTGCTCCTCGACCGACACTTCGAGGTTGCGGATGGCGCCGTGCAACTCAGTTCGCGTGGCTTCAAGCTCTTGCTCGAGTTCGGCGACCCTTGTCACCTCCTTCGGTGTGGCGGGAAGGAGGCTGGTGTGCTCGTGCTTCGGCGCATCGACGAAGCAGACCAGCAGCAATTGCTCGCCCTCACTCACCACCGGCTGAACGTCGATGTTGAACGAGATCGTCTGGCCATTCTGGCTCAGCCGGCCGCCGGCTGCGACGACGCGGGCGTTCTCCTCGCTCGCCTGCTGGATCGCCGCTGCGAGCTTGATCCGCAGGCTCTGCCGCGCCATGGCAAGCAGATCGTGGGTCGGATTGCCCAGCGCCACGCGCAGATAACGCTCGGTCGGCCCCAGCGAGTAGAGGCACTCGTGCTGGCGGTTGATCAGCACCGCGGCCGGCGCGTAGTGCTCCATCACCAGCCGCCGGCACAGCTCGGCCAGCGCCGCCTGCCGCGAGGGCGTCTGGCCTTGGCCCGGTCGCCCACGCATGCGCACGCCGTCGCCGGTCAGCAGGAAACCGAATTCCCCCGGCCGGCTGCGGCCGACATGCCGATAGAGCCGTTCCGGCTTGGAGATCACCTCGAAACGTCCGCCGGCATCACCGACTTCCTCGGCGTTGCCGAGAAACAGAATTCCGCCCTCGCGCAAGGCGAAATGGAACAGCGAGACCACACGGGCCTGCGCCTCGGGGCGCAGATAGATCAGAAGATTGCGGCAGGAAACGAAATCGATGCGCGAGAACGGCGGGTCGGCCAGCACATCCTGTACCGTGAACACCACCGATGCCCGCAGCTCGGGCAGGATACGATAGCCTTGCGGCTCCTTCGCGAAGAAGCGGGCGAGCCGCGCCGGTGACACCTCCGCCTCGATCGATGCCGGATACAGACCCTCGCGGGCGCTGGCGATCGCGTCCGGGTCGATATCGGAAGCGAAAAGCTGCAGCTTGATGCTGCGATTGGCCGCGGCGATTTCCTCGCGGAAAAGCATGGCGAGCGAATAGGTCTCCTCGCCCGTGCTGCACCCGACAATCCAGATGCGCAGCGGCTGATCGGGCGGGTGGGCGCGGACCAGGTCCGGCAATATCTTCGCCGCCAGAAAATCGAACACCTTCGGATCACGGAAGAAGCTGGTGACATGGATCAACAACTCCTTGGCCAGCAGGTCGAGCTCGCCCGGGTCGCGGTCCAGGATGTCGGCATACCGGGCCATGTCGTCGATCTCGACCGCGGTCATCGCCATCCGCCGCTGGATCCGACGCTCCAGCGTGCCCCGCTTATAGAGGGAAAAATCATAGGCGGTTTTCGTGCGCAGAAGGTCGATGATTTTGGGCACAGAGTCCGTTGTCTCTGCCTGCGAGGTGAGGCCGGAAGCTACCTGCGCGCGGGCGATCCGCCGGTCGTACTGCGCGAGCGCCTCGGGGATTTTCGCTACCGGCAGCACGAGGTCCACGCCGCCGGTCATGATCGCGCTGCGCGGCATGCCGTCGAAGCCGGCCTCGTCAGGGTCCTGCGCGATGACCAGCCCGCAATGTTCCTTCACCGACTTCAACCCGACGCTGCCGTCGGCCCCGGTTCCCGACAGAATCAGGCAGACGGCGCGGGCGCCGTACTCCTCCGCCAGCGAATGCAGCAGAAAATCAAACGGCAGCCGGGCACCATGACGCGCCAGGGGCTCAGAGAGGTGCAGAGCGCCTTGGCCAACGGAGAGATAGGTTCCGGGCGGGATAACATAGACGTGATCGGGCTCGATCAGCATTCCGTCGGTGGCCTGCTGCACCCCCATGGGCGTGACGGCGGCCAGCAGGTCCACCATCAAGCTTTCGTGGGTCGGAACGAGATGCTGCACGAGAACAAAACCCATGCCATTGCCGGCCGGCAGCGCCGCCAGCAGCAGTCGGCAGGCTTCCAGGCCACCGGCGGAGGCGCCGATACCCACAACCGTCATATTGCCAGCGGAGAGTGAGGAATCGCGCGGCGGCAGCTGGCCCCGGCCGGGCCGGGGCACGGGCGCTGGGGCCGGATGAGGACGTTCGTCCGGCATGTGGCGGTGGACCTTCCAGGGTGTTTCCTCGACGGGAAACGACGGGTAACGGTAGCACGCTTGCGACGAACGGACGACGGTCCCGGGGCAAGCGCCCAAGGGCTGTTCTCCGCAACCAAAATGGACTTGCCGGGCCTGCCCGGGCGTCAGTCGGCCGCGACGCGCGTCGGTCTGGGTAGTTTCCGATTCTGCTTCTGGTGAGAGGGGGTCGACTATCATTCAAATAGCCGAGAGTCCTATCGGACCGCCGAAACCACCTCCACCGCGTGACCTGGCGAAAGCACTCTCGCCGAGCCTGGATCGGTGATCGCCCTCAGCAGAGCCGGGAGATATCCCACCATGCCGCCGGAGACCAACACATCTTCGCGATCCATTCGGGTCCACCCCATCGGGATCGAGACAGTCTGGGCGCAAAGCGTCGAACGGATGGACAAGCACCTGGTGGCAGCGATGGGGCTGCCAGGAATTTCGTCCGCCCGCTCGCACAACCCGCCAACGGAGGCTGTATGACCAGCCCCAATGCGCCCGGCATCCTCGCGGCGGTGCTGGACCAATTGCTCGCCGGTGTCGACCCGCGGAGCGTGTTCCTCCCGAACGGCCTTCTGGATGAACTGAAGAACGCCCCGGTGGGGCACCTGCTCGATGCCGGGATGGATCGCGGTCCGGCTGGTGACGGGACCGGCAGCTTGCCAGCGTGCGTTCCACCGCAAGGCCGGCACGGTGGGGCGCGGCCTGCATGGTCCGGGGACAATGCGCAAGAGGCACCGATAAGGGCCATCGTGGCCTCGCATGCCCTCCGTCTAGCACGGCCATTCGCCAGCGCTGTCGAGGACGGGCGACATCCAGGGTAAGATTTCCGTCAGATTTAGCTGTAGCGGCGCGCCGATGACACCACCGTCCGTAAGCTGCTCGCTCGCGCCGGCGACACGGCCAAGCTGAGCATGCCGATCCATCCCGACATGCTCCGGTATTCCACCGGCTTCAAGCTCGCCAATGACGGACATGATCGCCGCGCCATCCAGGACTATCTCGGGCACAGGAATATCCAGCACACTGTAATCTATACCCAGCTTGTCGCCGATCGCTTCGTCGGATTCTGGAACGACTGAAGGCCATGCCTTATGTTGACAATGTAACCGGGGCATAACCCCGGGCGGGCGCCGATTTTTCGTTTGGTGCGACGCGGGCAAGTACGATTCGCTCGGCTCATGTCGCGACCCGCTGCCCCCTCCGACCTGTCCCGTGCCGAGCTGGAAGCCCAGGTGGCGGAACTGCGCGGCGAAGTTGCCGAGTTGAAGCGGCTGGTGGCGGCGCTGCGCGATGAGAACGCCCGGCTGAAGGGGCTGAAGGGCCGGCCAGTGATCAAACCCAGCGGCATGGAGGACGCGACCGAGCCCCAGCGCCAGGGCAAACGGGGCAGGCGCCGCGGCCGGGGCAAGGTGGTGCCACGGGTTGCCATCGAGGATAAGGTGATCCGGGTAACGGTCCCGGAAGGATCGCAGTTCAAGGGCTACGAGCCGTACCAGGTTCAGGACCTGGTGATCACCGCGCGGGTGGTGCGCTACCGCCGCGAGCGCTGGCTGACGCCGACGGGCGAGACCATTGTGGCGCCGCTGCCCGCCGGAACCCGTGGCCATTTTGGGCCGGAACTGCGCCGCTACGTGCTGATGCAATATCACCAGGGCCAGGTTACCGTGGAGAGGCTGGTGACCCAGCTGCAGGCGGTCGGCATCAGCATCTCCAAGCGCGAGGTTATGCGGCTGCTGATCGATCGGCAGGACGACTTCCTCGATGAGAACCGTGAGGTGTTGCGGGCTGGGCTGGAGACGGCGGCCTGGATCACGGTGGACGACACCGGCGCGCGCCATCGCGGTGCCAATGCCGTCTGCACGCAGATCGGCAACGACAGCTTTGCCTGGTTCGGCACCACCGGCAGCAAGAGCCGGCTGAACTTCCTGGAACTGCTGCGTGCCGATCACACCGACTATGTGATCAACGACGCGGCGCTGGACTATATGCGTGAGCATGCCCTGGCCGGACCAGTCATCCAGCAACTGGCCGCGCATGCGCAGCGACAGTTTGCCGACCAGGCCGCGTGGCAGAGCCATCTTGAGCAGCTCGGCATCACCGCTCTGCAGGTGACCCCCAACCCGGTGCGCGTCGCTACCGAAGCTGCGCTGTGGGGCGCCGTGGCCGAGCACGGGTTCCTGCACGATGCCGTCATTGTCAGCGACGACGCCGGGCAGTTCAACGTCGGCACGCATGGTCTGTGCTGGATCCACGCGGAGCGCCTGGTCCACAAGCTGGAGACATTCACCGACCAGCAGCGCGCCGCCCAGCAGCTCGTCCGTGGCCTGATCTGGTGGTACTACGCCGACCTGAAGGCCTATCGCCGGGAGCCTACGTCACGTCGGCGCGGTGAGTTGCGGGCGCGCTTCGACCGCATCTTTCAGCGCACCACCGGCTTCGTCACCCTCGACCGTCTGCTCCAGCGGCTGCACGCCAACAAGGCCGAGCTGCTGATGGTGCTCGAACACCCGGAAATTCCGCTCCACACCAACGGCTCGGAAAACGACATCCGCTGCCAGGTGACCAAGCGCCAGGTCAGCGGCGGCACCAAGACCGATATAGGGCGTGACTGCCGCGACGCCTTCCTCGGCCTTGGCAAGACCTGCCGGAAGCTCGGTGTCTCGTTCTGGAACTATCTCGGCGCCCGGCTCGGCGTCGCCGGCGCCCCGGGCGTGCCGCCACTTCCCGAGCTCATCCGTTGCCGCGGCCAGCCCGCCTGACGGGTGCCCGATCCCGGGGTTATGCCCCGGTTACTTGACAATAACCTAAGGCGCTAAATTAAAGCAATTTCGAGAATTTCTAGGGTTTGATCCCGGAACCCCTTTTGGTCGATCGTGGCGACGTAGCCAGGAATATCGAAAATCACCTCCGACATCTGCATGCCGATCAGCCCGCCCACCGACAGAATGACCGTCAGCGCCAGAGCGACAGCCAGGAACACCGCGGGCACCGGGCCAAGCCGCGCCCGGTGCAGCAGCCACACCATCGGTGACAGCACGAAGAACAGCAGGATGGCGAGCGCGATCGGCACCAGAACCTCGCGCCCGACATACAGGCGATGACCACCGTGACACCAACGGCGAGTGAGGTCAGGGTGCCGAGGCCGTGCGGGCGGTCGTCGCCCTTCCCGTCATCTGTCGTTCTCTCCGGCCAGCCCGCTTCGTCTGGAAGAACCACCGGAGGTCGAGCGCCCGCGAAGGGGAGCGCAGAACTGCCTGGACGCTCGATCATGCTTCCCGCGCGGTCTCGCCTCATTCAGAATCAACTCCTAAAATCTCGGTATATGCCGACAACGTCAGGGCGTAGAATTTCGTTAGCAGAAGCCGCGTTCGTAAGGTCTTCACGATCAACCTCGGGTTGCGAAACCACAAGACTATTATTTTTGAATGAAACGTGAGCCGATCTGTCGCGACGATCAATGACGGAGGTGGTGGGCGGAGTCGGGCTTACGATCGTATAGATCGCGCTCGCGACGTGGCCGCTACCAAGAGTTCTCGCCCTGCGGCAAGGGCCACACACGGCAGATGACGAGGCGCTTCGACTTTCCCCGTCGGTGCGCGCCACCATGAAGGTGAGAGATGCGCGTAGGGACGTACCGTGAGGGGTAATTGTAAGAGCGATCCTCGTGCTTCGGGTGGTATGGCGCCGTTGCATTGGCCGCGGCCTGAGCCTTGTATCCGTCAAGGTCGCGATAGTCTTTCTTCGCGATATGTTGCAGGTCGAGCCGTGCTGATCCGATGAGCGAACCAGCCGATCAGAATTACTTCTTCGCGGCCCGCTTTTGGGCCAGCGCCTCTGGATTCTGGAGCACGCCTGGCACGTCGCGGGCCTGGCTGCTCACTGCGACGCTGATCGGCAGCACCTTGCTCCAGTTGGCGTTGCAGTACCGCTTGAATTACTGGAGTCGCGACTTTTTCGATGCCTTCGGCCGCCGGGACGCCGGCGCGCTCCGGGTGGAGGCGCAATTCTTTCTGCTGCTCGCAGGGCTGAGCATCCTGGTCGCGGTCCTGACGGTGTGGGCCCGCATGGCAGTCCAACGCAACTGGCGCGCATGGCTGACACGGCATCTGATGGACCGCTGGCTCGACGATGGTTGCCACGGACGGCTTCGGTTCCGGATCGGCGAGGACGAGAACCCGGAATTCCGGATCGCCGAGGATGCCCGCGTGGCGACGGACGCACCGGTGGCTATGGCTGCCGGTGTGCTGACGGCGTTGCTGGGCGCCGTCATGTTCATCGGTATCCTCTGGAATGTCGGCGGTGACCTTATCGTCGAGGTCGTTGGTCATAATCTGACTGTGCCGAAATACCTGGTGATCGCGGTCGCGATCTATTCGGTGCTGCTCACGGCCGCCACATTGCGCATCGGCCACCGCCTGATCCATGTCATCGCGGGCAAGAACGCGTCAGAGGCGCAGTTCCGCTCGATCGGCTCCAATGTGCGTGAACGCGGCGCGACCGGGTCGGCGAGGGACGACGGGCGCGCGCAGTATCGCACGCTCAATGAGGCGTTCGACACCGTGATCGGACGCTGGCGGGACCTATGTGTCCAGTTGATGCGCACGACACTGGTGTCGCATGGCAACAGCCTGGCGGCCCCGGTCATCGGCTGGGTATTGTGCGCACCGAAATACCTCGTCGGCACAATGTCGCTTGGCGAGGTTGCCCAGGCGGTGGCCGCCTTCGTGATGGTGCAGACAGCCCTGAACTGGCTGGTGGATAACTACCCTGGCTTGGCCGAATGCCTCTCGTCGGTAAACCGCGTGGGCTCGTTGCTCATCGCGCTGGACGAACGCGATCGCGACACCCCGCACGGGTCAACACGCGTCGATGAGCCCGACAACCCGGTTGGGAATCCATTGCCCGGCGATCTGAGAGTTTGAAAAAAAATCGCCATCTCCGACGCAGTTCACGCCGCCGTCGAGGCCCCTTCGCCATGAGCGACGAATTTGGCGCCGAAATGCAACTGCGCCGCCTAGTCCCGGGTCTGCCCATGGAGGCTGTGCGACGGTGCGCCGCCGTTGTCGTTGGCTGGCGCCCGCCAGACGAGCGGGAGACGGAGGGTCACGGGTGCTCCTGTAGCCTCCCGGTGTTCACTGGGCTGGCGATGCTGATCAGCGGCTTCATTGCCTGCGTCGCGGCGGCGGGTCAGCGACGGAACGCGCACTTAGAGTGGCGGTCGCGCCGACCGCAATCGGGCTGACGGCTTGACAGAACCGCCCGTTCGAAAGACGGCCCAGGTTGTGGGTGCCAGCACGAAGTGAGTATCATGACGAACCCGTGGATGAAGAAGAACCCGTTTATGAGCATGTGGCTGAGCGGAGCGAATGCCGTGGCGAATCGCGCGCGCGGCCACGCCACAGCTGCCACGAGACAGCACGGCGCGGCACTGGCGAAGGACACCGCCCGCGTCTGGAGGCGCGCGTGGCTGGCCGCCTTCACGCCCAAGCTGCGACGATGAACGGCGCATCGCTGATGGCCATGTGGGCATAGGTTCGCCTGGGATGCTGTTTTTCCGCCAACCGCCGCGCCGCCCGGCGTTGCTGGGCGGCATCATCCGGGGCGCGCTGTGGAACCGGGCCGGGCTGGCCGGCGTGTCGGAAGTCGCGGCGTTCGGCTCCAATCCAGGGGGATTGCGGATGCTGGTGCATGCGCGACCGAGACTGCGCGCGAACCGGCCGTTGGTCATTGTGCTGCACGGGTGTAGCCAGCAGGCCGCGGCGTTCGCCGTCGATTCCGGTTGGTTCGCACTCTCTGACGAGCTGGGGTTCGCGCTGCTGCTGCCGGAACAGGTGCACGACAACAATCGCGGCCGTTGCTTCAACTGATTCCGCCCCGACGATGTCCGGCGGGGCAGCGGGGAAGCGATGTCTATCCGCCAGATGCTCCGCGTCGCGGCCGCACGCTACGCATCCGATCCAAAACGGGTTTTCATTGTCGGCTTTTCCGCGGGCGGCGGCATGGCCGCGGCGATGTTGGCGGCCTATCCGGCCGTCTTCGCGGCTGGCGCTGTCGTCGCCGGCATGCCGGTCGGCTGCGCCAAAACCCAGATCGGGGCGATGCTCCACATGCGGCGGGCGGATTTATCGCGGTCGCGGCAGGCGCTCGCGAGCGATGTCCGTGAGGTCACGCGGGCGCGCTCGCGGAAAGCGTGGCCCCGCCTCTCGATCTGGCAAGGCGGCCGTGACCGCACCGTCGATCCGGCAAACGCCGAGGCACTCGCGGCACAGTGGAGCGAGTTGCATGGCCAGGCGGCGGTGCCAAGGATCGACGAGCTGGCGCCAGGATACCGGCATCGTGCGTGGGGTCGCCCCGACCGGCCGCCTGCCGTGGAGTTGTGG
>CAIXDS010000103.1 GCA_903918195.1 uncultured Acetobacteraceae bacterium | reverse complement strand
CGCCATGGCGGCGCGGGCGGTCGGTGGCGTGGCGCCCTGCAGGCGGGCCATTTGCCGCTTGCGGGCTTCGGTGAACGAACTTGGCATGGGGGAGACCTACCACGACCTATAAGACTTGATAATGCTCCTTCTCGCGTCTTATGAAGAAGCGTCAAATTTGCCTGGTGATCCGCCCGCGGTGTCGCGCGTACGGTTAATCCGTTCAGCAGCGCAGGTTGACAGGCCGGTCTGGAAAAGCGAGTTGGCCGCGCTCGCGCCAGCTCGGTCGCACGTAGTTAATCTCCATGAGCCGCCGCACACCGATGATGGGGCGCAGTTCCAAGCCGTGCCAGGTTGCCGGGCCGGCGACAAAGATCGAAGCCGAGTTGAACTCGCCCGACGAGCGGCCGACCCACTTGACATCGGCGTCATAGATGTCGGTGCCCCAGTCCTTCGCGTGCGGTCCGGTGAACAGGTAGATCACCATCGAGAACATCTTCTCGGGCACGTCGCGGTGTGGTTCCAGCCAAGCGCCGTCGAGGTCCTGGATGTACTCCACGCGCAGATAGCCGCCTTCCACCTCAATCTCCAGCGTCTCCGCCAGCAGCCGCGCCACTGACGGCCGTTGCAGTGCGTCGGCCAGCGCGGCGCAGGTCGGGAACTGCGTGCGCAGCAACGGGGTGATAAAGGTCCGCTGGTCGTTGTAGGTGCCACGCGTACCGTCGGTTTGACCGAGCACCGCCGGCGCAATGGGCAGCGTCAGGATGCCGGTGCAGATATCGATCGGCAGCACCTGCTTCAGCAACCAGTGCCGGTACGGCTGCTCCTCGCGGCGCGAGTCGCGGACGGCGCGAGAAAAATGCCGCTCCACCTCATCGACGCTGGGAACCGGCGGATAGCCAGTCATGCGCGCACCTTGAGCTTGCGCGGCGCCCACTCGATGATCTTGCGAGTGACCAGCCAGGACTTGGCAAAGGCGCTGGCCCTGTGACGCACGTACTCCTTACGCACGTACCAGTCGGAATCGACAAAGCAGAGTTGCAGGCTCATCCGTGGGCCCTTCTGTGGCAGGAACCCGTGCCAGGAGTTGTCGCCGACGCGGAACATCAGCATGCCGCCGAACTCGGGCGAGAACTCGAAGGCAAAGTCATCTCGATTGTCGCTGCGAAGGACCCGCAGATGGCCACGCTCATAGGGCCACTCGCGAGTGAGGGCGACCAGCACGGTGATGATCTTGTGCTTTGAATCCGGGTGGGAGTAGCCCTCGTTGTAGGCGCCGGTAGTGTTGCCCATCATAACGATACAGGGCGGACAGTTGCTGAGGTCGATGTCGAACTTCTTCTCGACAAGGTGACGGAAGCGGTCACTCAGCAGATCCTGGATCATCAGGTCGAAGTTTGGCCCGTATTTCAGGTCCGGCAGGGCATAGCTGCCGCGCCAGGCGATCGTCGGCGCATCGGCCAGTACCTCGTCCTTATGGGACGGATCCATCACCCCATTGACATAGCAGTAGTCGTATGGGGCACGATGCAACTCGGCGGCGGCGATGGCCGCTTCGTTGAGCATCTTAAACGGTGCCGTGCCGTTTTCTGGCATCAGTATCTCCAATTTTGCGAGGCGTAGGAACGGCAGGAGCGCGGCGCACGCCATTGGCCCACTGCATTGCTAAGGCAAGCATACGATTTACTGTCAGTTCCGCCGCCCCTGCCTCGCCCTGTCCGCCGGCGAGCAGCGCGGTTTCCTCCAGCAGCATCAACTTCGGGTAGACATCGGCGGCGCTTGCCGCGGGAACCACGCAAGCCGCGCCCGCGCTTGCCATGAAGCCCGCGCCCCAGGTCTTGGCTGACGCCGAACCGGCCCCGGCCGCACCCGAAATTGGAACCGCTGTCCTGGAACGGCATGCCGTGTATCTTCAAGCTGAGTTATATCGTAGCGTCAGATATATCGCCATACACATCCGGCGCAAGAGCTATCTTGCTGCGTGCCGGAACGCGCCGTGTCACTGCTGGCCGGCCTGCTGATCTCGCGCCGGATCACCCGGCGGACATAGGACATGCTTCGGACATGCTTCCGCGCAGCCGCATTCACGAGGTCAGTCAGATGGCCGCGGTCATGGAAGTATGTCGTGATGCCACCATCGAGCGTCGCCAAGACGCTGAACAAAAGGACGTCGAGACGCGCGCGCAGGAGGCCAAGCGAGCGGCGTTGACCCAGATGGCGCACGTGGTGGAAACTGAAACCACCTCGGCGCTGACCGAGGAGGCACGCCGCACAGCGGCGATGGCCGAGAGCGCCGGAGCGATGAGCGCCTCGGCCGTCCGCACCGGCGGGTCCGCTGAGGCAGCCAGCCAAGCCGTCAGAAAGGCGCTCGCCCATGTCCAGACGGTTGGCGGCACCGCGGAGCAACTCGCCGCCTCGATCCGCGAAATCGGCGGCCAGGTCGCGCAAATCGGCGCAGTGGCACACATGATCGCGGACATCGCCGCGCGCACCAACCTGCTGGCGCTGAACGCCACCATCGAAGCCGCCCGCGCCGGCGAGGCCGGGCGCGGCTTTGCTGTCGTGGCTGGCGAGGTCAAGCAACTCGCCAGTCAGACGGCGCGCTCGAACGAGGACATCTCGCGCCGCATCCACGACCTCAGCGCGGCAACAGCCATGTCGGTGGTCACAGTGGCCCGCATCGAGCAGACCATCCACGAAATCCATGGTATTGTTGGTTCGATCGCTGCCGTGGTCGAACGGCAGGGTGCAGCAACCACCGAGATTTCCCGCTGTATCCACGAATCCGCTCTCGCCACTGACCGGATGACCGCTCGGACCGCGGAAGTCTCGACCGAGGCGGAGCAGACCAGCCGTCACGCCGCCACTGTGCACGACGAAACAGTGGCTACCAAGACCGCCGCCAGCGGGCTGCGCGAGACGGCTATCCGTGCGGTCCGCACATCTTCCGCCGAGGTGGGTCGCCGCCTTTCGGCAAGGATCACGGTGGATCTGCCTGCCCAACTACGCCTCGGCGGCAGTGCCAAGACTTCAGCGCGCGTCAACGACATCTTGCCGGGTGGCACTCGCATTGAGCCCGGGGACGAAACCATCCCCAACGGGGCAAAGGATGTACTGAATCTGGCTGGTTCGGCTAATCCGTTACCATTCGTCGTGCATGACAGCGACGCGAAACGGATGCGCGTCGGCTTCATGCTCGAGGCGCCGAGCGCGGCAAAGTTGCGGGCCCTGATCGACCGGTTGGCGCCGCGCCTGGCAGCCTGATCCGCCCGGTCACAAACCCCATCCCGAACCATCGTGGTCGTGCGGGACGACTCAAGCTTCTGTCTCGTCAGGTAGCACCGTTGTGCCCTTCGATTCTGGCCCGGCGCAGACGGACGTATAGGCGCGGTCCGACCCCGAGATGCGCCCGGCAACAGGCACGTAGCGCTGGCTCCGAGGCACCGAGGGCGGCAAATAACGCCGTGGCGGTGGCACGACGGCCGGCCGGTGCGTGAAGCAGGTCCTCCAGCCGCGCCAGCGATGCCGCTTCGCGCCGCCGGGCCGGCGGCTCGGGTTCCGGTCGCCCGGCCGACAGGCACTCGACCAACATTTGTAGCAATTCTTGCTCCACTCCCCGTGCCGCTTCGGCATCAACCGGCATCGCTGGATGGGCCTCGGTCAGCAAGACCACAGCGCGGCAGAGGTCGACCAGCGTCCGCAGCGCTCGGGTTGGCGGTCGCCAGCGGTGCAATTCGGGCGGGATGCAGAAATGAGGGCCGGCCAGGATCCGGCCGCGGGCAGCCAGCGCGTCCGTCGTTAGGCAGACCGCCATCCAGCGCGTCGCGCCGCGCGTATACCAGTGCGGTCGCGCCCCTGCGCAGATCGTGACCATTTCGCCGTCCCCCACCGGCGCGCCGTTCCACAGCGGCTTCTCGCCAAGGCTGCACGGCAACATGATAGCCGCGCGGCCGTCCGACGGAGTGACGAAGGCAACGCGTGCCTGCCGCTCCTCTGCGGCCAGCAACGACATCCGTGGAAGCACGATGCGGGTCATGCCGGCGCAGAAAGGCCCGCCGCCGGGCGCCACGAGGGCAACATCACCGATGTCGTTCAGGGCAGCCGCGAAAGTGGTCGGGTCGCCAAAAGAGGAGAGAACTGTGCCGGACATTCCTGTTGAGAGACGAAGTTTGAGGCCCCTTGCCGTCCGTAGCGATGCGTTTTCGCCAGCGGATCCGGGTTCCGCTTCAAAGAACATCACGATTCATAATTTCCTCAATTGACATAGATCAAGGTGGTGCCACTCCGCAGGCGCGATGGTGCCGCATCAAGATATGTCGTGCCGGCATGCATCATGGATGAAGAACCGACCTGAACTCGCTGCCAGACTCTCGTGCCGCTGAAAAAACTGCGCAGCAACGCTGCCCGATGTGATGAAGCGCCTCTCGGCAATGGCCTGCTCTGTGCTGGAATCAAAGCGGCCGGTCACAACGACAACGAGACTGGCGGCGCGGCCGCAGTGGACGGCGAAGGTCCGTAGAGTGGCGAACCAAAGGATACGCCGTGTGGAATGAAGCCGTTATCGGCACCGTCGCCTATGCCCTGGCCTGGACTGCGTTCGGCACGGCGCATTCCCTGCTCGCTCGCGAGACGCCGAAACACGTGCTGCGGCGTCGCCTCGGTCGCGCCACCCGGCTGAGCTGGAACCTGATCGCCCTGGTCCAGTTCGCACTCGTTGTCGCGGTCGGGCGGGCCGTGCTGCCGGATATCAGCTGGTCGTGGCCCGCCGCCATTACCGTGGCCCAGCTTGTGCTGGGCGTGGCCGGCGTGGCGGTGTTGCTCGCCTCCAGCCGCAGCTACGACCTCAGCCGCTTCGCGGGCATCACCCAACTCCGTGGCGTCGGCGAGGACGACGACGAGCCATTCTCGGCGCGCGGTCCGCTGGCCTACATTCGCCACCCGCTTTACGCCGGTTCGATCCTGATCTTGCTGGCCCTGGTGCGTGACCTGCGCTCGGCGGAAGCGGCCGTGTTCGCCACCCTCTATATCGTGATCGGCCTGCGCTTCGAGGAAGCCGCCCTGCTACGGCGCCTCGGCCCGACCTATGCCGCTTATCGATCCAGAGTGCCTGCGCTGCTGCCATGGCGCGGTCGCGCCTGGCCGCGCCGGTTCTCTGACTGCGGCCCCTGACCACAAAAAGGATATTTCCGTGCACGCAACTCCTCTCAGGCTCCGGTTCGCCCTCTGTCTGGGCGTTGGCTTCCTCGGTGCTGGCGCGGCAAGCGCCGCCGAGCCGGTGGTTTCCGCTGGCTGGCTCGCCGCGCAACTCCGTAACCCGCATGTAGTGGTGCTGGATCTCCGTCCTGCCGGCGCATACATGCAAGGCCACATCCCCGGCGCCATTTCGGCCGATTTCGGCACGACCGGGTGGATGGCTCGCGGGCAGAGTGGCGCGGCCGGCGCGCTGCCGCCGGTGGACCGGATCGCGGCTACCATCGGCACGCTTGGCGTGGGCAATGACGACCAGCCCGTGATCGTCTCCGACTCCTTCCCTGCCGCGGCGCGGGTCTATTGGACGTTCAAGGTTCTCGGCCACGCCGATGTATCGATCCTGGACGGCGGCCTGAACGGCTGGACCGGGCCGGTTGAGCGTGCGCCGGTGACGCGCCCGCCGGCGGCCTTCACCGCGCATTACACCGACTCGCTGCGCGCCGAACTGCCCGAGGTGGCGGCGGCCGTTTCCGGCGGCGGTGCCAAGCTGGTGGATGCGCGCCCGATGTCGCAATGGAATGGCACCGTCAGGTCGCCGGTCGTCCGCCAGGGCGGGCATCTGCCGGGCGCTGTCTTGCTTGATCAGGCTTCCGCGCTGACGGCGGACGGGCGCCTCAGGTCGCGCAACGAACTGGCGCTGCTGTTCATGCCGGCCGGCAGCAAGCCGGCGATCGTCTATTGCAATGCCGGCTATCTGTCCGCCACCGACTGGTTCGTGCTGTCCGAGGTGCTGCACCGACCCAACGTGAAGCTGTATGACGGCTCGATGTCTGAATGGACCGCCGACCCGTCCCGCCCTGTCGAGCAGTGAACGAACCGAACCCGCGCCGCCCCGGGCGATCGCCGCACCGTCCTGACATGGCGGTGGCCGCGGTCGCCGCCTGCCTGTTGCTGGCGGTCGGCGTGACGCTCGGGCAAGGCGGCGCATGGTCGCCGGCGGTGCTAGCGAGGATGGCACTGCTCGGGGTGGCGGCGGCGCTCGGCTGGGTCTTTCAGGCGAGTTCCTTCGGCTATGCCTCCGCCTTCCGGGCCTGGATGACGCGCGGCGACGGGTCCGGGCTGGCGGCGGGGGTGCTGGTGGCGGCGGTGGCGGCGCTGGTGATCGTTCCCGTCTCGGCGCTGGGCGCGGGCTATGGCGGCTATGTTCAGCCGCTCGGGCCGCCGGCGGTGGTCGGGGCGGCGTTGTTCGGGCTCGGCATGCAGCTTGGCAACGGCTGTGCCTCGGGCACGCTGTATGCGGCGGGCGGCGGGTCGCGGCGGATGTGGGTGGTGTTGCCGTTCTTCTGCGCCGGTGGCGTGCTCGGCAGCCTGGTCCTGCCGGCCGCCCTCGAGCTGCCGTCGTTGCCGCCGGTCGGGCTTGGCGACCGGTTGGGACCCTGGGGCGGGCTGGCGGCGACGCTGGCGCTGGCCGGCGCGCTGGCGGCGCTGCTGCTGCGCCGCGGCCCCCGGCCGGGCGCCGCGCAACTGCGCGCGGCGGT
>CAIXDS010000102.1 GCA_903918195.1 uncultured Acetobacteraceae bacterium | reverse complement strand
CCGGCAAACGCCGAGGCACTCGCGGCACAGTGGAGCGAGTTGCATGGCCAGGCGGCGGTGCCAAGGATCGACGAGCTGGCGCCAGGATACCGGCATCGTGCGTGGGGTCGCCCCGACCGGCCGCCTGCCGTGGAGTTGTGGGGCTCCTCGCCATCTCAAGTGGAGGGAAGTATCTGGAGCTTGCCCGCGATGAGGTAGATCATCGCCTTCAGGTTGTGTGAGGTACGGTATCCCCGTGCCTTAGCCTTGGCAGCCTGGACGAGGCTGTTGATCCCTTCGAGGATTCCGTTGGCGATGTGGGTATCGTGCCAGCGAAGAATGCCGTCCCAATGCCGCTTGACGGTGCTGGCGGCGTCGATCATCGGCTGAAGGCGGCTGTGGGTCGCCCAGAAGTACCATTTCTTGAGGAAGGTCTCGGCGTCCTGGCGGGTTGGCTGCTGGTAGAACTCCTGGAAGGTCAGCCGGATCTGGTAGGCGCGAGCGGTCTTGAGGTTGCGCGTGGCGAGGCCATCGCGCAGTTCGCGCTGGCCGCTGGATAGGTTGGTCTCGTTCTTGAGCCACACGTAGCGGGTTTTCTTCAGCTCCGGACGGCTCTTCTGCTCCTCGCGGCGAACCTCGTCGACCGCATCGTTAACGATCTTAACAGTGTGGAACTTGTCGAAAGTGATTTCGGCCTTCGGCAGGTACTCGGCGGTTCCCTTGATGAAGGCCGCGCTCATGTCGATGCAGACCTCGGTGATTTTTGCGGGGTCGCCACCGTGCTCCGTCAGGTCCTCGGCGAATGCACCGACGGTGGCAGCGTCCTTGCCATCGGCCACGAACAGCACCCGCGAATGGTCGAGATCGACGAACAGCGAGACGTAATCATGGCCGCGGCGCGCGGCGGTCTCATCGAAGGCCGCCCGGGTGACCTTGCTGTGATTGTCGCGGGCACGTGCCCCGTCGACATAGTGATGGATGACCCGCCACAGTCGGGTGTCATGCTCGCCAACCGTGCGAGCTGCTGCGGCAACCGGCATGGCCGGGATCAGGTCCATGACATGATCTTCGAACAGCAACGTGAAGCCGCTGCCCTCGCGCGCCCAGGGCACGCTCACCTTCCTCACCCCACAAGCCGGGCACCGGACGCGCGGCACGCGCGCATTCAGATAGGTCTGGTGCTGCCAGAAATTCAGATGCCGCCACGTCAGCGGCCTGGCATCGTGCACCGGGCATCCCGCCGCGCCGCAGGAGGGGCAGGCAAACCGCGCACGTTTCGTAAACGAGATGTCGATGTCCAGCCGTCGCGTCGCCGCATCGAAGCGTGACCCGGCGACAAACCACGGGTCTTTCAGCTCCAACGCCGCCTGAAACGTCTCGAGGTCGCGCATCTCCGTCTCCCGGCCATGTCCGCGCCGCGTTCATGTCGAGATGGAGCGCCACGGTCAAACCCCACTCCAGCACCGCAACGCAACCAGCCGCGAGGTCGGCGCGCCGCCGCATCGTGCATCGCCGCAGGACAGCGGTCGCTGGGGCCGTCAAGGCTGGTCGTCGGCGATCGCCAAAGCAGCTTCGGCCGTGGACGACCCCACCACCCGACCGCAACAACCGCCCGCGAAACATGCGCAGACCTCAACCTGCGCGTGTATGCGGCCCACCTGATACCATTCCGCCTAAAGATTGACACACGCCCACTCGCGAGCCCCGATGGAGCGGATGCGATCTGGGTCGTTGATGAGGAAGTCCCACGCGTTCTTGCAGGCCTGCACGATCGCCTTGTAGCTGTTCCAGAGTACGCCGCACAGCTTGTTGCCGCGGAGGTAATCCCAGACGTTCTCCATCGGGTTCAGCTCCGGCGCATAGGCGGGCAAAGGGAGCAGAGTCATGTTGGCGGGAACCTGCAGGCCCTTGCTGGTGGCGTGCCAACCAGCGCGGTCGCACAGCAGCAGGACGTGCGCGCCAGGCGCCGCCTGTGTACTGATTTCCTGCAGATGTGCGTTCATGGCCTCGGTATTGACCGCAGGCATAATGACGGCAGCGCCGACGGCCCGATCCGGGCAGATAGCGCCGAACAGATAGACGGACTCACGACGGTTGTCGCGCACCATCGGTGGCCGTGAGCCCACCGGCGCCCAGATATAGGTGTGCGTTCCCTGCTGGCCGACCCTGGCTTCGTCTTGGAACCAGATTTCTATGGGCGTGCCGGCCGTGGTTCCGAGCAGCGCTTCCTTGGCTAGACTGCGAAAGTTTTTTTAAAAGCCTCTTGGGCTGCCGGGTCCTTCTTCGGATGGAACGGGCGGGGCTGCAGCGGCGTCAGTTTGAGTTGGTGCAGCCACTTGCCCACAGTGCTCTCGTGCACAGTCACCGAGAACCGCCGTACCACCTCTTCGCGCACGTCCAGACAACGCCAGCGTACCACCTGGTGGATGTCAGGGTCGGGTCCTTTGATGACCAACGCCTTCAACTCGGCTTTCTGCTCTTCAGTCAGAAATGGCATCCGGCCAGGGCTGCTGCGGGACTTCAGCCCATCGACCCCTGCGTCGTTATACCGATGCACCCAGTCGCGCAGCGTCTGGCGCTCCATACCGCTCTGTTCCGCCGCCTCGGTCCGCGAGTAGCCATCCAGGATCAGTGCCAACGCCAACAAGCGACGAACCTGCGCGCCATCGCCACTCTTGCTGGCCACCGCACGAAGCCCTTCTGCCGAGTGGTCCCTCCGCGTGATCGCCAACGCCGCGCCCATTCCGTGCTCCCCGATGCCATTTGCTCGCTCGGACAGCGAATCGAGGTCGCCGCCGATTCGCAATTCACAAAAGAGTCAACGTCAAGGCGGGCTGGTATGAAATAGCGGGGAACCATCTGTTCTTCTGGCAGGCCGGGCAGGAAGTCGAGGACGGAAAGGAGCGCGCCGGCGCCCGCCCGCTGATCCGCGCACCGGAGCAGGCGCAGGGCGAATTTACCCGCATCCGCATCGACACGACGATCGGCATGGCGATTTCCAACCTCATCGCCCTGTTCATCGTGATCACCACGGCAGCGACGCTGCACATGCACGGCGTG
>CAIXDS010000101.1 GCA_903918195.1 uncultured Acetobacteraceae bacterium | reverse complement strand
TGGTTCCAGGGCGTGAACAACCAGGCCCTTGTCCACGCGCGCTTCGGCAAAAAACGCGGCGTGTATCTCGGCGAAGTCAGCCGCGTGGAAGACCAGCGCGTCACGCTCCGGCTGGAAGCGCCGCTCAAGGCCGGCGACGGCATCGTGTTCGACGCCGGCAAACCGGACCAACCCGAGGAGGGCGGCCGGGTGTATCAACTGGAGGCACGGGGGGCGGAGACGCGCCTGAGCTTCGGGCATGGCGACATTAATTTTTTCCGGGTGCGCACCGGCGACAAGGTGTGGAAGACCAGCGATCCGGAACTGGAACGCACCATTCGGCAAACCTTTGCGGGTGACGCGCCGAAATACCAGCGGCGCATGGACCTGGAAGTCCATGGCAGCGCGGGCCAGCCGCTCACACTGATCGCCCGCGACGAACGCGGGCACGTCGCCCGGGCGGATTCCACCATGCCCCTGGTGGTGGCCGACAAGCAGCCACTGACCACGGAGCGGCTGCGCGAACAACTTGGACGCTTGGGCGGCACCCCTTTTCACCTGGTGGCGATGTTCGAGGCGCAGGGCTTCGCGGTGGTCGTGCTTTACGCAGTCGGGCCACAGGAGGAAGACCTTTCGCCGCTGGCGACGTTGGAGGGCCTGGGCTTCAAGCCGACTGCCACGGCGATCGTCCTCAATGAGGCGATGATCGAAGTCGGTGATACGCGAGAGACCGCCTTCGCCCGGGTCTTTGGCCATAGTGCTTTTCGTGCGGCCCTCGATCGTGGTGCTATCCCTGTCTGGATGCCCCGACTTCTGGCCGCACAGCAGGTCGAGATTCGTCGCCTGCACTTCCGCGACGCCGCTGACGGACAGGTCGGTCAAGCAGCCTCGCCGCTGGGACCGTTCGACCGGTCACGGGTCCTCAACTGGCTTCAGGCGATGGACACCAACTTCGCCGGCATCAAGACATGGCTTCCGTGAGGGAGGGCGCGCAAGCGCCCGACCTTCCGCGGACCAGCGATGAGCTGGGCCGCGAAATCGAGAGGATGCAGGCCGAGCTGGACCGCGCCACCCAGCTCGGCGGCCTGAGGAACGATCCCACGCTGCCGTTGATCCGGGCGTTGTCGGCGTCGCTCGGTCTGCAATGGCGGCTGCATGATCAGGCCGTCGGCTACTTTCACAGTGCGAGCAGCCGGCTGGACCGCCAGCTCGCGGATACGATCGCGCAAGGCGAACAGGCGCTCGAAACGCGGCGGGTCGCCATTGTCGAGAAACTGGCGCCGGTGTCTTTCAGGACACCCTTTTGTCTTTTAAAAGCAGCAGTCACCATTATGGTGGCGGCGACAACGGCAAAAAGTGAGATATCGGATGCGAGCGCTGCCCTAACCAACTCCATATCCGACTGTATACCCGCTAAAAGCATCGGGGGTGCTCCGAGTGCAAGCGCTATCAGGCGCTGCGTAACTGAATAGACGTGAAGCCCCCACCACCAGATACTTGGATTGAAGAAACTTCTATCGGAATA
>CAIXDS010000100.1 GCA_903918195.1 uncultured Acetobacteraceae bacterium | reverse complement strand
TCCGCCGGAAGAGATGCTGTGCTCTGCATCCGCCCCCAGAATCGTACCCCGTCGCGTCGGGTCAAGCGGTAATTTAACGCCTATGGGGCAGAGCCCCTGGCCTTCCTTCCTCCGATTGCCCTGCGCGAAGCCGCACTTGCCGCCCGCATCCCGCATCGCCATTTCCGATCCGGGTAATTCGGGCATGGTGTTCGGGTGCTGCGGAATTGGCTCCTTGGGGTTCTGGCGATCTCGATCTGGACGATGAACTATGTCGTCTATTTCGCCCCGGAGATCCGTGCGTGGCGGCGGCGGCGCCAGGAACCATTTTCAGCGTGGCAGATCGGCGCGGGCATGGACCGCGGCTTCACCGGACCGTTGCCGGCGAACGAGCGGCGCCCCTTCCCGCCGCCGGAGCCACCACCGCCCCCCGTTCACGATGCCGAGATCGTCCCGTTCCCCAAGCGCCGGCGCTAAAGCGCTTTGTTTTGGCGAGCAACTTTATCGGCGGGCTGTCGCCGGTCTGGCCGATGTTGCTCTAATCCGCAGCCACCGCCAGCACACCCTCCGCCGCCTCCGCCCAGATTGCGGTGTCGTGGAACACCGCTCCGCCGAAGGGCGGTGCCGGGTCGTCGCTGACCAGGGCGTTGATGCCGATCCCGCCCTCGAAATACCCGCCCGGCCAGATGCCTTCCACCACCAGCACACCCGGCTGCAGCCCGTCGAACAGCCGCGCGTGTACCACCACCTGGCCGCGCGCATTGCCCAGCCGCACCCGGCCGCCCTCCGCCACGCCGAGACGGGCGGCGTCGTCGGGATGAACCAGCACGGTCGGCCGCCCCTCGCGGTGGCGCCCCGATGCCAGCTCGGAAAAACTGGTGTTGAGGAATTGCCGGGCCGGCGCGGTGATCAGGCGGAACGGCGCCTCCGGCCGGGCCGCGTCGATGTTGGCCATGTGGTCGGGCAGGGCCGGCATGGCGTGATGGTTCGGCCCGATCGCCGCCCAGTCCGGCGCGAAGCGGAATTTGCCGCCGTGGCCGAAGCCGTTGAGGAAATGGCTGTCGGCGAAGGCGGGCTGCGCATCGATCCAGCGCTCGCGCAGCACCGTCGCCGCGTCAGGCCAGCCGGAGGCGCGCAGGGTGGTGTCGATCACCTGCATCGCCGTCATGTCGAAGCCGCGATGGCACGCCCCCAGTCGTGACGCCAGACCCTGCAACACCTCGTGATTGGAGCGGCACTCGCCGGGCGGGGCGATCAGCTGCGGGCCGATCTGGAAATGGCTGTGGCCGCCGGCCTGATACAGGTCGTCATGCTCCAGGAACATCGTTGCCGGCAGCACCACATCCGCCCAGCGCGTGGTCTCGGTCGGGAATTGCTCGTGCACGCAGACGAACAGGTCGTCGCGGGCAAAGCCGCGGCGCACCCGGTTCGAGTCGGGCGCGACCGTCAGCGGATTGGTGTTCTGGATCAGCAGCGCGTGCACCTGCGGCCCGTCGCCCAGCTCGGTGCGATCGCCGGTCAGCACGGCGCCGATGCGGCTCATGTCCATTTCGCGGACCGAGCGGTCGCGCACGTCGAGCCCCTCGATCAGCGTCTTGTCCCAGTGATAGATGGCGCGGTTGTTCCAGAACGCGCCGCCGCCCTCATGCCGCCACTTGCCGGTGACGGTCGGCAGGCAGGTCACGGCGTGCAGGGCGGCCGCCCCGTTGCGCATGCGGGTGAAGCCGTAGCCGACGCGGATGAAGGCGCGCTCGGTGCGGCAGTACAGCGCCGCGAAGGCTTCGATCTCGGCCATGCTCAGCCCGGTGATGGCCGCCGCCCAGTCCGGCCCGCGCGCGGCCAGATGCGCCTCCAGCTCAGCGGGAAAATCGGAGAACCGGGCCATGTAGTCGCGGTCCGCGAAGCCGTCGCGGAACGCCACGTGCATCACCGCGCAGGCCAGCGCGCCGTCGGTGCCCGGGCGCGGCGCCAGGTGCAGGTCGGCGGCCTGGGCAGTGCCGGTGCGGTAGGGGTCCACCACTACCAGCTTCGCCCCGCGCTGCTTGCGGGCGCGGGTGAGGTGGGTCATCACGTTGACCTGGGTGTTCACCGGGTTGCCGCCCCAGATCACGATCAGGTCGGACTGTGCCATCTCGCGCGGGTCGGGGCCGGTGATGCGCCCCACCCCCGCCATCCAGCCCGCCTCGCACACGGCGGTGCAGATCGTGTTGCGCTGGCGGGAATACCGCATCACGTGGCGCAGCCGGTTGATGCCGTCGCGCTGCACCAGGCCCATCGTGCCGGCGTAATAATAGGGCCACACCGCCGCGCTGCCGTGCCGCGCGGCGGTGTGGGTGAATGCCTCCGCCACCCGGTCCAGCGCCTCGTCCCAGCCGATCGGGCGGAACTGGTCGGCGCCTTTGTCGCCGGTGCGCAGCAGCGGGCGGGTCAGCCGGTCCGGGTGGTGCACCCGCTCGGCATAGCGCGATACCTTGGCGCAGATCACCCCGGCGGTGTAGCTGTTGGCCTGCGCCCCGCGCACCGCGCCGATGCGGTTGCCCGTCACTTCGACCTCCAGCGCGCAGGCCGAGGGGCAATCATGAGGGCAGACGGTGGCATGCGGGCCGGCGGTGGCGCGGATATCCATGTTTTCCCCCTGGATCGCCGGGATGCTGGATCAGCGTCCGGACGCTGGCAACCGCCAGGATTGCCGGGGTGGATTGATCGCGCTGCCCGCGCGTGTTTGGCTGCACGCCGACATGGCAACCACCCCCTCCCGCTCGACCAGAACCCGTGCGCCGGCGCACCGGCTCAGCATCCGCATCGACCTCGCCTCCGGTGCCCGCATCGGTCCCGGCAAGGTGGCGCTGCTGGAGGAGATCGCGCGTTCCGGCTCGATCTCGGCGGCTGGCCGGGCGCTGAAGATGTCGTATCGCCGCGCCTGGGAGCTGGTCGAGGATCTGAACAGCCATCTGGGCCAGCCCGTGGTGAGTACCGCGGCCGGCGGCGCGGGCGGCGGCGGCGCTCAGTTGACCAAGGCCGGCGCCACGCTGGTCGCGCAATACCGCGCCGTCGAGGAAGCCGCCCGCAAGGCGACGCAGCGCCACGTTGCCGCCATCGCGCGCGCCTGCGGCAGCAAATGATGCACGACGCCGCCGATGACCTGTTGAGCGACCTCGCCGGCCTGTTCGCCGGCGAGGCGGACCCGATTGCCAACGCGGCCAATGCCGCCGCCGCCATCTGGCAGCACGTGCCGCGCATCAACTGGGCCGGATTCTATTTCCTCAAGGACGGCGAGCTGGTGCTCGGCCCGTTCCAGGGCAAGCCGGCCTGCGTGCGCATCGCGCTCGGACGGGGCGTGTGTGGCACCGCCGCGGCGCGGCGCGAGACGCTGGTGGTGGCCGACGTGCACGCCTTCCCCGGCCACATCGCCTGCGACGGGGCGAGCAATTCCGAGATCGTGGTTCCGCTGCTGCGCGACGGTGCCCTGCTGGGCGTGCTGGACATCGACAGCCCCGAACTTGCCCGGTTTGGCGCGGCCGAGCGTGTCCTGTTCGAAGCGGCGGCGCGGGCCTGGACGGATTCGCTCGGCGGCTGACGCCGCTACTCGGCCCGCAGGGCGCTGCGCAGGGCCGCCGCGGCGCCGGGGTCTTCCAGCGCGGCCAGGCGGGTCGCGGCGAGGAAGGAAAACCGCTGCAGCAGGCTACGCCGTCGGCTGGGGGACAGGGGATGGGCCGGGGCTTCCCGCACCAGTTCGGCCGCGAGGTCGGCGGCGACGATCAGCCCGGTTTCCGCCGGCAGGATTTCCTGCGGGAAGTCCAGGTCCACGGCGAAATAGAGGGCGTCGCAGAACTCGCGGTAATCCGGCCATTTCTGATCGGTCAGGAAGTCGCGCGCGCCCGATTTCACTTCGATGCAGGCGAACCCGCCGTCGGGCCGCAGCGCCAGGATATCGGCCCGCCGGCCGTTCGGCAGCGGCACCTCGTGCAGCGGCGCCCACCCCAGCAGCATGCAAAGCCGCGCAGCAGCACGCCGCACGGCAAGCGTCCTTTCGGTGGGTTCCAAGGGCCTAAGCCCTTGGTGGGGTCCAGGGGCAAAGCCCCTGGTGGGGTCCGGGGCAACGCCCCGGCCGGTTCCCTAAGGGGCTATAGCGTCGATCGCCTGAGCCAAAGCCACATCCCGCCGGCTCACCCCCCCCGCGTCGTGGGTGGTCAGTAAAATTTCGACCTTGTTGTAAGCATTCGACCATTCCGGATGATGGTCGGCCTTTTCCGCCAGCAGCGCGACCCGGGAGAGGAATCCCCAGGCGGCGTTGAAATCGGGGAAGCGGAAGCTGCGCACGATGGCGTCCCGCCCCTCCGCCGCGCGCCATTCCGGCACGAGTTCCACCAGTGCGGTGCGCTGCGCCTCGCTCAGTCGTTCGACCATTCGTCTCTCCCGCTGTTGAAAGCTGCCAATGATGACTGCCCTTGACCGCAGGCTGGCGCCGTGCGGCTGTTAGGCCATGCCCCACCATGCCACTCGCCGGCCCACTTTCACCACCCCGCCCGATATCGCCGATATCGAGACGCTGGCCGAGCGCGCGCTCGCCGCCATTCCTGACCGCTTGCGCCAGCACGTTGCCGGCGTCGGCATCCGGGTGGAGGAGATGCCGGACGACGAGACGCTCGACGAGCTCGACATCGAATCGCCCTGGGACCTCACCGGCCTGTATCACGGCACGCCGATCAACCAGCGCAGCGTGGACGACATCGTCCGCATGCCCGACCTTATTTTCCTCTATCGCCAGCCCATCCTGGCAGAGTGGATCGAGACCGGCGAGGTGCTGTACCGGCTGGTTGCCAGCGTGCTGATCCACGAGATCGGCCACCATTTCGGCTTCAGCGATGCCGACATTGAGGCGATCGAGCGGGAGATGGACTGACCCCGCCCTCACAGAATTTTTGCCACCTCGGCGCGCAGCACCGGCAACGCGTCCGCGGTAAACCAGGGATTGCGCCGCTCCCAACCGGTGGTTCGCCAGGACGGGTGCGGCAGAGGGAAATACCCCGGCAGCAGTTCGGAAAACCGCCGGACCCGCTCGCCCACCGCGCCCGGGCCAAGGACCAGCGCCTGGGCATACGAGCCGACCAGAAGGGTCAGCGCGATCCGCGGCATCAGCGGCAGCAGCCGCGGATGCCAGGTCGGGGCGCAGACCGGCTTCGGTGGCGCATCGCCGCCGCCGGGCAGCCGCCCCGGGTAGCACAGGCCGGCCGGCACGATGGCGATGCGCGCGGCGTCGTAGAATGTGTCGCGATCGATGCCGAGCCAGGCACGCAGCCGGTCGCCGGAGGGATCGTTCCAGGGAATGCCGGTCGCGTGCACTTTTGTCCCGGGTGCCTGGCCGATGATCAGCAGGCGCGCCGTCACCGACACCCGGAACGTGGGACGCGGCCCGAGCGGCAGGTCGTGGCACAGGGTGCAGGCCCGCGCCTCGGCCGCGACGCGTTCCAGCGCGGCGGCGCTCACGCCGCCGTCGCGCGCCGCGTCTCGGCCCGGAACGTCTCGATGATGTGAGTCTCCAGCACGTCCGTCACCGGCTGGCGGGCCTCGCGCCCCTTCAGCAACAGGATGGCGGTGTCGGGCAGTTCCGGCAGGCGCTCGCCGCTGGGCAGGGCGCGCAGCCCGTCCGGCACCCAGTCCACCGCCGACACCGTCACCGCCAGCCCCGCCAGCACCGGCGCCTGCGTGCCCGCCATCGTCGCCGAGGTGTAGGCCACGCGGTGGCGGATTCCCGCCTGCTCCAGCGCCCGCAATGCGGCACTGCGCCAACTGCACCGCCGCTGCGTCAGCGCCAGCGGCAGCGGGTCCAGCCGGTGCGGCGCATGCCGGGTCGAGGTCACCCAGCGCAGCTTGCCCCGCCACAGCTCGGCCGATTTCCAGCCCTTCGGCTCGTTGCCCTCGGTGCACAGCGTCAGGTCCAGCTCGTCCGCCTGCAAATGCACGGCCAAATCCTCGGACGGGGCGCACAGCACCTCCACCTCCACCGAGGGGTGGCTGTCGGCAAACCGCTTCAGCACCTGCGGCAGGTACCGCAGCGCGTAGTCGTCCGGGGTGCCCAGCCGCACAATGCCCTGCACCTGCGGCGCGCGGAAGGTCGCCCAGATCTGGTCGTTCACCGCCAGCATCTCGCGGGCGCGTTCGAGCAAATAATGGCCATGCGGAGTCAGCGACACTGCCCCGCCCTTGCCGCGCAGCAGCACGCGCTGGCCGAGCATCGCCTCCAGCCGCTGCACCTGCATGGACACGGCGGATTGCGTCCGCCCGACGCGCTCGGCGGCGCGGGTGAAGCTGCCTTCCTCCGCGATGAAGGCGAAGGCGCGCAGCAGATCTGGGTCGAGGCCCTGGGGGAGTGACATGGCCATCAATATATCTGATGACTGATATCCAGACAATTCATTTCCGTTATCCGGCCCGCCCAGCCATGTTCCGGTCATCGCTTTCACCCGAACACAGGAGAATGCAGCGATGACGACGATCTCCCTGACCGGGTCCCAGCCTATGCCGCGCGGCCGCCTTGCGGCGGGTCTTGGGGCTTTGGTGCTCAGCCGGCTGGCACAGGTCTGGCGCAACTACACCACCCGCCGCGATCTCGCCGCGCTGGACGACCGCATGCTGCAGGACCTTGGCATCTCTCGGGCACAGGCTCAGTTTGAGGCCAACAGGGCTATCTGGCGGTAAACGAAAGGAAGGAAGGCCAGGGCTCTGCCCTGGACCCGGCAGGGGCCGAGAGGCCCCTTGACCCCACTCTTTAAAGATTTAAGTCCGCGAAGCTTCGGCCGCTGTTCACCATTTCTTGCAGGAGCGGGGCGGGCTCCCAACCTACTCCGTCGCTTGCGTGAATGGCCGCAATCCGCCGCAGCATCTCGGCCACGCCAATGGCGTCCGCCTCGTGCATCGGGCCGCCCCGCCACGACGGATAGCCGTAGCCATTGACCAGCACTACGTCGACGTCGGACGGGCGCTGGGCAATGCCTTCGCCCAGAATCCTCGCGGCTTCGTTCACCATCGCCGCATGCACCCGCTCGACGATCTCCGCCTGCGGCACCGCCCGCCGGACGATGCCCTTCTCGACCGACGCCCGTTCCACCAGCGCCGTCACCACCGGGTCCACTTCGCGCGTTCCGTTGCCGTGCCGGTAATAGCCGGCGCCGGTCTTCTGGCCGAACCGGCCCAGCTCGCAAATCCAGTCGGCAATCGGCACATACCGCGCCCGCTTGTCCCGCTTCGGCGCCAGCCGCTTGCGGGTCGCCCAGCCAATATCCAGCCCCGCCAGATCAGCCACCGCATACGGCCCCATGGCGAACCCGTACGCCTCCAGCGCCGCATCCACCTCCTGCGGCGTGGCGCCCTCCTCCAGCAGGAAATCGCATTGCTGCCGCCAACTGGAGAACATGCGGTTGCCGATGAAGCCCTCGCACACCCCGGCAATCACCGGCACCTTGCCGATCCGCCGGGCCAGCGCGAGCGCGGTCGCCAGAGCCTCCGGCACGGTGCGCCCGCCGCGCACGATCTCCAGCAGCTTCATCACATGCGCCGGGCTGAAGAAATGCAGCCCCAGCACCCGCTCCGGCGCATCAACCACATCAGCCACCAGGTTGATGTCGAGGTAAGATGTGTTGCTGGCCAGCACGCAGTCGCGCCGCACGCGGGCGGACAGGCGGCGGAATACGTCCAGCTTGACCGCCAGATCCTCCACCACCGCCTCCACCACCAGCGCCGCTTCGGCCAGCGCGTCCAGATCGGTGGCGAAGCGGATGCGCCCCATCCGCTCCTCCAGCATATCCTCGGCCAGCCGGCCGCTCTTCACCTGGCGCTCGTAAACCAGGCCGATGCGACTCTCCGCCGCCCGCGCCGCCTCGGCCGACGCCTCCACCAGCGTCACCTCCAGCCCGGCATCGGCCAGCGCAATGGCAATGCCGGAGCCCATGGTGCCGCCGCCCACCACGCCGCAATGCTGCACCGGCCAGGGGCGCGCGTCGTGGCCCGCCCCCGGCGGCAGGCGGGCGGCCACCCGCTCGGCATGGAACAAATAGCGCAGTGCCCGCGATTGCGGGCCGGTGCGCAGGTCCAGCGAGGCGAGGCGCTCACGCTCCACCCCCTCGTCAAACGACAGGTCGATCGCCCAGCCCACCGCCTCGGCCGCCTTGACCGGCGCGATGGCCCCGCGCGCCCGCCGCGAAGCCGTCGCCACCGCGGCCTCGAAGGCGGCGCGCGTCTCGGCTGAAACCATGTCCGGCACCGCGCGGTCGCGCGCCCGCGGCAGCGTGCCGTTCGCGGCCAGTGCGCGCGCCCGTTCGATCGCCTGCCGGAGTGGGTCGGTGGCGATCTCGTCCACCAACCCGAGTTTCAGCGCCTCGTCGGCCGGCACGTGGCGGCCGGTGGTCACCAGATCCAGCGCCGCCAGCGCCCCGGCCAGGCGCGGCGCCCGCTGGGTGCCGCCGGCGCCGGGGATCAGCCCGATCCGGCTCTCCGGCAACCCGACCCGCCCGTCCGGTGCCATGATCCGCGCGTGGCAGGCCAGCGCCAGTTCGAACCCGCCGCCCAGCGCGGTGCCGTGCAACGCCGCCACGAAGGGCTTTGTTCCCGCCTCGATGGCCGCGTTCACCGTGCCGGTGGTCACCTCCGGCGGCGGCGCGTCGAACTCGCGGATATCGGCGCCGGCGATGAACGTCCGGCCGGCGCAGGCGATCACCGCGCCGCGCAGCACCTTGTCCGCCTGCACCTCCTGCACCGCTTCCAGCAATTCGCGGCGCAGCGGGATGGACAGGGCGTTCACCGGCGGGTTGTCGATGAGGATGACGGCCACGTCGCCGTGCCGCTCTAAAGTGACCAGGGGTTTCATGGTGCGTGTTTCATCGCTTCGTTCATCTGAGAGTATGGAAGCCTGCCGCCTCATCGGGAAGGGGATGCCGCCGCAAGCCGCCCGCACGCAATTGACGCCAGTCCGCGGACGGGAGCAGGATTATAGTCCGACTGCCTGGAGCCGAGAGTGATGAGCAAGAAAGCCACAAGGCACACGACCGAGCCCCTGCAGGAAACGGCGCCCGTCCCCGCGCAGGCCGCCGCCGATGCGCCGTTGAAACTGGGCAGGAAGGACTACGAGCGCGAGCTGAAGAAGCTCCATGTGCAACTGGTGAGTCTGCAGCGCTGGGTGGTCGAAAAGGGCCTGAAAGTCGTCATTGTGTTCGAGGGCCGCGACGGCGCCGGCAAGGGCGGCACCATCAAGGCGATCACCGACCGGGTCAGCCCGCGGGTGTTTCGCGTCGTCGCCCTGCCGGCGCCGACCGAACGCGAAAAATCGCAGATGTACATCCAGCGCTACGTGCCGCATTTGCCGGCGGCCGGCGAGGTCGTCATCTTCGACCGGTCCTGGTACAACCGCGCCGGCGTCGAACGGGTGATGGGCTTCTGTTCTGACCAGCAGGCCCGTGACTTTCTCAAGGGACTGCCGGGGATGGAACATAACATCGTCGCTTCCGGGGTCATCCTGATCAAATACTGGCTCGAAGTCAGCGAGGAGGAACAGACAAAGCGGCTGCAGGCACGCATCGACGATGGCCGCAAGCTGTGGAAGCTGTCGCCGATGGACCTGAAGTCGTACAGCCGCTGGTATGACTATTCGCGCGCCCGCGACGAGATGTTCGCCGCCTCCGACACCGCCTGGGCGCCGTGGTGGGTGGTGCCCTCGGATGATAAGAAGCGCGCAAGGCTGAACGTCATTTCCCACCTGTTGAAGCGCATCCCCCACGAGGAGCTTCCATCGGAGGACATCAAGCTACCCAAGCGCCAGAAGCCCGACGGCTACCAGGAACCGGATTATCCGTACCACTTCGTGCCGTCATTGCACTGACGGCACCAGGCCGGGCGCGGTTCAGAACCCGAACATGTGATCCAGGCTGAACCGCCCGCCCTCGCCCATCAGGCCGTGATAGCCGAACAGCCGGCAGGTGGTGTCGCGCACCAGCACATGGCCGCGCGGGCCGGCCTGTTCGAGCAACGCCTCGCCGAACAGCAGATGCGGTTGCACCAGCGCCGAGCCCGACAGGGCGATGGCCAGCCGCCGCTCGGCAACCGGCCGCCCTGCCCCGTCATGCAGGACAAGCGCGGTGTCCGACCGGGCGTGCCAATCCCCCGAGGCCGGATAGATCAGCAGGGCAAAACTGCGCCGCTCCGCCTCGCCCAGCTTCAGGAACAGGCGGGTGGACAGGCCGGGCGGTGGTCCCGCATAGGATTGCGGCTCGTCGCGGTAGGTCACCGGCACATTGAAGATATGCGCCCCGAAACTGCTGTCGGCGGCGTGGCCGCTCTCCCGGTGCTCGGCCCGCACCAGCGCGTGCAGCCAGCCATCGGCGCTGCCGCCGGCGCGGAAATCGTACACCAGGTCGGCATGGCCGCCCTCCGCCAGCACCCCTGCCGGCAGCACATCGTCGAGGTCCACCGCCACCGCGTGGTCGCGCGTCAGGCAGCCGAGGGCATGCTGGGCCACCCGCACGCCCTGCGGGTCAAACACGTCCAGCCGCAGCGGCAGCGTGTCCTGCGTGGTGGCCATTGGCGTCGGCTGGATCAACGTGCGGAAGCGCGCCCGCGGCAGCACCGGCAGCGGCAGCAGGTAGCCGCGGCCGAGCGGCGCCGGAAGTGACGGGATATGCGGGTCCGGCGCGAGGTCGGCCCGCTCGACATTCACATGGGCGATGCGGGTGCGCCCGTCGCGCACCACCTCATAGCGCGGCCGCACGACATGCCGCCCCGCCCGCACTTCGATCTGCGCCGGCCAGACCACCCCCGGCAGCAGTTCCGCCACATCCAGCGCCACCGTGGCAAAGCCCGGCACCGCATGAGAAAACGCCACCGGCCGTTCCGCGCCCATGCGGTCGAGCTGGATCGCCCCGGGCGGGATCGGCGCGGCGTGGCTGTTCTGCACCCACAGAACCACAAGTTCGCCCGGCGCAGGCGCCGGCAGCCCGGCATAGCGGTCCGACGGCCAGGCATTGGCGTCGTGCGTGCAGGACAGGCTGGGATCATCGCCGCAGCCGAATGTATCGAGGGCGTATTTCACCACATCATGCCCGGCGACCCCGATCGCATGCACGAACAACTGGCCGGTGAACGCCGGCAGGCCGAAGCGGGTGCGCACCTCTGAACTGTCGATCACGACGCCGCCCTCGCCTTGCGGCAGCTTTTCCTCCCAGGTCGCCAGCACCTCGCCACCGGCGCCGAACAGGCGCAGCCACAGCCGCACCGGCCCGGCGCCGTAGCCGGCCCAGTAATTCGCTGTCACCAGCCGGGTGGACAGGCTGTCCGTATCGCGGAAGAAGCAAAAATTGGTCGCGAAGTTCAGCCGGTCCAACGTGCGGCGCGGGTTGGTCAGCAGCCCCGCCGGCAGCCGCGCCGCATCGAGGGTGAACACCGCCGCCCCCGCCGGCACCAGATGGCGGATGCGGTCCACCAGGCGCTGCGCATCGAACGCCGCCACCAGCACGCTGCCAGCCCCGCTCGCCGGCAATTCAGTCAGCGACCGGGCAACCAGCCCCGCCCGGGTTTGTCCGATCGCCATCGCATCCTGCACATAGAGGCCATGCAGCGCCGGCGCGTCCGGATACAGCGCCAGCAGCGCTTCGATCACGTCCTCCGGATCGACCACCACGACCGGCCCCGCTTCGGCCAGCCGCCCGTACAGCGCCGCGATCGCCTCGGCCGCCAGCGGATGCGACAACGCCTTATACAGCACGTTGCCGCCCTGCCGCGCGTCGAACGTCCGGATGTCCAGCATGGCGGCTCCTAATAGCCGAAACGGCGGCACATCTCGGCCGCCACCACTCCCGTATCGTCCACCGGCTCGACCGGCCAGAGCTCGAACCGCCCGGCAAACGGCCGCACCCGCCCGTCATCGATCAGGCCACGGGTGAACAGGCCGATCCGCCGCGACCGCCCGGGCAGCGCTGCCAGCAGCACAGGGGCCGCCGTCGCCACCGCCTCGGATAGCATCGACACCGAATCGCCGGTGACCACGATGGCATCGGCCAGCGCCAGCAGCCCGAAATACGGGTTCTCGCCCGCCATGTCCCACACCCAGGCGCCGAGCGGTTCCAACTGGTCGTGCAGCATCGCCCGCACCGCCGGGTCGGTCCGTCGCGACGGGGTCAGCGCCAGCCCCACCCGGTCCCGCCGCAGCATCTCCGCCAACTGCAAGGCGAGTTTTTCGCCCACCGCCGCGTCCAACCGGAACCGGCCGTTGCTGCCGCCCACCAGCACCGCCACCAGCGGCCGCGGCAGATGGGCGAACCGCGGCGCCCACTGCGCCGCCGCCTCGGCCAGACGCGCCGGCGTTACCCGGTGCAATGCCGTGCGGGTGACCAGCACGTTCGGGCCGGTGAGTTCATCGTGCCGCGCCGCCACCACCAGATCGAACCGGCGCGGCGCCATGCGCGGATGCTGCACGATCACCACCCGCATGCGCTTCGCCAGCGCCGCCAGCACCGCCGCCGATTTTCCCCCGCAGCCGATCACCAGTTCCGGCCAGGGCGGCGCCAACGCCCCCGCCCCGATCGCCGCCAACGGACGCGGCCAGAACGCCGCCGGCACGCGCCGCCACAGCCCGCGCGCGCGCAACACCCGCGTTTCGGGCGAGAGGCCGGCCGCCTCCGCCAGCCCGAGCGCCTGCGTGCGCAGGCCGGCATAGTCCTCGGTCAGGACCCAGGAATGGGAGGGGAGCATCTTGGGCTTCTGGACGGGGCGGGGGCGGAGGTCAATTGGGGGCAAAGGTTAAGGAAGGAAGGCCAGGGCTCTGCCCTGGACCCGCCAAGGGCCGGGAGGCCCTTGGAACCCATTCCGTAGCAAGGCCAGGGAATGGATTCCAAAGGCTCCGCCTTTGGTGGGGGTCCAGGGGGCAAAGCCCCATAGGCGTTAAATTAGCTCCTCAGCGGGTATCGGATGTGGGTTTTTCGTTTTCGTTTGGAGTGGGCGAGGCGGCGATGCACGTTGGGGCCGACGCAAAGGGTGATTGACGACGTTGAATGATATCTCTCTAACTCCTGTTGGCATGTGTTCTCGCCGCATCATTTTCCCGTTTCCGAGACACCACAGGCCTTCGTGTCGTATCCACTTTTTGGACATGTTTGAGGCGGCGGGCTGGCGTCGAAGGATTATATCACGAACCTGAAGACATGATGTATTTATCCAGATCTGCAATGACCATGTTGCCCAGTCGTCGCAATTTCTTGAACATTTGTTGAGCTGGCTATTCCGTTGCCTCGAAAGCGTTGCCTTGCCCACGGTTTGCAGAAATGGTTGTGTTGACCGCCTTTCGGTTGACAAACCCTGAAAGTCCAACGTCGATGTAATATTTTGATTCGTTGTATTCCACACTTTACGGTTTCTTGGACACGCTGACCAAAACACCGGTATGTACGTTTTGTCCGGCGAGGGGTATCGGTGCATGCTCTTTCATCAATTT
>CAIXDS010000099.1 GCA_903918195.1 uncultured Acetobacteraceae bacterium | reverse complement strand
CGTCGCCTGCATGCGTAAGCTCCTCACCATCCTCAACGCACTCATCCGGGACCAGCGCAAATGGCAAATCGCTTGACAGCCAAGACAGTCGCTGGACCCGGCAGGGGCCGAGAGGCCCCTGCACCCCATTCCGTAAGTTAGCGCCTCAGGCGCAGGGAGCTGCATAGCGCGCCTAGCGCGCTGCAGGCGGTCGCCAATATCAGCGCGGCGTTGGCGCCTTGTGCTACGCCGCCTGCCTCGGTCAGGCCGAACAGCACGCTGACCAGCGCCGCCCCGGTGGTCTGGCCCAGCAGGCGCGCGGTGGACAGCATGCCACTACCGGCGCCGCTGCGCTCGCGCGGCACGCTGGTGAGCATCAACCGGTTGTTGGGAGACTGAAACAGCGCGAAGCCGACCCCGCACAGCGCCATCCGCCAGCCCACCTGCCACCCCGGCGGATCGGCCGGCAGCAGCAACAGCCCCAGCAGCCCGGCGCTCAGCACCGCCAGCCCGATGCTGCCGAGGATACCGGCCGGGAACCGGTCCGACAGTCGCCCCGCCAGCGGCGCGACCAGCGCCACCATCACTGGCCATGGCGTCATCAGCAGCCCGGTTGCGACCTGGCTGCGCCCGAGCGCCGCCTCGAACAGAAACGGCAGCGCCACAAAGGCGCTGGTCTGGGCGATGAACGAGCACACCGATGTGGCCACGGTCAGCGCGAACACCGGCCGGCGGAACAGATCGACCGGCAGCATCGGTGCGGCCAGCACCCTCTGCCGGCGGACGAAAACGAAGCCCACCGCAGCCGCGCCGGCGAACTGCAACGCCACCACGCCGGCCGGCTCGCGCTGCGCGACGCCGTCGATGGCGGCGATGAACAGGCTGAACGTGGCCGCGTTCAGCGCCGCGCTGGCCATGTCGAACCGGTGCCCGGACGGCTCCGTGTACGGCAGCGCGCCGACCAGCGCGAGCGCCAGCCCGCCGAGCGGAACGTTCACCGCGAACAGCCACGGCCAGTGCGCAACCGAGAGAATGCCGGCCGCCACGCTCGGCCCGATCGCCAGCGACGTCGCCACGATCAGCGCATTGATCCCCATGCCGCGGCCAAGCTGCGCGCGCGGGAAAATGAAGCGGATCAGCGCGGTATTGACGCTCATGATGCCGGCGCCGCCGAGCCCCTGCACCGCCCGCGCCAGCGTCAGCACCGGCAGCGACGGCGCCAGCGCGCACCCCAGTGACGCCACGGTGAACACCCCCAGCCCCCAGGCATAGACGCGGCGGTAGCCATGGATGTCACCGAGTGAGGCGCAGGGCAGCAGGGCGACGATCACCGCCATCTGGTAGGCGTTGACCACCCAGATCGAGGCGGACGGCGTCACCTGCAGGTCGGCGGCGATGCTGGGCAGGGCGATGTTGGCGACGGCGCTGTCGAGCACCGACGCGCCGACCGCGATGCCAAGCGTGACGAGGGCGCGCCAACGCTGCGCGGGCGGAAGGCCATCAACAGGTTCCATTCCGCCCAGTGTCAGGGCGCCCCGCCCGAGGCGCAAGGCTAAGGAATGGGTTCCAAGGGCCTCTCGGCCCTTGGCGGGTCGAGGGCAGAGCCCTGGCCTTGCTTCGCCGGGCGCTCCTCGGCACATTACCCTCGTTGCGATCGCGGTGAACCGAGATGCATGTTTTGGTGTCCGCCAAAGCCGGGCTTCTGACGATATCGGCCGGCGCGTTCCTCGAGAGCCGCAAGCTGGAAGGTGGGTCGCTGCGCAGGCTGGCCGCAAGCTATGCGCGCAGCCGCGAGCAGCCGGATACTGAGCTGTTCTTCCTGGGGCGCGAGTTGTTCGCATGGCTCGACGGCGACGAACGTTGGCTGGACCGCCTGCAGCCACGTGCGGGCGCCCCGTTGCGGGTGGAAATCAGAGCCCCTGCCCTTCCCGACGCCGACGAGCGCAGTTTGCTGCAGGCGCCGTGGGAACTGCTAGCCGATGACGGTGGCTTCCTCGCCGCCGACCTGACCCTGGATTTCATGCCGTTCCGCCGCCTCGGTGAGCCCGCGGCACCGCCTCCGCCCGACGATTACCGGCTCGCCGTCGCCTTCATGGCCGCCTCGCCGCGCACCATCGACCCCGATCTCGACTTCGAGGCTGAGGAATCCGCCATCCTCGCTGCCGCCGGCACCCGCCTGGACCTGATCGTCGAGGACAGCGGCGAAGCCGGCCAGCTTGGCGCCCGCCTCGCTGACATCACGCCGCCGCCGCAAGTGCTACACCTCTCCTGCCACGGGCACGATGCCTGGGGCAACCCGCCCGCACCGGTGCTGATGCTGGAAGACGCACAGGGCAACCCCTCCCCCATTACGGCCGCCGGCCTGCTGCACGCGCTCCGGCCCACTAAGCCGCGCCTAATGATGGTCGCGGCCTGCCTCACCGCCTCTGCCGGAGGCGGCACCGGCGACCCGATGGCGGCCTCGCTGGTGCAGGCCGACGTGCCGGCTGTGATCGGCTGGGACGGCTCGGTCGGCGACCACGCGGCCACGCGGTTCGCGCAAGTGCTGTATGACGGACTGGCCAAGCGGCAAGACGTGACCGAGGCCGCCGCCGAGGCGCGGCTCGCGCTGCTAACCGAGGCATCGCCCGGCGGCCCGACCGCGCGGCGCGACTGGCACTTGGCCCGCGTGTGGCTCGGTCCGGCCGGCGGCGGGGCAGTTGTGGGTGGCACGCGCAAACGTTCCCTCCTGCCGGCCAATTATGGCCACAAGGAATTGCTCGCCTGCAAAGGCGACGACCAACTTGTGGTGGCCGATCCCGCCATGTTTGTCGGCCGGCGGCGCGAGTTGCAAGCGGCGCTGCGGCACCTCGCCGGCGGTGAATATGCCGGTGTGCTGCTGTACGGCATGGGGCGCATGGGCAAGTCAAGCTTGGCCGCCCACATCGCCGCGCGGCGGACTGAGTTCGCGTTTGCCATAGCCTACGCCAACTTCGACGGGCTGAGCATAATCGATGCGCTGGCCAAGGGCTTGGCCGACCACAAGCCGGCCCGCGACCTGCTCGCTCTGCGCCGCGCCGACGCGCAATCCGCTGCAGGACTTGAAGGGACGCTCATCGACCTGCTGTGCGGCCCCTGCGCCCAAGCATCGGGCGGCCGGCCGGTGCTTCTGCTGCTGGACGATCTGGAGCGTGTGCTGGAACCGGTTCGGGATGCCCGCCACCGCCCGAGGCAATCCGAGCGCGACGTGCTCGCTTCGGTGCTGCGCGCCTTCGACCCAGGTCGCAGCGACAGCCGGCTGCTAGTGACCTCCCGCTTTCGTTTTTCCCTTATCGATCGTGGTAACGATTTGGCCTTGCGGCTGGCGCCGATCCAGCTCCCGCCGTTCGACGACGCGGCGCGAGAAAAGCTCAGCGTGCGCCAATGGAACGCGGGCGATAATCCGCCGGACGAGCGCTGGGCGTTGCTTCAGCGCGCTCAGGAGGTGGCGCATGGCAACCCGGGCCTGCAGGACCAGTTAGGTGCCCGCTTCGTGCTGCTGAAGGCGGTGCCGCATGCGCGAGCCGCGTCGGTCCTGGGCCAGATGGAGGAGTACCTCCACGGCGGCGCCCCGCCAGATGACGAGAAGACCGCAGCCTTCCTGCGTGATCTGTCGCTCGACGTGGTGTTGGACCAAGCAGGCGCTGCCGGCCGCAACCTGCTGCGGGCGCTGCGCGTGTTTGATCTGCCCGTTCCAATGGCGGCGGCGAAGGCGGTGGCCGCGGCAGTGGGCGGATCGGTGGAGGGCCTGCGGGATTTGGGGCTGCTCGATCCTTTTTCGGATGTTTTGGAGCCGTCCAAGACGGCCCTTGCGCCGAACCGGCTGGCCGCGAGTCGACTGCGGGCGCTGACGGAGGTTGAAACCGTCGCCATTGCCAAGGTAGCGGCGCCGGCGCTGTTTGATGCCTGGAACGATGCCTTAGGTTACGCGGACCGCACGGGAGCCGCCCACCTGGAACTGACCCGCCTCGCCCTGTTGGCGGGGGACGCTGCGGTGACCGTCGAAAGTGCGGGCAACGCCGTATGGGCGCTGTTTATCCGCGACGACTGGCTCGCAGCCGCTTCACTCGGCAAAGCCGCGCTGACGCTGCTTGAGCGCGCCGGCTTTTCTATTCCACCCGTCCTTCTTGCCGGCACGGCCACTGCACTCGAACACTTGGGAGAGGGCGAGGCAGCCGGCCGTCTGCTCGATGCTATTCCCCTCGCGGACATCGAAGCAGCCGGAAGCCTCGATTTGGTCGAACGGATGCGGTGCCTCTTCGCGCTCGGCTACCGGCGGACTACTACCGGAGCGTTGGATGACGCTGAATCGATTTTCAGCCGTCTTGCCGACCTTGCGGAAGCCAATGACCGCCCCTGGGAGCGGGCCAGCGCCCTGGGCCGGATTGCCGTCATACGCCTTCGTCGCGGGAAACTTGAAGAAGCCATGCGCATCCAATGCGACGAAGTATTGCCCACCTTCAAACGTCTCGGCGACATCCGATCGGTGGTCATCGCACAGACAACAATCGCCGACATCCTCTTCTCCCAAGGAAAACTTGATGAAGCAATGCGCCTACGCCGCGAGGAAATATTACATTTCTTTAATAAAAGGTATGACGCCCGCAACATCGCGCTAACCAAAACGAAAATTGCACAGATACTAATGCGACAGGCTGATTTTGATGCCGCGCGTCCGCTCCTCGAGGAAGCTCTTGCATCATTTCGGAACTTCGGTGACGCGGATAGCATTGCCGGAACCTGCTGGGACCTCGCCCGGATCGATGCTTTGCAACACAACATGGAAGCAGCGGTACCGAGGCTGATCGAGGCCTGGGGCATCCTCGGGAAACACGGCCGCGCCGAGGGAATTGGGGCGGTTGGCAGCATTTTCGGACAGGTGCTGACCGCCGCCGGTGCTATCTCCGAGGCCCGCGAAGTACTGGGCCACAGCGCCGCCGCCTTCCGCCAGCTCGGACGCGAAACCGAGGCGGAACAGGTCGAGGCGCTGATCGCGCAATTGCCGCCCTGAAGGCAATTTCGGACATCCGGTCCCGGCGCCCGCCGCCCCCACCGGCTTGACACGCCCCGCCGCCCGCGAAACCTTCCGCATCCTCCTCTCTCTCCGGTGCCCCCATGAAGCCGAATTTTGACCTGACCGGCCGCCTTGCCCTCGTCACCGGCTCCTCGCGGGGGCTGGGGTGGGCGATGGCGCAGGCGCTTGCCGCCAGCGGCGCACGCGTGCTGCTGCATGGGCGCGACGCCCGTGCCCTGGCCACGCATGCCGCCACGCTCGCCGAGCGCGGCACGCCGGCGGCGGAAATCCTGCGCTTTGACGTGACCGACGGCGCGGCCGTGCAGGACGCGTTCGCGGAAATCGCCGAGGCACACGGGCGGCTGGACATCCTGGTCAACAACGCCGGCAACACCGTGCGCAAACCGATCCTGGAGTTCACCGACGCCGACTGGCACCAGGTGATCGAGGCCGACCTGTCCGCCAGCTTCCGCTGCTCGCGCGAGGCGCTGCGGCTGATGATCCCGCAGGGCAAGGGACGGATCATCATGACCTCGTCCATCCTCGGGCATCTGGCCCGGCCGACCATCCCCGCCTATGTCGCCGCCAAAACCGGGCTGCACGGGCTGGTGCGGGCGCTGGCGGTGGAGGTGGGCAAGCACGGCGTGACGGTAAACGCCATCGCGCCGGGCTATTTTCCGTCCGCGGTGACCCTGCCGCTGCAGAACGATGCGGTCGTCGGCCAGTGGATTGTTGATTCGACGCCGATGGGCCGCTGGGGCGATCCGGCGGAACTCGGCGGCGCGGTGGTGTTTCTCGCCTCCGACGCGGCGTCGTTCATAACCGGCATGGTGCTGACCGTGGACGGGGGGTTCACCGCCTCATTGTAGGGGCGCCACCTCAAGCCGGCGATCCGGCATGGCCGCGTCAGGCCAGCGCCGGACGGGGCGTTATCAACGCGCCGGCGTTGCTGGCCCGTTCAGGTGGGATTGCAGAAGGTCCAGCACGCGTTCGGCCGTCCGCGCCCGGGCGGCCAGGACCTGGATATCTGATGCGACAGAGTATATCCAAAATTCATTTGCAATAAAGACGACCCGCAATTGTATCCGCAGATCCTGCGTTGGGTTGTGCTCCAGGCACATCCACTTGTTGCGGAGTCCGTCTTCCTCGAACGTAATCGCGGCTGCAGGCGTTGTGGTTTTTATTGTCCGTGCGATGTCGGCAAAAATGGCACACGAAAGCGCCGCGGCGATATCTTGAACAGAATTCTCAGTCCCAACCTTGCACAGCGGTGACATTGGCGCGCGCTCCAGCCAGCATTTTCAGAAAACGAGCGGATCTATCCAGGTTCGTCATATGCCGTAGAGAACAGATTCAATGCGTTGCCTCTGAGGTGTACCGATGTATTACCTTTGAAGCGGACGCTGGAATCGTTAGCATGCCAAGCTAAATGAAACAAGAGCGCCACTTACAATATTCTGCCGCATCAGCGCGCGAATTTCTGCCGACGGATACAACTATAAATGGCATTCCAGCGGCTTCGTGCGGTCCATAATTGTCAAAGCACTGGCGCAACTGAATTTTCGTGCGTTTGGACGATACCATTTAGAGCAGAGACTATCACCCCACGCCACGCGTTCCCAGCCGGCAAATGCGCACACATTTTCAGCGTTGGTTCACATTTGCGTGTCAGGCTGGTTCGATCCCTGGCCAAACCATCCTTTCGAATCGCGCATGACAAACAGCCCGGACAAAAGCGTCGAGGAAATGCTCCAGCGATGGCGGGACAGCCGCGGTCGCGCCGACGCGGTTGATTTGTGGCAGGCCGCCAAAGGCGTGCGGATCGGCGAGTATGCCTTCACGGCGGTGGCCAGCGACCGCTCCGTGCTGAACCGGCTGCCGCCCGAGCTGTGCGCAAAACTTGTGCGGGACGTCGAAAAATATGTCCGGACATTACGGACCATCGTCGGCCAGCGCAGCCCCACCGAAAGCCCGGCCTCAGCCGCGATATTCGCCGTGTCCACCGCCGTGGCAGACTGGCGTCGAAAAATAGCCGGCGCGCGCGGCGGACCGGATGACGGCCTGGCCGGCACGATACCGATGGGCGAGGATTTGTCCGAGTCCGCGGCGGCGGATGACTGGAAAAAGGCGCTCCAGAAATACCCGCAATTTGATGAAACGACCGGGGCGATGACGCTGGCCGCGATCGTCGCCCTCGGTGCGCATGGCCTGACCAAAATGAAGGAGCCATGGGACGGGGTGATGGCGCTCGGCGCCGCCCGCTACGTCGCACGGGCGAAGCGCGGCGACCTTCTGCGGCCACCGCCAACCCCTGCTGAAATGCAGACCGCGATTGCCGCCATCCAGGAATACGCCGCCATCAGCGGGCGCTCGCCGTGGGATGTCGGTTACACCGGCCGCGTCGGCTCGCCGGCAACCCAGGCGCTGCGCCTCGCCCGCGATGCAGGGCTCTGCAACGATATCGCGGCGACCCTGCCGGATGGTCCTGCCGCGGCGGGATTCCATATCTGGGGCATCGCCGAGGAACGGCACGCCTTCGCCTCGATGGCGCTCGACCGCGGCCTGGTCATGGGAATGCCGCTGGACGAAGCCCGGCGGTTCGCATCCGCGGCCATCAAGCACGCCGCCGCGCTGAAAAATTTGCCCGACGGCCTCGCCTCGATCGAGGCGATCGGCATCCCGGCCGGCGCGCTGGAGGCGGTCATTCTCGCCGCCCGGGCCATCGTGCCGGCTGGCCCGTTGCCAGACCCGCGGGACGGCAAATCGGTCGATCCGCTCGACAAGAAGGGCATCCGCTATTCAGTCTGGTAGGCGCCAAAATGCGGTTATGGCGCACGCAGCGCCGCCTGCACCGCCGTATCCAGCGCACTCAGAAACCGGGAGCGGTCCGCACGGGTCAGCGGCGGCGGCCCGCCCCCCGGCAACCCCATCTCCCGCATGTGCCGCGCCACCTCCCGCCCGGCCAGCGCGCCGCCGATATTGTCCGGCGTCCAGACCCAACCGGTGGATGACAACGCCCGCGCGCCGCGGCCCAGGCAGCGCGCGGCCAGCGGAATGTCGGCGGTGACGCATACGTCGCGCGGGCCAATGCGCTCGGCGATCCAGTCATCGGCGACATCCGCCCCCTCGCCCACCACCACCATGCGCACATTGGGCAACCCGGGCGGGCGGATCGGGCGCGAGCCGTTCGACACCACGTGCACCACCAGGCCGAGCCGGGCTGCCACGCGATACACCTCCTCGCGCACCGGGCAGGCGTCGCCGTCGATATAGATCTCGGTCATGGCCGCACCCTGGCAGAACAAGCGGTCCACGCAAGCGCCCCACTTCCTAGGCTTGCGGGTTCCGCCGCTTGCGGGTTCCGCCGCTTGCGGGTTCCGTTATACTGCGCCCTCATGTCCAAACCCGAGGATGCGCTGACCCCCATGGACGAGGCCGACTGGGAGATCCCGCCGAACCTCCAGCCGGACCCCGACGAGTACGAGTTCGACCTGGAGCGGGCGCTGCGGGGGGTGGTCGGGCTGCGCGCCAACGTCCCGGCGGACGCTTTCACCGCCGATACGCTGGGCACCGAGCGCCAGGGCAGTGGCGCGGTGATCCGCGAGGACGGGCTGGTGCTCACCATCGGCTACCTGATCACCGAAGCCGAGACCGTGTGGCTGATCACCGCCGATGGCCGCGCCGTGCCCGGCCACGCGCTGGCGTTCGACCAGGTGACCGGATTCGGCCTGGTGCAGGCGCTGGGCCGGCTGAACCTGCCGGCGTTCGAACTGGGCGACTCCGACGCGGTGAGCCTGGGCGCACCCGCCATCGTCGCCGCCTGCGGCGGGCGGGAGCACGCGGTGGAGGCCAAGATCGTCGGCAAGCAGGAATTCGCCGGCTACTGGGAATACCTGCTGGACGAGGCGCTGTTCACCGCCCCCGCCCACCCGTTCTGGAGCGGTGCGGCGCTGATCGGCAAGGACGGCAAGCTGCTGGGCACCGGCTCGCTCATCCTGCAGCAGGGCGACGGCAAGCGGCGGATGGACATGAACATGATCGTGCCGATCGGGCTGTTGCCCCCGATTCTGGACGACCTGCTGACCATGGGCCGCAGCCGCGCCGCGCCGCGCCCCTGGCTCGGCCTGTACGCCATGGAAAGCGAAGGCGGCCTGGTGGTAGGCGGCACGGCAGACCGCGGCCCCGCCGACCGCGCCGGCCTGTGCCAGGGCGACCGCATCCTGTCGGTGGGCGACGAGGAGGTCAGCGACCTGGCAAGCCTGTGGCGCAAGGTATGGTCGGCGGGCAGCGCCGGGGTGCCGGTGATGCTGCGGGTGGGACGCGACGGGAACGCGCAGACAATGCGGGTGACGTCAGCGGATCGGACGTCGTTTCTACGGACGCCAAGGCTGCACTGAAGAAAAAGGTCCAGGGGCCGTGCCCCTGGTGGGGTGCAGGGGCCACGCCCCTGCCGGGGTCCGGGGCAGCGCCCCGGCCGGTTCACCTCAGGGCACCGCGTCCAGATCACCAGCCCGGTCGCGCGGCACCAGACCGTCGCTGGCGATGGCAATCGCCTCCCGCAACACGTCATCGTCGCCGACATGGTTGGTCAGCAGCAGGATCAGCCGCGCGTCGAATGCCCGCGCCTGCGCGTCATCAAGATGGCAGTAAGCGTGTGCCAGGGCGGTGAAAATCGCGTCCGGGTCCGCCAGCCGGGGCGTGGTGTCGAGCTTCATGCAGCCTCCGCCGAGCCGGTGGCACGTGCCATCGCCGCGGCGATGGCGGTCAGGTCGAAGCGCCGCCAGCGCGCGGCCACGTGCTGGTCGGGACGAATCAGGTAGGTCGTGCCGGGCTGAGCGTCATAGCGGTCGCGTGCCAGCCCGGCGGTATCGGCCAGGCAGGCCTCCTCCGCCGGTTCGGCCGTGCCCACGCGCACCACCACGGTGCGAACCGGCACCGGCAGCGCCGCCAGGCGCTCGACCTGCCCGGACGGCGGCGTCGCGTCGAAGACCAGAGCGGTGAAACAGAATCCCAAATGGCGCAGCAGCCAGTCCGCCTCGCCCGACCGCTCCACCAGCGCGTCCATGCAAGGTGCCCCGGGCAGCACGCCGCCCCCGAAGCGATCCGCCGGATGGTCCGGCGTGGTCAGCGGCGACCCGGCATACACGGTCGGCTGCGACAGCCGGCCGCTGTTGACGAAGTCGCGCGCGAAGCTGAACCGGCCGGCCAGGTGCAGGGCGGCGTCGCGCAGGGCACGCGCCATTGGCGAGCGCGGGGCAATGAACTCCGCCGCCTGTTCGGCGCGGCGCAGATTTTCGTCGGCCGCCGCCACCCGCTCGCGATTGTAGCTTTCCAGCAGCGCCGCCGGTGCCAGCCCGGCCAGCACCAGCCGCAGCTTCCAGCCCAGATTGTCGGCGTCCTGCACGCCGGAATTGGCGCCGCGCGCGCCGAACGGCGAGACCTGGTGCGCGGCATCGCCGGCGAACAGCACCCGCCCGTGCACGAACCGCTCCAGCCGCCGACACTGAAAGGTATACACCTCGGCGGATTCCACCCGGAAATTGGCCTCCTCGCCCAGGATGCGGCGCAGCCGCATGGCGACCCGCTCGGGCACCTGCTCGGCCGCCGGGTCGGCGTACCAGCCCAGTTGCAGGTCGATGCGCCAGAGGTTGTCGGCCTGGCGATGCATCAGCACGGACCGTTCCCGGTGGAATGGCGGGTCGAACCAGAACTGCCGCAGGTTCGGGAAATCGGCGTCGGTCGCGACATCGCAGATCAGGAAACGGTCGCGGATCGTCTGGCCGACGAACTCCAGACCGAGCTGGCGGCGCGCGAATGACTTCGCCCCGTCGGCGGCGACCAGCCACTCGCATTGCAGCTCGTACGGCCCCTCGGGCGTGTCCACAACCAGGGCCACATGGTCCGCCGCCACGGTCAGGCCGATCACCCGGTTGCGCCAGCGCAGGTCGATCCCGGCCATTTCGTGCGCCCGGGCGACCAGCGCCTCCTCCAGCAGGTACTGCTGAAGATTGGTGAAGGCCGGCATCTTGTGGCCGGCCTCGGTCAGCAGGTCGAACTCGTAGACCAGCTGTTTGCGATGGTGCACCCAGCCGTTCCGCCAGCCAACGCCCCGCGCCACCACCGCCTCGCCGACACCCAGCCGGTCCCAGACCTCCAATGTCCGTTTCGCATAACACACTGCCCGCGAGCCGGGGCTGACGGTGTTGTCATCGTCCAGCAGCACCACGGGCACGCGGTGCAGCGCGAGGTCAATGGCCATGCTCAACCCGGTCGGCCCGGCCCCCACCACGACCACCGGATGCCGCACCGGCGCCGGCGCGTCCTGGTCGGCGGACCGCCGGTAGCCGAAGCCCGGGCGGAGGTGCGAAGGCGCCATGCGCGATCCTGACGGTTCGGGAGAGAGAGGGCGCGAAGCGGACAACCGCACTATCGCCGGTCAACACGTACCAACCGGTTAAGACCATGCATGCGGCATTGCGGCGCGCCGGGACGCCGGTATCATTCTGGTTGCAAGCGCACGGACCGAATCGGCGCGCATGAGCGGGGTAACAGCATGGCATCTTCGACCCGACCCAGGGCCGCGGCAAAGGCGCCGCCACCTGAAGGCGTGCTGGTCCTGGAGGAGTTCCTGCCGTATCGGCTGAACGTGCTGGCCACCATTGTCAGCCAGGGCTTCGCGCGGCTTTATTCCGAGCGGTTCGGCATCAGCATTCCGGAATGGCGGGTCATTGCCATGCTGGGGCAGCACCGCACGCTAACCTCAAAGGCGATCGGCGAGCGCACCCACATGCACAAGACCATGGTCTCGCGCGCGGTGACCGACCTGGAGCGGCATGGCCTGCTGTCGCGCCTGGCGAACCGGGCCGACAAACGGGAGGCGTTTCTGTCGCTCACGGATGCGGGGCGGCGCATTTACGCCGAAATCGTGCCGCTGGCGCATGACTACGCGGCCCGCCTGACCGCCGAACTGTCCGACGCGGACCGGGCGGCGTTTGACCGGATCGTGTCGTTGCTGCGGGAGCGATCCGACATTGTATTTATGTCGGAACGGAATGATGGCGTGACGGGATGAGCTGACTCGGGTTTACGCCAGGCCCTCAACAAGCCTTGAGTTAAATGGTCAGGCGCCGATGAGGTGAAGCACCACCTCGCGGCGATGCGCCGCGACGCGGTGTTCCCACAGGTAAATGCCCTGCCAGGTGCCCAGCACCGGCCGCCCCTGCGCCACCGGGACGGAAAGCTGGGTCTGGGTGAGGGCAGCGCGGATATGGGCCGGCATGTCGTCCGGTCCTTCGGCATCGTGCCGGTAGCGCCCGGGCGCTTCGGGGGCGAGGCGGGCTAAGAATGCCTCCAGGTCGGCGCGCACGTCGGGGTCGGCGTTCTCCTGCACCAGCGAGGAGGCCGAGCTATGCCGGCACCATAGCGTCAACAGACCGGTGGCGATGCAAGCGGCGGCGACGAAACGGCGCACCGGCGTCGTGATCTCGACCAGACCGCGCCCGCCGGTGCCGACAACCAGGGTCGCAAGCGTTTGTTTCATCCCGCCTCTTTATCGGCACAATCTTTGCATACATGCCCCCAGCGCCTGCAGTTCGCGCTTGCCCAAGCGGCCGCGCCAGAGGAGAATGACCGATCATGTCAACCACTCAGACCCTCGTGCTGACCGGCGCCAGCCGTGGTATCGGTCATGCGACCGCTCGCACCTTCTCCGAAGACGGCTGGCGCGTCATCACCATCTCGCGCCAGGCTTTCTCGCCGCGCTGTCCCTGGGCGGGCGGGCCGCAAGACCACGTGCAGTGCGACATCGGCGATCCAGCCTCGCTGGAGGCCGGCATCGCCGAAATCCGTGCCCGCCTGCCGGAGGGGCGGCTGGACGCGCTGATCAACAATGCCGGCATTTCGCCGAAGGGTCCGGAAGGGGCGCGGCTCGGCGTGCTCGCCTCCGACCGCGACATCTGGAACGCGGTGTTCAGCGTCAACATCTTCGCCGTCGGCCTGCTGGCCCGCGGGCTGATCGACGTGCTGTCGGAGGCGCAGGGCACGATCGTCAACGTCACCTCCATCGCCGGCTCGCGCGTGCACCCCTATGCCGGCGCCGCCTATGCCTGCTCCAAGGCCGCGCTGCTGACGCTGACGCGGGAAATGGCGGCCGAGTTCGCGCCGCACGGCGTGCGGGTGAACGCCATCAGCCCCGGCGAGATCGACACCGCCATTCTCTCCCCCGGCACCGCCGCCTTCGCCGAGCGCGAAGTGCCGATGCGCCGGCTTGGCCGGCCCGAAGAGGTGGCGGACGCCATCCGCTACCTGTGCAGCCCGCAGGCCAGCTACGTTACCGGCACCGAACTGCACATCAACGGCGGTCAGCACGTCTGACCGTCGCTGACGGCAAGCAAGAGTTGCACAGAGACGAAAATCCCACAGACCAAAGATGATCTTCTCTGTGTAACCTTTGCCTGCTACCGGGAACCAGGCGATTTCAGGCGTAAGACTGTCATTTTCCATCCAGCTTCTGCTGCTGCAGCGCCGCCATCGCCTCCCAGACCTCGTGGTAGATCTGCTCGCGGGCGTAGCCCATCCGCTGGGCGACCTCGCTTTTGAAGTTGGCATAGTCGATGTCAAGCGCGATGCGGCCCAGCGCGGCGGCCAGGTCGGCCTTGGCGACGCGGGCGCGCCAAGCATAGTCGCGCTCCGGCGAGGCCTCGATCTCGCCAAGCTCCGGCAGGTACTTCGCCCGCAGCGACACAAGATCACCCCGTACCCGGGCGCGCACGGTGAGCGTGCCGGGGCCGCGGTCGTCGGGTTTCTCCACGATGCTGAAGAAGCCGAAAGTGGTCACCAGCCACATGGTCGCACCTCGCGCGGGTCGGCGCCGGCCGGGACATCCCCGGCCGGGACGCGGGTATAGCACCGATTCACCCCGGCGCCGCCGTGTGACCCAAGTGTACATTCCAATCGTCCCTTCCACTGGACGCATGGCATCGCTACCTGTCCTGCATGCGTATTTCCCTCCGCCTCCCCCGTCGAACCGTGCGCCTGCTGTTCGGCCTGGCGGCCGCGCTGGAACTGCTGGCCGCGTCGGCGGTGGCGGCGCTGCTGTGGATGACGCTGCCCGGCGGCAATCTGCAGGCCCGCCTGCCCGGGCTGGCGGCACCGGCAAGCGTGGACATCGACCCCGACGGCATCCCCCACATCCGCGCCGCCAGCGCCCTGGACGCCGCCGCGGTGCTGGGGTTTGTCCACGCCCGCGACCGGCTGGTGCAGATGGACCTGATGCGGCGCAACGCCAGTGGCGAGCTGTCCGCCATCGCCGGGCCGGCCACGCTGCCGCTCGACCGGATGATGCGCACACTCGGGTTGCGGGTGCGGGCCGAGGCCGACTACCCCACCCTGCCGGCCGAGACGAAGGCAGCGCTGGAGGCCTATACGCGGGGGGTGAACGCCTGGATCGGCGCCCGCGGACGCTTCGCCGCCCTCGAGTTTGTCCTGTTCGGCGCGCCGCGCCCGTGGACACCGGTGGACAGCCTGCTCTGGGGCCGCACCATGGGCGTGTGGCTGGCCGGCAACTGGCGGACCGAGCTGGCGCGGCTTTCCCTCGCCGGTCAGGTGCCCGATGCGGTCATCGAGGCGCTGTGGCCAAGCGGCGCCGGGGGCACGGGGCAGCCGCAAGCGGCCCTGGACCCGGCACTGGCCCCAGCACTAGCCAGGGTCGCCGCGCGCCTCGCCACCGTGCTGCCCGCCTTCCCAGACCGCTTCACCCTGCCCGCCACCGCCAGCAACGAATGGGCGTTGGACGGGCGGCACACCGCGAGCGGCGCGCCGATGCTGGCCGGCGACCCGCATCTGGGTTTCGGCCTGCCCGGAATCTGGTACCTCGCCCGCATCGACACGCCGGAGGGCACGCTGGTCGGCGCCACCGCCCCGGGCGTGCCGTTCCTGGTGCTGGGCCGTAACAGCCACATCGCCTGGACCTTCACCACCACCGGCGCCGATACCCAGGACCTGTTCATAGAGACACCGTCCGGCCCGGATGCCTACCTGACCCCGGATGGGCCGCACCCCTTCACCGTGCGGCCGGAGACCATCCATGTGCGCGGCGCCGCGGACGAGGTGCTGCTTGTGCGCGAAACGCGGCACGGGCCGGTGATCAGCGACCTGGTCGGCCAATCCAATGCACGCGGAACCGTGCTGGCGCTGGCGGCGGCCAACCTCATGTCGGGCGACGCCGCACCGGGGCTGCTGGCACTCAACCGTGCCGGCAGTGTGGCGGAAGCCCGGCAGGCCGCGCCGCTGATCACCGCGCCGATGCAGAACCTGCTGGTGGCGGACCGCCAGGGCATCGGCCTGTTCGTCACCGGGCGGGTGCCGCTGCGCCGTGCCGGCGACGGCAGCCGGCCGGTGCCGGGGGCGGATGGCAGCCACGACTGGACCGGCTTCGCCAGCGGCAACGCCTTGCCGCAGGTGGTGGCGCCGGCCAGCGGGCGGCTGGTGAACGCCAACGAACGGGTGGCTCCGCCCGATTTTCACCCCTTTCTCGGTCGCGACTGGTTCGACGATGCCCGCGCCCGGCGCATCCGCGAATTGCTGGATCGGCCCGGCCGGTTCGCCCCGGCCGATTTCGCCGCCATGGAGGTCGATACGGTCGATCTGGTGGCGCGCGACCTGCTGCCCCGCCTGCGCGCCGTGCGCCCGCCCGCCGGGTTGCCCGGCGAGGCCCTGGCCCTGCTGGAAGACTGGGACGGCAGCACCGACGCCGACCTGCCGCAACCGCTCATCTTCAACGCCTGGATGCGGCACCTGTACCACGACATCCTGGTGCGCTCGGACGTGCCGCAGAGTGCCGCGGCGGCGGCGGCGCCCTGGACCGTGCTGATCCCGAGCGTGCTCGAATCAGATACGAACGTGCTGTGCCGCGGCAATTGCGCCGAGCTGCTGCCGGTCGCGCTGGAGCAGGCGGTGGCCGAGCTGGCGGCGCGGTTCGGGCCCGACCCCGCCACCTGGCGCTGGGGCGCGGCGCATCAGGTGGTGTTCGCCAACCCGCTGCTGGGCGCGATACCGGTGCTCGGATGGCTCACCGAGGCCCGCATCGCCGCCCCCGGCGACGATTCCACCCTGTTCCGCACCGGCCTGCGCCCCAACTCGTTCGAGGCGGAGCATGGCGCCTCGTTCCGCGACGTCTACGACCTCGCCGACCTGGAGCGCAGCCTATACGTGGTCGCCCCCGGCCAGTCCGGCCACCTGCTGAGCCCGCTCGCCCGCAATTTCGTCCAGCGCTGGCGCGACGGTGCGATGGTCATGATCCCGGCCCGGCCCGGCGTGGTGGCCGCCCGCCTGACCCTGACGCCCGGAGAGACGAAATGAGCGAGCGGTACGTGCCGACCGTCCCGGCGATCGATCCCGCCCTGGCGGAGGACTGGCTGACCCGCGAGGTGCTGATCCGCCGGGTGCTGGGTTTCCTGATCGACATCTTGCTGATCGGCGCGATCATGGCCGGGTTGTGGGCGGGGCTGCTGCTGTTCGGCCTGCTGACGCTCGGCCTCGGCTTCCCGCTGCTCGGCCTGCTGCCGGCGGTGCCGCCGCTGTACCATTTCCTGTTCCTGGCGAGCCCGCTGTCGGCCACCCCCGGGCAGGCGCTGATGGACCTGGTGGTGCGGCGCAACGGCGATCTCGGCCGGCCGGACGTACTAGAGGCGCTGGTGAGCGTGGTCGGCTTCTATGTCACGCTGGCGCTTGGGGCGGTGTTGCTGGTGGTAGCGCTGCTGACCACCCGCAAGCGCACCCTGCACGATCTGCTGTCCGGGCTGGTGGTCGTGCGGGCCGATGTACTCGCGAACGTGACGCAACCATTGACGCCGCCCGGGGCGGGCTGGAACATGCGTTCGGGAGGTTTTCCGAACGCATGACATACAAGCCGCCACGGCGTCCGCAGTTCTTCTACACCACCGCGCCCCTGCCCTGCCCCTATGTCGGTGGCCGCACCGAACGCAAGGTGGTGACCGAGATCACCGGACCCGATTCCGACCAGCTGCATGACCGTTTGTCGCGGGCGGGGTTCCGGCGCAGCCACAACATCGCCTATGCCCCGGTCTGCCCGGGCTGCAACGCCTGCATTCCGATCCGGGTGCGCGTCGCCGACTTCCAGCCCGACCGCACGCTGCGGCGCGTCCAGAAGGCGAATGCCGGGCTGGAGGGGTTCGAGGTGCCGGCACGCGCCACCGCCGAGCAGTTTCAGCTGTTCCAGCGCTACCAGCAGGACCGGCACCGCGACGGCGACATGGCCACCATGAGTTTCTACGATTACCGCGCCATGGTGGAAGACACCCCGATCGACACCTTCATCGCCGAGTTCCGCGACGAGAGCGACCGGCTGGCAGGGGCATGCCTGACCGACCGGCTCGGCGACGGGCTGTCGGCGGTCTACTCCTTCTTCGCCCCTGAGCAGGAACGGCGTTCGCTCGGCACCTACACCATCCTCTGGCTGATCGCCCGCGCGCGCCGCGCCGGGCTGCCCTATGTCTATCTCGGCTACTGGGTGCCGGAGAGCCGCAAAATGGCCTACAAAGCGCGCTTCCGTCCCAGCGAAATCCTGGCCGGCGGCGCCTGGCGGATGCTGACCGAGGCCGATATCGGCACGCGTCCCGCTGTCGAGGCCCTGGTGCCGCAGACTGCCGGGTAGAACGGGGCCGGGCGGTGTCGCACAGCGATGGGAGCGCCGATGGAACCGAAACATGCGCTGCGGCTGGGTCTGGCGCTGGCTTTCATGGCGATGGGGGCGCAGCCCGGCCAGGCGGCCGACGCAGCCGCCGACCTCCAGGCCGGATCGCTGACGGTCCATAACGTTTGCGTCCGCTGCCATCAGGTTGATCCCCAGCCAATCACCGGCGATCCGGCACCGGGCACTCCGCCGCCCTTCATCTGGATCGCCAAACGCCACCCCGACGAGATTGAGAGCGTTTCCCGTCGCCCGCTGCACCGGATGTCGGGCGTCACCGTCACGCCGGCGGAGATGACCGGCCTGCGGGCCTGGTTCGACATGCTCAGCCGGGCGCCTGAGTGAAGGAAGGCCAGGGCTCTGCCCTGGACCCACCAAGGGCCGAGAGGCCCTTGGTGGGGTCCAGGGGCAAAGCCCCTGGCCTTCCTTCACCCGGTCGCCCTGGTGTGTCATCCCCCGGCCGGGGCAGGAGACATGCCCGGCGTGCATGTCGCTCCTTGATCCACATCAAGGTGTCGAAATCGAAATGATGACATTCGGTCCGGTCACATGGCGGGCGAACAGCCTGCTCGAGGTGCTGATCGCCTCGTGCTGAAGGGAGGAGGCACCTGCATGCCCGATAACCAGACCGAGTCCGGCTTTGAGATCGTCCGGCGGGAAGACTTTTCCGACGTGACCTACCTGCTCGCGGTGCGCCATCCCATGATGGCCCGCGCCGCCCGCCCCGGCCAGTTCGTCATCGTCATGTCGCACCCGGAAGGCGAGCGCATCCCGCTCACCATCGCCGATTTCGACGCGGCCGAAGGCACCGTCACCCTGGTCATCCAGGCGGTCGGCAAGACCACCAAGGAAATGCAGCAGACCTGCACCGTGGGCACCCGCCTGCATGCGCTGGTCGGGCCGATGGGCGTGCCCACCCATATGGGTGCTGCGAAAAAAGTGGTCTGCGTCGGCGGCGGCCTCGGCGTCGCGCCGATCTACCCGCAGGCGCGCGGCTTCAAGCAGAACGGCGCCAGCGTCATCGGCATCCTCGGCTTCCGCACCAAAGACCTGGTGTTCTGGGAAGACCGTTTCCGCGCCGTCTGCGACGAGGTGATCCTGTGCACCGATGACGGGTCCGCCGGGATGAAGGGCTTCGTCAGCGACGGCATCCGCCAGGCCATCGCCGCCCACCCCGACATCGACGAGGTGGTGGCGATCGGCCCGCCGGTGATGATGAAAGCCTGCGCCGAGGCGACACGGCCACACGGCATCCGCACCATGGTCAGCCTCAACCCGATCATGGTGGACGGCACCGGCATGTGCGGCGGCTGCCGGGTGAAGCTGGGCGACGTGGTCAAGTTCGCCTGCGTGGACGGGCCGGATTTCGACGGCCATCTGGTCGATTTCGATGATTTGATGACCCGCCTGCGCCGCTACGCCGAGGAAGAAAAGGCGGCGGTGGCACGCTGGTCCGAAACCTGCCGCATGCGCGCCCTGCTGGCCGCCTCCTGACCGAACAGCACAGACAGAAACCATGGCCCCGAAGCGCACGATACGCAGCATCCCGCAGCAACGGACCCCGGCACGCGAGCAGGACCCGGCAGCACGGCGCGGCAATTTCGAGGAAGTGACGCTCGCCTACAACGAAGCCGAGGCGACGCTGGAATCGCAGCGCTGCCTGGTCTGCCCCGAACCCGCCTGCACCTCCGGCTGCCCGGTCGGCATCGACATCCCGGGCTTCATTTCCCGCATTTCCGCCGGCGATATCCGCGGCGCCTATGACGTGCTGGCGCGCACCAACCTGATGCCCGCGGTGTGCGGCCGGGTCTGTCCGCAGGAGAACCAGTGCGAAGGCGTGTGCATCGTCGGCGACGTGCTGGAACCGGTGGCGATCGGCCGGCTGGAACGCTTCGTCGGCGACCGCGCCATCGCCGGGGGGTTCGCCCGCCGGCCCTATATCGAGCCGAACGGGCTGCGCATCGGCGTGGTCGGTTCCGGCCCGGCCGGCATGGCCTGCGCGGCCGACATGGCCAAGGCGGGCTGCGCCGTCACCGTGTATGAGGCGTTCCATCTGCCCGGCGGCGTGCTGCGCTACGGCATTCCCGATTTCCGCCTGCCCAACAGCGTGGTCGATGCCGAGATCGAGGGGTTGCGCCGGCTCGGCGTGCGTTTCGAATGCAACACGCTGGTCGGGCGGCTGTTCAGCATCGAACAGATGATCGACGAACTCGGCTACCATGCCGTGTTCATCGGCACCGGCGCGGGTTATCCGGCCATGCTCGGCATTCCCGGCGACTCGCTGAACGGCGTGCTGTCGGCCAACGAGTTGCTGACCCGCTGCAACCTGATGCGCGCGCGCGACTTCCCCGCCGTGGACACGCCGCTGCCGCTCGGCCGCCATGTCGCCGTGGTGGGCGCGGGCAACACCGCCATGGATGCGATGCGCGTGTGTCTGCGGCTCGGCGCCGAGCAGGTGAGTTGCATCTACCGCCGCAGCCGCGCCGAATGCCCGGCCCGCGCCGAGGAAGTGCACCATGCCGAACAGGAAGGCATCGAATTCCATTGGCTGACCGCGCCGGTGGAAGTGCTCGGCGATGGAAAGGGCAATGTGCGGGCGCTGCGCTGCCAGCGCATGGAGTTGGGCGAGCCGGATCGCTCCGGCCGCGCCCGCCCGGTGCCGGTGCCGGGCAGCGAACACGACATCGAGGTCGATCAGATCGTGTTCGCCATCGGCACCAACGCCAATCCGATCATCGGCCAGACGTCGGGCCTCGCGTTGGACAAGCGCGGCTACATCGCGGTGGACGAAACCCTCGCCACCTCGCTGGCCGGCGTCTATGCCGGCGGCGATATCGTCACCGGGGCGGCGACCGTCATCGAGGCGATGGGCGCGGGCCGGCGCGCCGCGCGCAGCATGAAGGATTATCTGGGTTTGTCCGATCCTTCAGCGCCAAGCGCCCCGGGCGGCCTGTTCGGCATCCCACGCGAAGAACGCAATTTTGTCCGCCTGCGCATCGCCTGAGGCACACATGAACGACGCGGTTACGATCGAACCTGAACGCCGGACCGGCGCCAGCCAGCCCGTTGTGCTCGCCGAGCATATCGTCGAAATCATCAGCGATTCCGGCGAAGGCGCGCAACGCTGCGGCCAGGCGTTCGGCGCCATCGCCGCGCGCATGGGCAACGGCGTCTGGACGGTGGAAATCATCCCCGCCGAAATCCGCCCGCCCGCGCGCAGCACCGCGGGCGCCAGCGGCAACCGCATCCGCCTCGGCGCCGGGCGCATCACCAATGGCGGCGGCCAGACCGATCTGACCGTCGCCTTCAACGAACAGGTGCTGCTCGGCCGGGTGCATGCCGGCGACCTCAAGCCGGGCTGCACCATCCTGCTGGAAAGCATGTGGCGCGAGGACCGCGACCCCGCCATCGCCGCCAGCTATGTGCAGGTGCACGACCGGCTGGTCGCCGCCGGCTACGATGTGCGCGAAATCCCGATGGAGCGGGAATGCCACAAGCTGGTCGCCGATGCGCGGCGCGGCAAGAACATGTTCGCCCTCGGCATGCTGTGCCGCATCTACAGCCTCGATCTGGAGCTGGCGCGCGAACAGATTGCCCTCGCCTTCGGCAAGAAGGACAAATCCGTCGTCACGCAGAACGTGGCGCTGCTGGAAGCCGGCTTCGACTGGACCCAGCGCAACCTTGATCTCCGCTTCTCCATCCCCGCCTCCCCGGTGACCGAACCGCAGATCGTGGTCAACGGCAACACCGCGCTGGCGCTCGGCGTCCTGGCCTCCGGCATGGAGGTCTGCGCCATGTATCCGATCACCCCGGCCACCTCGGCCTCGCACTACCTGAGCGACGTGTTCGAGAAGGTCGGCGGGCTGGTGCATCAGGCCGAGGACGAAATCGCCGCCTGCGCCTTCGCGATCGGCGCGTCTTATGCCGGCAAATGCACCGTCACCATCACCTCGGGGCCGGGCTATTCGCTCAAGCAGGAGGCGATCGGGCTGGCGGTGATGGGCGAAATTCCGCTGGTGGTGGTCAACGTCCAGCGCGGCGGACCCAGCACCGGCCAGCCCACCAAGGTCGAGCAGGGCGACCTGCTCACCACCATGTTCGGCAGCCATGGCGATGCACCGAAAGTGGTGATCGCGCCTTCAACCATCGAAGAATGTTTCTATTCCATCATCACCGCCCGCAAGCTGGCCGAGGCTTTCGGCATGGTGGTGGTGGTGCTTTCGGACGCCTCGCTCGCCACCTCGCAGCAGCCGTTCCCGCGGCCGACCTTCGATGCGGCCTGGCTCGCCGCCCCCGCCGATCAGAGCCGGGTGCCGCCCGGCATGCGCCCCTATGACTGGGATGAAATCACCGGTCTCTCGCGCCGCTTCATCCCCGGCCAGCCCGGCGGCATGCACACCCTCACCGGTCTCGCGCATGACCGCGCCAGCAAGGTCGCCTATGATTCCGACAGCAACGAACAAAGCATTCACGCCCGCAGCCTGAAGCTCGCCACCCTGCAGAAGACGCTGCGCCCGCCGGTGGTGCATGGCGACGCGGATGGCGATCTGCTGGTGGTGGGCTGGGGCAGCACCCGCGGCGCGATTGAGGAAGCTGTCGATGGTCTGCGCGCGGAAGGCCTCCGCGTCTCCTCGCTGCATCTTTCCTTCCTGCAGCCGATGCAGCCCGGCCTGAAGGCGATCATGCAGCGCTTCGGTCAGGTGCTGACGATCGAGGCGAACTGGAGCGACCGGCCGGACGACGCGATGATCGACGCCGATAACCGCCGCTATTCGGCGCTGGCCATGCTGCTGCGCGCCCGCACGCTGATCGACATCGATTGCTGGAGCGAGGTCAAGGGCCAGCCGATCAAACCCAGCTCCATCCGCCGCGTCGCCCTCGAAAAACTCGCCGCCGCGACGGGAGAACAAGCATGAGCGACGCCACCGAATGCCTGCTGCGCCTGCACGATGAGCACCACGCCCTGGAGGATTACCAGAGCGGGGTGCCGCGCTGGTGCTCGGGTTGCGGCGACAACGCCATCCTGACCGCGGTGCAGCGGCTGTGCCGCGACGAAGACCTTCGCCCGGAAAAGACCGTGTTCGTTTCCGGCATCGGCTGCTCCAGCCGCCTGCCGCATTACATGAACACCTACGGGCTGCACAGCCTGCATGGCCGCGCCCTGCCGATCGCCGAGGGCATCCGCATGGCCCGGCCCGATTTGGCGGTGTTCGTCAATACCGGCGACGGCGATTGCTGCAGCATCGGCGCGGCGCACTGGATTCACGCCATCCGCTACAACATGAACCTCACGGTCATGCTGCATGACAACCAGATCTACGGCCTGACCAAGAAGCAGGCCTCGCCGACCTCGCCGATCGGCACGCGCAGCAACACCACCCCGCACGGCAGCTATCTGGAGGCGCTGCAGCCGCTGCAGGTGACGCTCGGGGTGCAGAACGTCTCGTTCGTGGCCCAGGCAGTCGATTGGATTCCCGAGACGCTCTACGACATCCTGCGCGCCGCCCACCGGCACCGCGGCTTCTCGTTCGTGCGCATTCTGCAGCGCTGCCCGGAATGGCTGCCGAAGATGTTCGAGCCGTATATCCAGGACCCGCTGCGGGTGCGCCTGCTGCACCACGAGCGCGGGCTTTCCATCAGCCCGGGCCTGGGAAAAATCTACCGCAACCAGCTTGAGCACGATCCGCGCGACCTGTCAGCGGCGCGCGAAGTGGCCTCGGGGCACGACCCGATTCCGGTCGGCATCCTGTACCACAATCCGGACGTGCCCTGTTACGAAGACCTGCGCCAATCCGGGCCGGCCCGCTCGCCCGAGCACATCCGCGCCGGGCTGGAAGCCGAGTTCGACAAATTCACCATCTGGCCGCACGCCGTGCCCGCCACAGCGGCGCCGGACGCCGGCTGAGCCGCGCGGATAACGTAGAAAACGCGGCAAGGCAGAAGCACATGCACATCGCACACCAGGACCAGTTCGCCTTCTACCTGACCGGCCGGCTCTCCTCCGGCGCGCTGGAGCCGATCGAAGGGCGCGGTCTGCTGCCGGCAGCGCTCGCGGCCTATCGCGACCTCGCCGCGCTGCGCCACGATTTTCCGCTGGTGCTGACGCCGGGCGCACCGGCACGCAGCCTGTCCGGGCTGTTCGATGCAGCGCTGGCCGGCGCCGGCGAGGGCGACGCCGCCGAGCGCCTGCGCGGCCACGCACGGCGCATCGAACGCGCGCTGCGCCGCCTCGCCGCCGAGGGCACGGCGGAAACTTTGGCGGCGGCTTGGGACGCCGCGTCCGACCCCCTGCTCACCGCGGACCCGGGCCTGCGCGAGAGCTTCGACCGCCTGCGCCTGGCCCTGCCGCGCGACGGTGCGCTGGCCGGCTGTGATGGAAAACTGGCGGCGCGCCTGCTCGCGCATGAATGGGCCGAGCAGCAGCGCGCCAGGACCGACCGCCTGCGGCAGACGATCGGCACGCTGCTGACGGGGCTGGAGAACATCCTGAAAGCCGACTTCGCCGCCTCGCCGGAAAGCCGCAGCCCGGAGCGGTTGCGCGCGGCGATCGGATCGGGGCTGGCCGCCAGCTTCGACTTCGACGCCATGGCGCGCCTGCTCGCCCATGCCGCCCCCACCGGCGGGCTGGACGACGGCCGCCGGCGGCGGATCGAATGGCTGCTGACGGTGCTGCGGACGCAGGCTTTTGTCCCGCTGTCGGGCCACGCCGCCACCCCCTACAGTTTCGCCTTCGACGGGTGCGAGCCGGCGCTGCAGGCGTGGCGCGAGCGTCAGCCCGCCGCCGCCGAACTGGCGCGCGCGATCGCCATGGCGCGGCTGGAAGTCGCCGGTGAATACAACGAGGCCAAACACGATGCGTTGTTCGCCGGCCTCGGCGACGGCCCGGCCGCCCAGACGGCGGCAATTGTCCCCGATTATCTGGTGTGCGTCGCCGACCATGAGCTGACGCCGGACCGGGCGGCGATGATCGTCGAAGCGCTCGGCGCCGGGCTGCCGTTCAAGCTGCTGGTGCAGACCGACGACCTGCTGGGCGGCGGCGGCGCATTGGCAGCACTCGGCCTGCCGGTGCGGCCGATCGCCGCGACCGCCCTCAGCCTGAGCGATGTCTATGTGCTGCAGGCCGGCGCCTCGCAGTTGTTCGCCCTGCTGGGCCGCGTGCAGGCCGGGCTCGCGTTTGACGGGCCGGCGCTGTTCAGCGTGTTCAGCGGCACTGGGCCGGCAACCGCGCCGCTGCCGCCCTATCTGGTGTCGGCTGCCGCGGTGGAATCGCGGGCGTTTCCCGCCTTCGCCTACGACCCCGGCGCCGGGCCGGACTGGGCGTCGCGGTTCACCCTCGATGCCAACCCGCAGGCCGACCGCGACTGGCCGCTGCATGCGCTGGGCTGGGAGGATGCGGCGCATCACCGGCAGGGCGAGACGGTGGCGTTCACCCTGGTTGATTTCCTGGCGATGGACCGGCGCGCCGCGCCGCATCTCGCCCGCGTCGCGCCGGAGGCGTGGAACGGCCATCTGGTGCCGGTCGCCGAGGCGGTGGCCCAATCGCGGCCGGACCCGGAAGGCCGCGTGCCCTGCCTGTTCCTGGCCGATGCCGAGGACGGGCTGCACAAGGTGCTGGCCGCCGATGCGCTGCTGCGTGAGGCCCGCCGCTGCCTGGGCCGCTGGCACGCCCTGCAGGAGCTGGGCGGCATTAACAACTCGCACGCGGCCCGGCAGATCGCGGCGGCCCGCCAGGAATGGGAGCGGCAGGCCCAGCCGGCTTCCCCGCCCGTCGTCGCCCCCCCCGTCGTTGCCCCCACCGCCACCGAACTGCCCACGCCCGCCGAGGCGGCCGCCGAACCGGAGCCGGTGCCCGATGCGGCGTACATCGAATCGGCCCGCTGCAGCAGTTGCAACGAGTGCATCCGGGTCAACGACCGCATGTTCGGCTACGACGCCAACCGGCAGGCGACCATCATCAACCCGGCGGCCGGCCCCTACCGCCACCTCGTCGAGGCGGCGGAGAGCTGCCAGGTCTCGGTGATCCACCCGGGCAAGCCGCGCGATGCGAACGAGCCGGGGCTGGAGGAGTTGCTGGAGCGGGCGGCGCCGTTCCTGTAACCATTGGCGCCGATCCTCAGGACACGGAACCGGTTCGCTCCGCCATCACGATGCGGTTGGAATTGGTCCCGCCCTTGTTGTTCGTTACCCCCCAGCAATTGGCGGTCTTGGTGAACGCCTGCGCGTTCACCATCACGCCGAGCACGCTGAACGGCAGCCCCTGAATGGCCTCGGCCACGTGCCGTTCCAGCAGTACCTTGCCGCCGCGAACCTCGCCCACCTCGAAGGCAACGAAGCCGCCCGGACGCATCACGCGGGCAAACTCGGTGAAGGAGCGCCGCACAAACGCTTCCCACCCCGGAACGCCCTTGTGCCGGTCAATTCGTACGGCGTTCACGTCAATGCCGGCGAACCAGCACCGGAGCCAGTTGTCGCCCTCGTAGTCCACAACGTCGAGAAACGGCGGCGACGTCACCAGAAGGTCAACCTCGCCATCCCCGAGCTCCGGCGTGGCATCGGCCGGCCCCGTCATCAGCAGGGCGGACGGATGCGGCAGCGGCAGCCCATCCGTCAGCAGGGTTCTGGTCTTCCGGCGAATAATGGCGGCAATGTCGCGCAGCGGCGGGGTCTGGTTGCGCGCCGCGTTGATCTTCTGCTGCGACCCGATCGAAACGGCCTGGTTCGGCGGCAGCGTGTACACGGAAAAGAAACCCGCCGAGTGCCCGGTCAGCCGGTTGATGGCAACCATCCTGATCCATTCGTCCGCACCGTCCATCCGGCGGCTCGCCGCGCGCTCAAGCAGATAGTCACGCAGCGCGCAAATCTGACGCAGCGTGTCGGGATGGTAGAACGCCAGCAGGCCGTTCTGTTCATCCGTGAACCGGCCCCGGCTCAGGTCCAGCCCTGCAAGACGCGCCTCGATGGCCGCGCGGGGGGGCGGATCGAGCCGCGGCCGCACCAGAATGGCGCTGAGCGGGTTCACGTCGTTGGCGATGGGTTTTCGCCCCATCAGAGCGGCCTGCACCGCGGTCGTGCCGCGCCCGGAAAAGGGGTCGTAAACCCGCCCGCCCGTGTCGGTCCGTCGGGCGATGAAGAACTCCGGCAATTGCGGTTTGAAGCAGGCGCGGTAGCTGATCTCCTGGATGCTGTGCGCCTGGCGTTGGCGCGAGGTCCAGAATTCGTTCACGAAATAGTGAAGACCACCTTCCTCGACCTCCGCGGTCGGCGCGCCGCTGAAGGTGAAGCAGCGCAGGGCAGTCCGGAAATCCTCTCCGACGTTTACCCGCACCGGCGCAACGGATTCGCTGTGAGCGAAGAGCGGGAGAGCCGCCTGCCGCTTCGCCGCGGAACGAATGCTCATTGGGTGCGGGGCATCCTAACTCGCCATGTGTTAAACGAACGGGCCGGCCTGTGCCGGTCAGAACCTCTCAGGTCTCGCGTAGCCGTCACAACGTCAACCCATCTTGTCGCAAGGACCGCGGCAATCGGGTGAAGGAAGGCCAGGGCTCTGTCCTGGACCCTATCACTTAACGAATGGGTTCTAAGGGCTCCGCCCTTAGCGGGTCCAGGGCAGAGCCCTGGCCTTCCTTCACCCGATCACCCTGCCGGTATATGCGCCGGGCAGAACACACCGCGGGACCGCATGGAGCCACACGAATACGCGCTGATGGACGCCGCCGAAGGGCGGATGTGGTGGTACCGTGCCCTGCACGCCCGCTTGGCCGATGCGCTCGCCGGCGTGCGCGGGCGGGTGCTTGATGCCGGCTGCGGCACCGGCGGGCTGCTGGCGGTGCTGCGCGCGGCCCACCCCGCTTTGGCGCTCACCGGCGTGGAATGGTCGGACAACGCCGCGCAACGGGCGGCTGAAAAAAGCGGCGCCGCTATCGCCCGCGGCAGCGTCAACGCCCTGCCCTTCGCCGCGGCCAGCTTCGACGCCGTGGTGGCGGCCGACGTTCTGTGCCACCGCGCCGTCGATCCCGCCGCCGCGCTGGCCGAGCTGCACCGGGTACTGCGGCCCGGCGGCATGCTGCTGGTAAACATGCCCGCCTATGCATGGTTGCTATCGGCACATGACCGCCAGGTGCACAATGTGCGCCGCTGGACCGCCGGTGGCACAGCCGCAGCCCTGCGGCTTGCCGGCTTTACCCAGGTGCGCACCCGCTACTGGAACGGGCTGCTGTTGCCGCTGATGGTGCTGCAACGCAAGCTGCGCGCCCGCAACGATGGCGCGGCCTCCGACGTCGCCCCGTTTTCGCCATGGCTGGATGCGACCCTGCACGCCATAACCAGGATCGAGCGCCGCCTGCCGATTCTGCTGCCCGCCGGCGGCTCGGTGCTGGCAACCGCGATCCGGCCCCCGGCACCCGAGGGCGCCCATGACTGAGGATTTCGACCGTATGCCCCCTGTCCCGCTCGCGGCCCCGCCGGATGGCGCCGCGTCCCGGCCCGCTCCGGGCCTATCCATCGTCGTTCCGGTCTACCGTGGCGCGGCAACCATCGGCCTGCTGGTCGAGGAATTGGCGAAACTGACTCCCGAGGGCGGCCTGGAAGTGGTGCTGGTGAACGACGGCAGCCCCGACAATTCCGCCGAAATCTGCCGCGGACTGGTCCGCCACGCCGCGGTGCCGGTGGTTTATATCGAGCACGCCCGCAACTACGGCGAGCACAACGCGGTCATGACCGGGCTGCGTCACGCCACCGGCGCCTTCGTCATCACCATGGACGACGACCTGCAGAACCCCCCCGAGGAGGTGCTGAAGCTGTACAATCATGCCCGGCTGGGCGGCTGGGACGTGGTGTACACCCGTTTTGCCGTGAAAAAGCACGCCGGCTGGCGCAACCTGGGCAGCCGCTTCGCCAACCAGGTGGCGGACTGGCTGCTGGACAAGCCGCGCGGGCTGTATCTCTCGTCCTTCCGTTGCATGTCGGAACTGGTGGTGCGCGCGGTCACCCGCTACAGCGGCCCTTATCCGTATGTGGACGGGCTGATCATGCAGGTGACGCAGCGCATCGACAGCATCGAGGTGCGCCACCTGCCGCGCGCCGAGGGCCGTTCCAACTACACGCTGAAGCGTCTGGTGCTGCTGTGGCTGAACCTCGCCACCAGTTTTTCGCTGGTGCCGCTGCGCCTGGCCATCCTTGCCGGGGTGGCGATGGCGGCGCTGGGCGTGGCCGGCGCCGCCGCCACCATCATCGAGGCGCTGACGACGCACGCCACGCCGAGCGGCTGGGCCTCGACCATGACCGCCCTCCTGCTGGTCTCCGGCGTGCAGTTCATGGTGCTCGGCGTGATGGGAGAATATATCGGCCGCACATTCCTCTCCGCCAATGGCAAGCCGCAGGGCACGGTCCGGCTGGTCGAGCGCAGTGACGGCGCCGGCGGGCGGCAGGAGGCGGCATGACGATTCCGGCCGGCGGGCGAGCCGCGCGATGATCTACTGGGCCGTTCTGCTCGCCGCCATCGCCACCAGCATGGCGGGGCAAACCCTGCTGAAGGCCGGCGCCAGCGCGCCCGACTTCCTGCACCAGTTGCTGGACTGGCGCACCATTCTGGGCCTGATGCTCTACGGCGGAGCGGCGATGTTCTACATCGTGGCGCTGCGGCGCATCCCGATGTCGGTCGCGCTGCCCTTCACTGCGATCTCCTACATCGCGGCGGCGCTGATCGGGCATTACGCCTTCCACGAACCGCTGACAGTGATGCACCTGGCGGCGATCGGGCTGATCGCGGCGGGGGTGGTGACCCTGGCCCTGGCGTAATATCAAGCCGAACGGGACCGCCGCGGGATCGCAGGCCCGGGGCCGTTGCTCGTCCTCATGACTGTAACTGGCTGGTCACCTCTTTGATAACGCTCTGCCGCGCCGGGATTTGACCAGGACTGCCTATTTCAGCGAGGATTCGGTCGGCAACCAGGGCCGGGTCCTGCTCGGTCATGCAGCGCGGCGTCGCATAGCCTTTGGGACATAAATCCATCCATGTCCGTGTCATCCACCAGCAATTGCCACAGATCGGCGGCTCGATACTCAAATTGTCGGGATACGCGAAGTAGTCCGCCGGCGTCGGTCCGAACACGACCCCCGCACTCACGCCATAACAGCGCGCGAGGTGAACCAGACCGCTTTCGTTGTCGATGTGGAACGCCGCGCCGGCCAAAATAGCAGCGACCTCTGAGAGTGTCGTCTTGCCAATCAGATCGATATCGCACTCGGCAATCGGCTCGCTGGTTCCCGCGCCGACCTGAACGAAGGTTAAATGCGGCAGCGACTGTTTCAGAATGGCCACGACGGCGTCAAAACGCCGGTAGCACTTGGTCGCACGGCGACCGGTAATGACAAATCCCGTATCGAAGCCGTTGTGAACCGTGACATAGTGCCGGGACTTAAGACCAAGCTGGGCGACAATACCGGCATCGCGCGGAATCGACATGCGATCTCCGCCATACGGTATTCCTGCCATGGCATGCAGAAAGTCGCGCCGTGTCCGTTCCGAGAAGACTGCGGTCCTCGCCACGAAGTTGTCCAGAAATGGATGGCGGTCAACGAACACGTCGATCTTCGCACGGGCGCTGATGAGGTTGTTGATGATCCTGACCACGTCCCGCATGCCGCGAAGGCGGCTCCATCGAAGGGTTTCTTGATAGACAACCACCATCTGATTGGCGCGCAACCCGACATCGTATTCCGGCAGTACCTGCTCGAACATGTTGTCATGGTAGGAGCCGATGAACCCTGGTACCGCAGAAAATGCCCAGGCCGTCTGTTCCGGCCTGGGCGAGAAAACGTCGAAGCCGATGTCCCCCACCGCTGCGCCCAGATCGCGCATGAAGCGGGCGATGACCACCAGGTCGCCCACGCCACCGGTCACGGCCACGGCGATGTAGGGACGCGACGACACAGCGCGCCGCTCCTCAACATGGCGACGGATCGCCGAGGCACGCGGTGGCGTCGTCAGTTGACTCCAAACCAGCGGAAGCTTCCGCCACACCAGGGTGAAAAAAAGCTTGGTTGCCGAAGTAAGGCCACCTCGCCAATATGTCGCAGCCAGTAAATCGCTAACCCGCCGAAGACGGGCACGATTACCCACCATAGAAACTGTCTTCACAGGCGAGTCTTCCTTGCTGAGCTTGCGATCGGCCCTTAGTTCGAATCTACCTGTCCCTTCTGCTGGCCACGATAGCGTCATCGATGCGACGTTGGCTAGCGTAAGAGGCGTTCATCGCAGGCAAATACACTGGCGGAACGCAAAGCTCACCAAAACGTGTCTGCTCAATCAGGCATGAGCTCGTTCTGGCGTTGCGGTATCATCCGGACAGCCTGATCGGCGCCGTTATCGCGGCGAACGGCAGCACGCCGATTTGCCGGTCGCATCCGGCTTTGACGAACTGAATGGCTTGTGCCGTGCTCCGCGACCGGAATGATGCGGGCCATCTTCCGGCTCTGATCGAGAACCGGAGACAGGAAGCAATTACCACAAAAATTTGATGGTCATTAAAGTAATATAAATGTAAAGTGACAAAAAATTATCTCTATACACGAATAGCGTTATCGCTCGACAAAATTTCTATATTTGCGACTGCGCTACCAATGCCCTTCAGTACAGCAACAGCGCTGCCAGCGCCATGTCCAAACGGATCGAACAGCAGCACCGCATCCGCCCCCTGGTCGGCAACGGTAAAGTAGGACCCCAGCTTCGGCAGCACATCCTGGATATTCAACTGCGCTTCGGAAAGCAGGCTGCGCAGGTCCAGCACGTCGCCGGCGGCCAGATTGAAGCCGCTGATCTGATCCGCCGCGCCGCTGTGCAGCACGATTGTGTCGGCGCTGACGCCGGTGATGAACCGAATCGTGTGACTGCCCGGCCCGGGATCGGTGACGGTGTTGGATGTCGAGATCGTGATCAGGTCGTTGGCGGCGGTCGCGCCAACGCTTGCCGGGCTGGCGATGTACGCCGTCGTCGCGTTCATGCCCGCGGTCACCGACGCGTCGTTCAGCGATACGCCGTCAACACCGCTCAGCACGCTTTGGGCGGCGGTCACGAAGGCCGCCGGCAATGGTGACGTGCTGCCCAGCCCGGCCGCTCCCGTCCTGGTTGTGAAGTCAAGTGCCACGGCAATCTTGTTTTGCACTTTGATCGCATCGGCCCCCAGTGCGCCGTTGGCAATCGCCAGAACCGCCGCGCCAAGCCAGACCGCACCGCTGGTGAGCTGATCGAGCCAGTAGGCCTTGCCACTCGCATCGGCCGCCCGATCGAACAGGTTGCGGTAGACGTTATCAATAAAGGTGGCGAGTGCGGTCTGGGCGCCGGCGCTCTGCAGGTTCAGATCAGGAGTGCTCAGGATCGGATAGAGCGCCTCGGTTTCCGGCTGCTGCGCGAACGCGTTGGCGATGTTGGTCAGCGCCGCCGTCGCGCTTTGGCCGCCGCTCTGCGCTGTCGTGTCCTGCCCGGCCCAGAAGGTGAGCCCGCCACGATCGGCGGCGCGGTTGAAATAGCCGATATAGTCCAGCTCAAGCTGTTGATCGACATTGAGCCTGTCAACAAGGTCGGTGTTGACCCCCAGATTGGCGAACGATGCCAGCGCTCCCGCGAAATTGGCACTGGTCCCCGTCGGGCTCTGGATCACAGCCCCGTTCGCATCGAACCCGGTCACCGCCAGCGCTGGCGTGGTCTGGCCGGACTGCACCGTATAGTCGAACACCAGCACCGTCCCGCTCGACGCCGCCGCGTCGTAAGTCGCGCGACCGCCATCGTTCAGCAGCAGATCCGGCACGCCGCCGGAGACCGTCACCGGCTCGCTCAGGGCAAGCGTGAAAATTGCCACCTCGCCGACACTGACATCTCCCGCGGCGGGTGCGGCCGTGACGGTGGTTACCGTCGGCGCGGCCAGCCACGGAGACGACGTGTCCAGGGCCGGCTCGCTGGTCAGCAAAGTCGTGCCGCTCACGGTCCCGGTGCCACTGACCAGTTGCGCCGCGGTCAGCCCATAGACCTGGTTGTCGCTGAACATGATGTTGGCGGTCGTGGTGTTCCACACCGCCGAGACGTCGGACTTGTTGAGGTCATTGAGGATCGTGTTGCCGGCGACGGTGACACTTGTCCCCGCGTGCAGCGATCCTTCCTCGCCATAGGCGATGATGGCGGGGTTCTGCGACAACGGCCCTTGCTCGATGACGTTGCCGGTAATCGTCGCATTACCGCCATTCGGCAGGTCGATACTGTAGCTGGCGGTACCGGTCGGACCGTCGTCGATGCGGTTGTTGGTGATGATGGTGTTTTCGGCACGGCTCTTGATTTCGTGCCCGACCACGGCGCCGTGAATATAGCTATTGGTGATCTGCAGCAGGCCAATATCGCCGATGTAGATGTTGTGCGTTGCTCCGGTGCCGGAGCCGTTGCCGGCGAACTCGCAGGTGTTGATCGATATCGTTCCGGCACCAGCGACCGGTGCGCCGGCGAGAATACCGTTCTGGTTGTTGTGGATGCCGTCATCAAACAGCGTCAGATTGCCGCCCTGGTAGCGGATGCCCGCGCCGTTGCCGCCATTGGCATCCGACACCGCCGCCCCGTTGAGTTCGAAGCCGCTAACGGTGACATTCGCGCCGACTGCGCCCTCGGTAATGATCGCCTTGGCGTCCGGCGGCGGCACCGTCGCGTTGATGACCACCAGGCCGCCCACGGCCTGCAACGTGATACTGTCGGTGAAGTCGAGGAAATCGTTGGTGTACGTCCCCGCCGCGACGAGCACGACGTCGCCATCGCTGGATGCGGCCACGGCGGCGGCGATCGTGTGGAATTCGTATTGGCTACCGGTGCCGACCGTCAGCGTTGCCATGCGCACAGCACTCCATCTCGTTCAATCGCTGCACCATATCCGGCGTTGGTGAACGTTGTGTGATGAACGCAAAGCATGCGATATAGTCGAGCCGCATCTCTGTAACGCTATGGCACGCCGCCAGAAGCGCGAGCTTGGCCGTTCCGGAGGAGCACCCTATCGGTCCGGTCCCATCGACCGCCGCAACGGAACGACAATATTTCCGTCACGTATCGGTAACGTGGCGGCACGCAGCTCAGATCTCGACGATGCGGCCGATTTCGACCACGCCGTCGCGCGGCAGGCTGAACAAGCCGGCCACGGTTCCCGCATTGCGGACCATGAAGGCGTAGATGGCCTCCTGCCAGCGCGGCATTGCCGGGCCCACGCGGCGATGCACAACCGTTTCGTGGCCGACATAATAGGTGATGTCGTCCAGCGGCAGAGTGCAGCCGCGCCGCTTTCCCTCGATCAACAGGCGTGGGATGTCGGGCTGTTCCATAAATCCGTAGCGCGCGATCATCCGCCAGAAATCCGGCGCCACCCGCTCAAGTTCCACCCGCCGCGGCGCATCGACATACGGGATGGACTCGGTCAGGCAGGTCACCGCGATGAGGTGGCTGTGCAAGGCGCGGTTGTTCTTCACGTGCCAGAGCATCAGCGGCGGTGCCTCCCGCATCGTCCGGGTCATGAACACGGCGGTGCCGGGCACGCGCTGGATGCCCTTGGCGACGATGTCGGCGAGGAACTGCGCCATCGGCACCGTGCGGTTTTGCAGGGTCGCCACGACAGCGCCGGTGCCGCGATGCCAGATCGCCATCAACCCCCAGACGATCACCGCAAGCAGCAACGGCACCCAGCCGCCCTCGGCGATCTTCATGCCGTTGGACAGCACGAACGCGATGTCGATCACGGCAAAACAGCCGCCGAAGGCGGCCGCGAGCGGCATGCTCCAGTGCCAGATCTCGCGCATGGCAATGAACAGCAGCACCGTCGTCAGCAGCATGGTCAACGACACGGCGATGCCATAGGCCGCGGCGAGGTTGTCGGATTTGCCGAACCCGAGCGCGAGCCCGACGGTCACGATCATCAGCAGCCAATTGACGACGCCGACATAAATCTGGCCGTAGCCTTCCTGCGAGGTCTGGGTGACCCGCAGGGGCGGGCACCAGCCAAGCTGGATCGCCTGGCGCGTCATGGAAAAGGCGCCGGAGATGATGGACTGACTGGCGATGACCGTAGCAAGTGTCGCCAGGATGATCAGCGGCAGCAGCAGCGGCGCCGGGCAAAGGCTATAGAAGATGTTCTCGCCGGCCGGTGACCCGTCGAGCAGCAAGCCGGTCTGGCCGGCGTAGTTCAGCACCAGCGTCGGCATCACGAGGCCGAACCAGGCAACACGGATGGGCTTGGCGCCGACATGCCCCATGTCGGCATACAGCGCCTCGGCGCCGGTGACGCAGAGGAAGACGCCGCCGAGCACCAGGAAGCCGCTCGCGCCGCCATTCGTCAGCACGCGGATGGCATGGCGCGGATCGAGGGCGGCGAAGACAGCCGGGTGCTGGATGACGCCCCAGGCGCCGAGCAGCCCGATAACGACGAACCACAGCGTCATCACCGGGCCGAACAGCCGGCCGATACGCGCTGTTCCCAGCGGCTGGAGGGCGAACAGCGCCAGCAGCACAGCGACCGCCGTCGGCAGCACGAAGGGGGTTATCGAGGGTGCCGCGATCTCCAGCCCCTCAACGGCGGACAGAACTGAAATCGCCGGGGTGATGGCGCCGTCGCCATAGATCAGGGCGGCCCCGAACAGCCCGACGGCGACAATCAGCGGCCGCTTCGCCCGCTTGACGCCGAGCAAGGACATCAAAGCGAGGATGCCCCCCTCGCCGTCATTATCCACCTGCATCACGAAGGTGATGTACTTGATGCAGGTAACGATAATCAGCGTCCAGATCAGCAGGGACAACAGGCCCAGCGCCATCTCCGGGGCGGGGGAGCCACCGGCGAGTTCGACCACGGTCTTGAGCGTATAGAGCGGGCTGGTGCCGATATCGCCGAACACCACGCCGATTGCGGTCAGCGCGAGGGCGGGCAGGCCGGGCGCGGCGTGGCCTGGGCCGGCGTCAGCACCGATGGTTCTGTTTGGCATCAGACCTCACGAAATACCCGGCAGGCACCCTGCCCGCCCGGCGGCGCGTCACGCAAGCCCGCTTCAGCGACATATCGTCACGTCAGTAGCTTTTGCGTGAATGTGGCCGGCCTATTCGCCGATGATCTTCACCAGCACCCGCTTCGGACGCCGGCCGTCGAACTCGCCATAGAACACCTGTTCCCAGGGGCCGAAATCCAGCCGGCCGGCGGTGATGGCGATGACCACCTCGCGGCCCATCACCTGGCGCTTCATGTGGGCGTCGGCGTTGTCCTCGCCGGTGCGGTTGTGCCGGTAGGTCTGCGGCGAGGCATCGAAGGGGGCGATTTTTTCCAGCCAGCGCCGGTAATCCTCGTGCAGCCCCGGCTCGTCGTCGTTGATGAAAACCGAGGCGGTGATGTGCATGGCATTGCACAGCAGCAACCCCTCCTGCACGCCGCTTCGCCCCACCAGCTGCTCCAGCCGGGGGGTTATGTTGACGAACCCCATCCGCTCGGGAAAGGTGAAGGTAAGATAGTCCGTCAGCGATTTCATGCGGTTTTCCCTGCCACCGGGACGTTGTCGATCAGCCGCGTGCCGCCCAGCCGCACCGCCGCCAGGAGGCGCGCCGGCCCTTCCACCCGCGCAACCGGCGCCAGCGTCCCGGCGTCGCAGACTTCGACATAGTCGATACTGCTGAAGCCGGCCGCAAGCAGCCGCGCCTTTCCCGCCGCCACCACCTGCGACACCGCGCCGCCGCTGCTCGCCAGCGTCCGCGCCATGTCGCCCAGCGTGGCGGCCAGTTCCGGCGCGATGCGCCGCTGGTCGGCCGACAGGTAGGCGTTGCGCGACGACATCGCCAGCCCATCCGGCTCGCGCATAATCGGCATCCCCTCGATACGCACCGGGATGTCGAGGTCGCGCGCCAGCCGGCGGATGATCAGCAATTGCTGATAGTCCTTTTCGCCGAAGAACGCCGCATCCGGCAGCGCCTGCAGCAGCAGCTTGGTCACCACCGTCGCCACGCCGTCGAAATGCCCCGGCCGGTGCGGGCCGCACAGCCCCTCGGACAGACCGACGACATGCACCGTGGTGGCGTGGCCGGGCGCATACATCTCCGTGACCGTGGGCACGAAAACCAGCTGCGCGCCGGCCTGCGTGGCCGCCGCCACATCGGCGGCTTCCCGGCGCGGGTAGGCGGCAAGGTCCTCGTTCGGACCGAACTGCAGCGGGTTGACGAAGATCGACACAACCACCCGCGCGCAGGATTGCCGCGCGAGCCGGACCAGCGCGAGGTGCCCCTCGTGCAGCGCGCCCATGGTGGGCACCAGCGCGCAAGACAGGCCGGACCGCCGCCAGTCCTGCACGGTTGCGCGCAAATCGGTGACGCTGCGAACGATCATTTTCTCTCCCGCTCCATATCGCCTGGCGATCGCCGTACCATATGGAGTTGCGTCGTAACAGCGGCCCTGGCCGCACCGTCGCGCGCAGCGGGCCTTCGGCCATCACGCGCAGCGCGCCTGCGGCGCGACGGCCAGAAACCCTTGGAACCCTTTGGTTTCGGGATCAGCGGTTCATCATCGTCCCAGTCTGGCGTGCGGCAGGGTTCCGGGAATGTCGGGAATGCCCCAGAGTTCGATGGCGCTCTCCGAGGAATCATGAAACGCAAAAAAAACGTACTCCAACCAGTAATACGGTTGTGGCCCCTGCTTAAAAAATGCTTTTCGGCGCAGAATTTTTTCCTCTGTTGTTGCCAACAATGGAAGATTCCGCTCCTGGCGTTCGAAGAAAGCAAACCAATCCGCTTCCTTCGTCTTGTACAACACATAGGGAGATGTAAAGACAACACCGTAATCGAACGATTCGTCCAAGGGTGGCAGCAGCCTGATGTACCAAAGTTCGCCCTTGGTTCCCCGGTATCCCGACGGAACAATGCAGCGATGCACCCGATCGTCCAGGATGTCCCGCAAGCTAACCAGGCCGTCCCGCCAGCCCATGTGCTGATAGATTCCCGCGGCTGATTCACCCATGACTTCAAGGGTATGGGTGAAATCGGCGGGCATGCCGAAAGCCCGGCCGATGTCGATCGCGCAGGAGCACATGGTCTCTCCGGACGCACCGACAGGCTGGTCGAGCAAAGCCCAACAGGTGAAGAAACTGACACTCACCGGACTCATCGGCGGCCAGCCTGGAACATAATTATCCTCGGCCTTGCCGACGACAGCGGTAAATTCCTTGAACTCGCGTAGTTGTGAGGATGTTTCCGAGAAGACCGACAAATAATTCTGTGCTCTGATATAGGCAGCGTGCAGCGGATCTTTGCCGGTCGCCACCAGGCCTTCGATGCTCTTGACTTCGGCCATCATTTTGCGCGCCGACGGCCGGCCCTGAACGAAGTCGCGCAGCTTGACCACCCCCGAACGAACGGCACGCGGCATCCCGACGATCAGCTTCGCGGCCACCTTATCGGTCATTCGTCCTCCGGGAAGCTCAGCCCGCCCTCGCCGAAATCATCGGGTCGCGCTTGGATCATGTAATCCCAGCCGCCGGTACCACAGCGATCCTGCAGGGTCCGCGTAACGACGCGGATACGCGCCGGGGTATCGAGCGGCCCGGTCACGTAGAAGGGCTTGCCGTCCTTGCCGAACGTGAATGTCTCGGCGCACGCACCGGCATCCACATCGCCGAAAATTGCCTCGACGGTCGCGGTGTCCTTGGCCGCAGCCAACCCCAAACCGGCAGCATAGGCCGCGGCATCCCGGACCAGCTTGCGTGCGTGCGCAAGTCCCACATCCACGAACTTCTGGAGGTCCTCCTGCTCGTCCAGCCGCGACAGCAGTTCATCCTCTTCCATCTCGATGTAGAAGGCATCCTTGACCCCCAGGCAGAACGGGTCGATCAGAAAATAGCCGCAGCCGAGCAGCCCCGACGGCAGTTCGCGAGCAACAATGATGTGCCCGATCCCCGACTCGAACAGAACGGACGACATCACACAGCGGGCAACCGGACTTTTTGACGCCAACCGCACGCGGCCGGCCAGACTGATCGGCCGCGCCTCGAGCTTCTTCTTTTCAGCAACAACAGCCTTTCTGCGAGCGGCCTTCGCTGCCATCCGGCGGAGACGTTGCGCGACATCAGCCATATCAAGACCTCCCTATGTCCAATTCCGGGTCATCAGGAACTGATCGATCGGACATGACCGTATCCTGTGCAATGACTCCGGCCTTATGTCAGAGCCCGCTTCACTGCCTCATTCACCAGCCCCGGGTTGCCCTTCCCCTTCATCTCCCGCATCACCTGCCCGACAAAGAACCCAAACAACTTGTCCTTGCCGCCCCGATACTCCGCCACCTTGTCCGGATTCGCCGCCACCACCTTCGCCACCGCCGCGTCGATCGCCCCGGTATCGGTCACCTGCCGCAGCCCGCGCTGCTCGACGATGGCATCCGGCGCCTCGCCACTCTCCACCATCGCATCGAACACATCCTTGGCGATGCGCCCGTTGATGGTGCCGTCCGCCACCAGATCGAGCATCCGCCCCAGCGCCGCCGCAGCCACCGGGGAGTCCTCAATCGTCCGCCCGGTGCGGTTCAACGTGGCGAACAGATCGCCGGTTACCCAGTTCGCCGCCTGCTTGGCATCGCGCCCGCGCGCCACCGCCTCGAAATACGCGGCCGTTGCCTGCTCGGCCACCAGCACGCCGGCATCATAGGCCGACAGCCCGTACTCGCGGATGAACCGCGCCCGCTTCTCGTCCGGCAGTTCCGGCAGCGCCCGGCGCAGGTCCTCAACCCAGCCTTCATCCAGCACGAGCGGAAACAGGTCGGGATCGGGGAAATACCGGTAATCGTGCGCGTCCTCCTTCGAGCGCATCGGCCGCGTTTCCCCGCGCCCCGAATCGAACAGTCGCGTCTCCTGGTCCACCGTGCCGCCCGACTCCCACACCGCAACCTGCCGCGTCGCCTCGGCCTCGACTGCCTGCATGACAAACCGGATGGAATTGACGTTCTTCACCTCGCAGCGCGTCCGGTACGGCTCGCCATGCTTGCGCACCGACACGTTGACGTCGGCGCGCAACGAGCCCTCCTCCATATTGCCATCGCAGGTGCCGAGGTAGCGCAGGATGCTGCGCAACTTGCGCACATAGGCGCCGGCTTCTTCGGGGCTGCGCAGATCGGGTTCGCTGACGATCTCCATCAGCGCCACGCCGGCGCGGTTAAGGTCGATGTAGCTTTTCGCCGGATGCTGGTCGTGCAGGCTTTTGCCGGCATCCTGTTCCATATGCAGCCGGGTGACGCCGATGCTACGAGTGGACCCGTCGGCCAGTTCGATTTCGATCACCCCCGCCCCCACGATCGGGTGGGCATACTGGCTGATCTGGTAGCCGGGCGGCAGATCGGGATAAAAATAATTCTTCCGGTCGAACCGGCTGACCAGATTGATGTGCGCGCGCAAGCCCAGCCCCGTGCGCACCGCCTGCGCCACGCATTCCCGGTTGATCACCGGCAGCATGCCGGGAAAAGCCGCATCGACGAAACTCACCTGGGTGTTCGGCCCGGCGCCGAACGCGGTTGCCGCACCGCTGAACAGTTTTGACTTGCTGATGATCTGGGCATGCACTTCCAGGCCGATCACCACTTCCCACGGGCCGGTGCTGCCCTCGATGACATAGGCCATGGCGTCAGCCCCCCGCCCGCAATGACGGCAGCGCGGTAAAGCCGGCCGCCCGTTCCAGCGCGGCGCCGACCGCGAACACCGTTTCTTCGTCGAACGGTTTTCCCAGCACCTGCAGGCCGAGCGGCAGCCCCTGCGCATCCAGCCCGGCCGGCACCGACAGGCCGGGAATACCCGACATATTGGCCGGCACGGTGAACACGTCGTTGAGGTACATCTTCACCGGATCGTCCATCCGCTCGCCCTGCGCAAATGCGGCCGAGGGCGCGGTCGGTGTCAGCAGCGCATCGACGCGCGCAAAAACCTCGGTGAAATCACGCAGAATAAGCGCCCGCACCTTCTGCGCCCGCAGGTAATAGGCATCGTAATAGCCGGCGCTGAGCACATACGTGCCGATCAGGATACGCCGCCGCACCTCGGCACCGAATCCGGCGGCGCGGGTGCTCTCGTACATCTCCGTCAGATCGGCCCCCTCCGTGCGGGCGCCGAACCGCACGCCGTCATAGCGCGCCAGGTTGGACGAGGCCTCGGCCGGCGCCACGATATAATAGGTGGCCAGCCCGTATTTCGTGTGCGGCAGCGACACGTCCACGGTCTCGGCGCCGGCCTCGCGCAGCCAGGCGAGTCCCTGCTGCCACAGCGCCTCGATTTCCGGCGGCATGTCGTCGCTGCGGTATTCGCGCGGCACGCCGATGCGCAGGCCCTTCACGCCGCGCTGGCAGGCAGCGGCGAAATCCGGCACCGGCCGATCGGCGCTGGTGCTGTCCTTCGGGTCGTGCCCGGCCATCGAGCCGAGCAGGATGGCGCAATCCTCCACCGTGCGCGCCACCGGCCCGGCCTGGTCCAGCGAGGAGGCAAACGCCACGATCCCCCAGCGGCTGCACCGCCCATAGGTCGGCTTGATGCCGGCAATGCCACAGAAGCTGGCGGGCTGACGGATCGAGCCGCCGGTATCGGTCGCGGTCGCCCCCAGCGCCAGCCGCGCCGCCACCGCCGCCGCTGAGCCGCCCGAGGACCCGCCCGGCACCAGCGGCGACGCGTCGCCGGGCCGCGTCCAGGGATTGGTCACCGGTCCGAAAGCCGACGTCATGTTGGACGAGCCCATGGCGAACTCGTCCAGGTTCGCCTTGCCCAGGAACACCGCGCCGTCGCGCAGCAGGTTGGCCGTCACCGTGCTTTCGTAGGGCGGCACGAACGGTGCGAGGATGCGGCCGCCGGCGGTGGTGCGCACGCCTTCGGTGCAGAACAGATCCTTGATCGCCAGCGGAATGCCGGTGAGGTTTTCAGCCTCCCCCCGCGCGAGGGCCGTGTCCGCTGCGTCCGCCTGGCGGAGCGCCAGTTCGGACGTCACCGTAATGAACGCATTCAGCTTCGGGTTGAGCGCTTCAATGGCGCCAAGATAAGCCGCGGTCAGTTCGCGAGCGGAAAAATCCCGCCGCCGCAGCGCCGCGCGCGCCCCGGCCAATGTGAGAGAAAACATCACTCCACCACCTTCGGCACCGCATAAAAATCGCCCGCCCGGTCGGGCGCGTTGGCCAGCACCTGCTCGACAATGCCGCCATCGGTCACCGCATCCTCGCGCAGCTTCAGCGCCATCTGCGCGCCGCCGCTCAGCGGCTCCACGCCGTCCACATCCACCTCGTTGAGCTGCTCGATCCAGCCCAGGATGCCGTTCAGCTCGGCCTGAAGCTGCGGCAGTTGGGAGTCCTCCACCCGGATGCGCGCCAGCTTGGCGATGCGCCGGACGGTCGCGGGGTCGAGCGACATCTTTTCTCCTGTCGTCGGAATGGGCGCGGGACCATAAACGCGGCCATGCCCTTGTTCAACATGACGGACCTGCGCGGCCGCCTCGCGCCCGGCCAACGGCTGATCGGGCTCGACCCGGGCAGCCGGACCGTGGGCGTGGCGTTGTCCGATGTGTCGCTGATGCTGGCCAGCCCCTATGGCGCGCTGCAGCGTGGCAAGCTCGCCGCCAATGCCGCCGAACTTGCCGCCATCGCCCGCCGCGAAGGCGCCGGCGGTCTGGTGGTCGGGTTGCCGCTGTCGATGGACGGACACGCCGGCCCCGCCGCCCAGGCGGCGCGCGACTGGACCCATGCCCTCTCGGCCGCCACCGGTCTGCCGGCGGCGCTGTGGGATGAGCGTCTGTCTTCCTCCGCGGTCAACCGCTTCCTGATCGACGAGGCCGACCTCAGCCGCCGCCGCCGGGCCGAGCTGGTGGACCGGATGGCAGCGGCGTACATGCTGCAGGCGGCGCTGGACGCCAGCCGGCCGGCGTGACCCGCTACGGCACCGGCACCGAGACGGACGGGGTCAGCTTCGTCGGCACCAGGTTGACCGGCGCGCCCGGCGCCAGCGAGTCCGGCACCGGAATGGTCGCGGGGAGCGACGCGGCGCTGGTCGCCGCATGCGTCGTGACCGTCACCGGCACCGTGGGCATGGTCGCCCCCGCGGCGGGGGACGTTGATCCGCCCGGCGCCGCATCCGCCGGCGGAGACGCCGGTTGGGCGGCAGCGCCGGCGGGCGGCGTCGCATCGGGTTGGCTGCCTTTGGACGTCGTGTCCTGCGGCGGTGGGGCCTGCGGCGCGGCTGGGTCCGGCGTAGCGCCGGCAGCCGGCGGAACCGGCGCGGCCGCGTGGAGAGTTTCCTTCGCCACCTCCGGCTTTTCAGGCGGCAGCGGCACCGTGTAATCCGGCACGATGCGCGCCTGCGACCCGGCGATCACCAGCACATGCTCACCGAGTGCCAGTGGCGGATCGTCCTTCTGGGTCACCGAGACCAGTTCCTTGTTGGCCTTGCGCACGATGTACTCATACGCCGTGGTGTCGCCGCCGGCATGCTCCACCCCGGTGCCGATCAGCCCGCCGATCAGGCTGCCGCCCAGCGCACCGAAGGCCGACGTCGTCCCCGGGCCAAGCTGCGAACCGGCAATGCCGCCGGCAGCCCCACCGACCACCGCCCCGGTCGCACCCGAAACCTTGACATCCACCTGGCGGACGCCGACCACCACACCCTGCTCGGCCTTGTTGGCCTGCTGGACGGCGCCAGAATTATAGGTGTTCGGCGACAGGTCGGGCGAACAGCCCGCCACGGCCAGACCGAACAGCAGCGCCGCCGGCGAAAGGCCAGCGCGTAAAGCACGAAAATTGGCGGACCTTCCGGCCATCCTTGCCCCCGGGTTGCCATTGCACAAACGCGGACGCGCGCCCGTCACCGGCGCGCGGCACAAACTGCCTTCCCCCCTTCGTTCTCCGGTCGCCGCGCAGCCACCGCAGGGCGCACGCCCGCGACCGTACGGCAGGTTTTGCACTATCCCGCTGTCAGATGCCAGCGCAGGTCGTCATGCGCGATCTTCCGGCCCCGGTCTGCCCGGATGCGTCCCTCCGGATCAGGCGGCGTGCGTCACTGCACCGGCGCGTCGGCCGGCCACGGCAAGGCCGGCACCGCCTCAAAGGGAGTCTCGGCCGGCACGCCCTTGCGTGCGATCAGCGCAGCGACACGGGTATTCACCTCGGTGTGCTTGAGCTGCAGCCGCCATTGCGACGGCAAAGCATCGCGCCGGAAGGACGCGATATGATGCTCCGTGGCGACAAACACCGCGGCAGCGTCGATCGCCACGACACGTGCTTCGATTGAACAGGCCATCCGAACCCCCCGCCCCCGCCTGAGCGGTATCTGGCCACCCAAACGGTATTTTGCTATTAATATACTATTATCACCCGGCTGTGAAGTCCCCGCTGAGGCGCCCGCAACAGCACCCCCGCATGCCAGCCGATCCGATGGGTGCAAGGCGCGGCGGCGCCCGGCAGGTCACATTCCTGGCGCTAATTCCAGAACTTGTGTTCGCCCCACAGATGTCATAACGTCCAAAAAATGGATTCGATTGGAAATTTCAAACGGAAGGCGGGTTCCATGCGGGACGCTGGGACATCACACTGCATCACGCATCGCCCCCTCGCCCTGACCATGATCGCGATGGCGGCCGTGTTTGCCGGCGGCACCGCCACCAGCCAGGCCGCGCCGCTGACCGCCCTGGAGATCCTTGAGCAGTTCAACGCCGTGATCGCGGGCAGCTTTACCTCCGCCCATGATGTCGAAGGTCGCCTAGTCGCCAACACCATGACCGGCGGAGCCACGTTCTACCAGCCGCGCGGTACCGCCGCGGCTTCGACTTTCGGCGCGGTCAACGCGATCACCATCACCAATGGCATAACGAACGCAAACGTCGATAACGGCGGCAGCGTCAACTGGGTGGCGAGCGATGCCGGCCGTTTCAACATGAACGGCAGCGGCACGATCGCTCGGAACAACCCCAGCTTCGCCATCACCGATTTCACCAATCCATTGAATGCCCTGGTAACTCAGTTGTCGGGACTGACGGCAAACAGCACGGTCAATGCAAATGATCCGAATAATTTCATCTTCAAAGAGAGCAACAGCAGCCGCACGGCGGTGTTCAGCCTCAGCGCCTCGCAGTTGGAAAACGCCAGGAACCTCGTGTTCAGCGGCACGGCCAGCACGATCATCATCGACGTGACCGAGCCCAACAGCGCGACCCCCATCAACCTGACCGGCGTCAACTTCAACGCGTCAGGTGACCTGAACCGGCAGATCATCTGGAACTTTGAGACCGCAACGTCGGTGGCATTCAGTGGCTGGCATGGCACGGTGCTCGCCGAAGATGCAACCGTCACCAATAGCTCGGCGATGGAGGGTGGACTCTATGCAAAGAATTTCCAAGGCGGCGGCGAACTGCACGACTTCACCTTCGATGGCACCCTGCCGGCCGACCCGGCATCGGTCGGCATTTTGGAACCTGGTTCGATAACCCTGCTGGGTGCTGGACTGGTAGGCATCGCATGTGTCCGCCGCCGGCGGCGGACGAGCGGCTGCGCCTGAATTGCCCGGCCGGCAAGCCGATCGTTACGCGCATTAGCGCCGGTACGGCACAATCAGCAGCGCCCGCACCGGCAGCTTCACCAACCCCACCGGCCCCGGCACAATCACCAGCGCGTCCGGCGCATAGTCGGTGATCAACTCGCGGCAGGCGCCGCAAGGCGAAACGACGGCAATGTCGCGGTCGTCTTCCTCCGGCTTCGGATGGCGTACCGCCACCGCGGTCGCGATGCTGCCGTCGCCCTCCAGCACCGCCCGGCCCAGCGCCACCGCCTCGGCGCAGACCTGCAGGCGACCCACCGTCGCACCCAGATGCACCCCGGTCCAGATGCGCCCATCGCCCCCACGCAGCGCCGCCGCCACGGTGTGCCAGAACGGACGGTAGTGCCGCAGCAGCACAGCGGACGCCGCCGCGATCAGTTCCTCGTCGGCGACGTCCAACGGGGCGCCGGCCGCAGCGGGATGGTCGAACACGGCGCCTCCCCTTTCAGAGCAGGAACCGATGCTAGCACGGTCCGGCCCGGCGCCAAGAGCGGGGGCGGGTCCGGAGGCAATCGGGGAAAGGAAGGCCAGGGCTCTGCCCTGGCGCTAGCTTTCTACCCCCGCCCCGGCGGCAAAGGGCTGCAAGCCGCCGCCGCCGCGCGGGCCAGCACCACCATGCGCCGCGCCGCCACGCCCGCTCCCGCCACGTCACCGGCCAGATGCTGCAGCAACGGATTGGACAGCACCGCCCGCGCCGCCGCATCGATGGCCATGTCCGCCGCCGCCACCCCGGCCGCCGACATCGCAGTGCGGCGCAGCAGTGCCATCGTGCCCAGCACCCCCGGCCGCAGCCCGTGCATCTCGGCGATTTCGCGCACCAGCCGCACGCCGCGCCAGCCCACCACCAGCGCGTCCAGCGCCGGCGAGGGCACCGCCGCGGTGGCGGCGAAAACCTGCATCGCCGCGGTGCGGCCAAGCGCGTCGGCACGCTGCTGCAGCACCGCCGACACCCGCGTGCGCAGCAGCGCAAGCATGCTGTCGGCGTCGTTCATCACCCGCACCGTCGGCAGCAGCGTGGCGCCATCCGGCAACTCCTCCAGCCACGCGCGCGCCGCCGCGGCGATGAAAACCGGCTCACCGGATTCCAGGCCGGCCCGGATATGGTCCACCTCGCTCAGGGCAAACAGGCCGGACAGTTCCCGCCACACCCCGGCACCGATCAGGCCGAACCCGCCACTCGCCACCAGCAGCGAGGCCCAGCCCAGCCCGCTTGAGCGGGCGAATTCGTCGGCGATGAAATTGCCGGCCGAGAGCAACGCCAGCCCGACCACCAGCACCGTGGACCCGGCCAGCAGCAGCGCGCCGCTGCCCATGCCCTGGCGCGGCTCCTCGGCCATCGCCGGCAGCGGCTCGGTTTCCATCCGCGCCATCGGGGTGTCTTCCAACTCGAAACAAGGGGGGATTCGGGGGCGAGTCACAGCGCATCATCCAGCAAGATTGCCGCCAGCGCGTCCAGATAGCCGTGCGGCCCGAGCTTCGCCACGATCGCGGTCAGCCGCGCTGGATCAGTTCGATCTTAGTGCCGTCCGGGTCCTCGACGAAGGCAATAACGGTGGTGCCGAACTTCACCGGGCCGGGCTCGCGGATGATCTTCGCACCAGCCGCGCGGAGCCTGGCGCAAGTGGCCGCCACGTCCGGTACGCCGATGGCCAGATGGCCGAAGGCCGTACCGGGCTCGTATTCGTCGACGCCATAATTATAAGTCAGCTCGAGCACCGCCGCCCCGGTCGTCTCCGGTGCGTAGCCGACGAACACCAGCGTGTACTTGCCATCCGGCACGTCGCGCCGGCGCAGTTCCTGCATGCAGAGGAGGTCGGTGTAGAATCGCACGCTGCGGTCGAGATCGCCGACCCGGATCATGGTGTGCAGGATCGAATATTTATCGGACATTATTGTTTTTTCCCATTACCGTTCTGCGTCAGACGGATCGACCCCCAGCAGGAACAGGCCGGCCGCGTCGGCCGCCGCCACCATGGCCTCGCGTTCGGCGAGGATGGTGCCGCCGGCCTCGAAGGCCACCCCCCGTACCCCCGCACCGGCGGCGGCATGGATGGTCCGGACGCCGATGGTGGGCAGGTCCGCGCGCCGATCCTGCCCGGGCTTGACCAGCTTGACCAGCACGCCGCCGGGACCGGGACGGCGCAGCGTGGCGGCGCGGGCCAGCATGGCGTCGGTGCCCTCGATCGCCTCGACCGCCAGCACGATGCCCTGCTGCACCACGCAGCCCTGGCCGACATCCGCCGCCCCGAGCGCGCGGGTCACCGCCATGCCGCGGACAATGTCGGCCAGTGCCGCCGCGTCAGGACCGGTTCGCGACAGCAGGCCCTTGGGCCCGACCACCTCGGTCAGGATTTCGTGCGCGCCGATGACCCGGAAACCTTCCTCGCCCAACACGCGCACCACCGCGGCGAGCAGGCCGTCATCGCCGGCGAAGGCGGCGCGGCCGATGCGGGCGAGCAGGCGGGTGCCCTCGGCGTCCGGGCGCAGGTCGAGCAGCGAGGGCCGGCGCACCGGCCCGACCAGCACCAGGTCGCGGCAGGCGTTCAGCCGCAGCAGCTCGAGAATCCGGCCCGCGGCGCCGATCCGGGCCGGGGCATGGGGAAACGGCGCCAGCACGGCAGGCTCGGCGAACCCCTCCAGCCCGACCAGGAAAACGCCCCGTCCCGCCGCCCGTGCGGCGGCGGCCACGCGCCCGGGCAGCGTTCCACCGCCGGCCAGAATCCCGAGGGTTGCGGGATCGGACCCGCTCATCGGTGCCCCGTCGCCCTCTCCCGGCCGGGACGAGGGCGGCTTGGGTCAGGCTGCATCGTCCTCGTCCTCGACCGCGGCGCGGATCAGGCCGCGGCGGCTCGGGGTGTCGATGAACGTCAGCAACTCGGCCACCAGCGGATCGCCGGGCCAGTTCCGCCGCGCCTCCTCCACCCGCTCGGCGAACACGCCCTCGCCGCGGAAGATCAGCCGGAAAGCGGCACGCAGGGTGTGAATCCGGGTCCGGTCGTAGCCGCGGCGGCGCAGGCCGATGACGTTCAGCCCGGCCAACCAGGCCCGGTTGCCCATCACGCTGCCAAACGGGATCACGTCCGCCTCCACGCCGGAGACGCCGCCAATCATGGCGGCGCGGCCGATGCGGACGAACTGGTGGATCGCCGCGGCGCCGCCGATCACCGCGTTGTCGCCGATCTCGACATGGCCGCCCATGACCACGTTGTTGGCGATCACCACCCCGTTGCCGATGGCGCAATCATGCGCCACATGCACCACGGCCATGAGCAGACAATCCGCGCCGACGCGGGTGATGCCGCTGCCGGTGATGGTGCCGCGATGGATGGTGACATGCTCGCGCACCACGCTGCGTGCGCCAAGTTCGGTTTCGGTCGGCTCGCCGGCGTATTTCAGGTCCTGCGGCGCCATGCCGACGGTGCAGAACGGGTAGAGTCTGGCCCCCTCGCCGATGCGGGTGCGGCCGTCCACCACCACGTTACTGAACAACTCGGCGCCATCGCCGATCACGACCTCGGGACCGACCGTGCAGAACGGACCGATGCGGACGTCGGCTCCGATCGTGGCCCCTGGGGCCACGACCGCCGACGGATGAATGCGGGTCTGCACGCTAGCGGTCCGTCGCCTTGTCCATGATCATGGCAGCGTAGGTCGCTTCCGCCACCGAAACGCCATCGACCCGGGCAACGGCGCTGAACTTCCACACATTGCCGCGGTTGCGGTCCTTGGTCACGTGGATGCGCAACTGGTCGCCGGGCTGCACCGGCCGGCGGAATTTGGCGCCCTCGACCGACATGAAATACACCACCCGGCCGGCCGCCTCGGGGCCGAGCGTCTCGACCACCAGCACGGCCGCCGTCTGCGCCATGGCCTCGATGATCAGCACGCCGGGCATCACCGGATGGCCGGGGAAATGGCCCTGGAAGAAGTTCTCGTTGACCGACACGTTCTTGATGCCAACCGCCGAGCGGTTGCGCACCATATCGACCACCCGGTCGATCATCAGGAACGGGTAACGGTGCGGAATCGCGTGCATTATGCGCGCAATATCAACCGTGCCGATGACATCGTCGCCACCGGCCTCGGTCGTGTCCTGGTTCGTGGGTGCCGTGGAATCCATCCCGCTCAGTCCGTAGCCTTGTTTGCCGCCGGCGCATCGCCGGCCCCTTCGTTGCCGTCCGAACCCGGGCGCCGCGCAGCGGCGAGCCGCCGCAGCGCCAACACCTGGCGGAAGAACTCGCGCACGGGCAGGGCTGGGCTACCCAGTACGTCCGCGCCGGCCGCAACGTCCGCCATCACGCCGCATTGGGCGCCGATACGCGCCTTCCGCCCGATACGCAAATGCCCGGTCAGTCCGGCCTGACCGGCTACCTGGACGAAATCCTCCAACACCGTCGAACCTGAAATGCCGGCCTGCGACACGATCACGCAGCAGCGTCCGAGGCGGACGTTGTGCCCGATCTGTACCAGGTTGTCGAGCCGGGAGCCGGCGCCGATCACGGTGTCCTGCGCCGAGCCGCGGTCGATCGTGCTGTTGGCGCCGACCTCCACGTCGTCCTCGATCAAAACCCGGCCGAGCTGCGGCACGGTGACGAAGCCGGTGGGCGACGGCGCGAAGCCGAACCCGTCCTGGCCGATGCGGGCGCCGGGGTAGATATAGACCCGCGCCCCCAGCAACGCATGGCTGATGCTGGCATGCGTGCCGATGCGGCAATCGGCGCCGAGCACCACCCCTTCGCCGATCACCGCCCCCGCACCGATCCGGCAGCGCGGCCCGATCTCGGCGCGCGCCAGCACGATTGCGAGCGGTCCGATCTCCGCGCTCGGGTCCACCTGCGCGTCGGGATCGACCACCGCGCTGGGATGGCGGCCGGACCGCAGCGGCGGCAGCGGATGAAACAGCGCCGCCACCCGCGCCCAGCCCAGATAGGGCTCGGCGGTGATGATGGCCGCACTGCCCGCCGGCACCCGCGCCGCCATGTTGGGGTGGACGATCACCGCACCGGCGCGGGTCGCTTCCAACTCGGGCAGATATTTCCGGTTGTCGAGGAAGCTCACCTGGTCGGGGCCGGCCGATTGCAGCGGGGCAACCCCCGCCAGCATCAGCTCCCGCGCGGGCGCGGCCCCGCCAGCGGCGGCGGCCACCGCGCTCAGCGCGTGCGGGCCGGCACGGTGAAAGAAGCGTGCGTCGCCGGCCGTCGCCACGGCCGGCGGAGCACCAGGGTCCGGCGGCGCCGCCACGGCTACTTCTTCGGTGGCGCGGCAGGCTGTGGCGACGCGGCAGGCTGGGCCGGTGCCGCGACGGTCTGCGCCTCAGCGGGCTGGTTCTTCTGCATCGCCGCCGGCGAGACGCCGTCGGGCGGGATGATGACGGACGGCAGTATCTTGTTGAGCTGCTCGGTGACCTGCTCGGTAATGTCGAACTCGTTGACGTTCAGCGCCACCTGCTGGCGGTGCAGCACCAGGTTCATGCCCCGGCTCTCGGCGACTTTCTGGATGACGCCGACCAGGACACGCTCGATCTGCGCCAGCCCGTACTGGGCGGCCTGTTGGACGATGGTGCTGCGGTCGCGGAAGTCGCGCTGCGCCCGGGTGATGCGGTCCTGCAATTCGCGTTCGCGGGAGCGGATCTGGTCGGCCGAAAGCTTGTTGCGCTCATTCGCCAGGGTCTGCTGCATCTCGCGCCAAGTGGCCTGTTCCTTTTGGGCGTCCGCGTTCAGCTTCTCGCGCCGCGCGCCGATGGTCTTCTCGACCTGCTGGGCGGCGGTGGACGCACGCATCACTTCCGGCACGCCGAGCACGCCGAGCACGGGCGCCGGCGGGCTGGTGCCCTTCGGCAGGGCGGGGATTTCCGGCTGCGGCGGCAGTTGCACCTGCAGCGGCGGCAAGGGCTGTTGCTGCTGCTCCTCCGGGCCAACCGGCGGCTGCGGCGCCACCTGCACCGGCGGGCGCTGCTGGCGGACCTGCTGAGCCGGCCGGGCCGGAGCGGCGGCGGGGGCCGGGGCATGCGGCTGGTTGGGGATGAAATAATCCTGACCCTGTGCCGCAGGTGCCAGGGTCAGCATGAGAGAAAAGAGGCCGGCAAGCGCCGCAAGCGGCGCGCCCGGAAGACGATAACGAATCATGTTCACTTAGAACCTCGTGCCGAAACCGAAGCGGAAGACCTGGGTCTGGTCGTATTTCTCTTTTACCACGGCCTGGGCGATGTCGATGTTGATCAGGCCGAACGGGGTCTTCCAGGACACGCCCACACCGGTGCCGACACGTGGCGTCGGATTGTCGACGTAAGGCTGCTTAACGCCGTTCACGTAGAGGGCATTGACCCCGGTCAACGCGCCCACGTCGACGAACACCCGGCCGGACAGGCCGAGATCGGCGGAAACCGGCAGCGGGAAGCGCATCTCGGTGGATTGCGTCCAGATAAACTCGCCGCCGAGGCTGTCGCTGCCTGGGTATTGGTTGGTGGGCACGGCGTGCGGGCCGGCACCGCCGGTCGCGAAGCCGCGCAAATTATCGCCGCCGAGGAAGAACCGGTCGATGATCTTCTCGTTCACACCCTCGTTGAACAGATAGCCGATGCCGCCCGCGACGGAAATATCCCAGTCGTTGCTGCCGAAATACCGCTCCAGCGGGATGAAGTACCTGCCGTCCGCCTTGGTGCGCACGAAGTTGGCGTCGCCACCGAGGCCGGCGACGTCGGTTCCGAGGCGCATCACCCAGCCGGTGCGCGGGTCGATGCGGCTGTCCCGGTAATCCAGCGTGAGGGTCTGGCCAATCTGCGACAGCAGCGTGATCCCCGCCTCGTCCTGCACATAAAGGCTGGCGTTGGATTGCACGTTGTAGACGTCGCGTTGCACCAGTGAGTAGGCCCAGCTCTGCCGCAGGTGCTCGCTGAACTCGTAGCCGGCGGTCAGCGAGAAGCCGAGGCGGCGCTCGTCGTATTCGGCGATCAGCTGGTTGTTGGTCTGCACCAGGAAAACATCGGCGCCGGCCACGATGTTGCGGTCCAGGAAGTACGGGTCGGTGACCGACAGATCGACCTGACTGCGCCGCTGCGCGATGGTGCCGTTGAGCCCGGCATCGATGCCGCTGCCGATCAGGTTGCGTTCGCGCAGGCCGGCATTGGCCAGCGCACCGGCATCGGTCGAGTAGCCGCCGCCGACGGTCAGCTCGCCGGTTGCCTTCTCGTCGATCCGGGTGTTGACGATCGTCTTATCGGGGGCCGAGCCGGGCTGGTTGGAAATATTGACGCCGGTGAAGTAGCCCAGATCCTGCAGGCGCTGGCGCGAGCGGCGCAGCAGGGCGGCATTGAAAGCGTCACCTTCAGCAAGACGGAACTCGCGCCGGATCACCTTGTCCATGGTGCGCGTGTTGCCGGTGATGTCGATGCGTTCGACATAGACGCGCGGGCCTTCGGTCACGTCGAACACCAGCTCGATCGTGTGCTTCTCGCGGTCGCGCTGCACCCGCGGGCGGACATCCACGAAGGGCTGGCCACGCGCCTGCACCGTGTCGGTCAGCTTCTGGACCGTGCGCTCCACCGCATCGCCGTCGTACCAGTCGCCGGCGGACATCTCCAGCACCGGCTCCAGCGACGCGCCGTCGACGTTCCGCAGGCTGGAATTCACGGTGGCCTTGCTGACCCGGTAACGCTCGCCCTCGTTCAGCGTGTAGGTCACGAAGAAGGCCGATTTGTCCGGCGCCAGTTCGGCCGCCGAGGCGGTCACCTGGAAATCGGCGTAGCCGTTCTTGAGGTAGAACCGGCGCAGCAATTCCTTATCGTAGCCGACCCGGTCGGGGTCGTAGGTGTCCGAACTGGACAGGAAAAGCCACCAGGCGGTCTCGCGGCTGCCGATCACTTCCTTCAGCTTGCTCTCGCTGAACGCCTTGTTGCCGACGAAGGCGATGCGGCTGATCAGGGTATTGTCGCCATCGGTGATCTCGAACACCACATCCACACGATTCTGCGGCAGTTCGATGATCTTGGGCTCGACCCGGGCGGCGAAGCGGCCGCGCTTGGCATACATATCGAGGATGCGCTGCCGGTCGGCCTGGGCCAGTGCCGGCGTGTACACCGCGCGCGGCTTCAACTGCAACTCGGCGCGGAGATTTTCGTCGGTGAGCTTGTGATTGCCCTCGAAGGCAATCTTGTTGACGATCGGGTTTTCCTTCACCACCACGATCAGCGTTGCGCCCTCGCGATGGAAGGCCACGTCGCTGAACAGGCCGGTCGCATACAGCGTCTTCAGGCTGCGGTCGACCCGGTCGGCATCATAACGATCGCCCGGCGCGATCAGCATGTACGAGCGGATCGTTCCCGACTCGATCCGCTGGTTACCCTCGACACGGATATCCGCAATGACGCCGGACGGCACCGAAACGGCCGCCGTACGGGCATGCGGCCGCGGTGGCTGGGCCGCCGCGAGCAGGGGAAAAAGTAGCCAGGACGCCGACAGAAACGCCAGCAGCGCAGCGCGAGCACGAACCAATAGACCGATCTCCCACCGCAATGCAGAGCAGTCCGGACTCGGCCGGACCGCGGAACGGTACGGACCATAGCGGCGTGATCGCAAGGGAGCAAGGAAGCCAAGGGGTCCAAGCACCCCGGACGGTCAAAAACTTTCAAAACGAATGGGTTCCACGGAGCCTTTGCGGGGTCCCGAGGCCGCGCCGGCGACCAGGACAGGTTGTGGCCCGGCGCTAACTCGCCGCCACCGCCAGCCGCTGGGCCGCCCGCGGCCGGCCGATCAGCGGCAGCAGGGCCTGCAGCGCCGGGCCGCGCTCCTCACCGGTCAACGCCAGGCGGAGCGGCAGGGTGAGGCTTTTGCCGGTACGCCCGGTGCATTGTTTCAGCGCCTCGGTCCAGGCGGTCCAGACCGATCCGTCCCAGGGTTCGGCCGGCAGCGTATCGAGTGCGGCGCGCAGAAACGCGGCCTCGCCGTCGATCACCGGCGGCACGATGGTACCCGCGACCACGTCCCAGTAGCCGCGCGCCTCCGACAGCAGATCAAGGCTGCCGCGCACGGCCTGCCAGAACGCCTCGGTGGCCCCGGGCGGCAGCCGGTCGGCGACGCCGGCGAACGGAATTTGGGCGAGCGCCTGGCGATTGACCGCGAGCAGGGCGCGCATGTCGAAACGCGGCGAGGTCGGGGCGATGCCGGCGAGGCAGTCGGTGGCGGCCAGTTCGGCGGGGGTCATGGGGCGCGGTTCGGCGCAGCTGCCCAGACGGGCCAGGGTGGCGATGAGAGCAGCGGGCTCGACCCCCAGCTGGCGCAGGGCGCGGATGGAAAAATTGCCGGCGCGGCGGGACAGCCGGTCGCCTTCGGCGTCGGCCAGCGCCGGCAGATGGGCGCGCGCGATGGCGGCCGGATCGCGGCCGAGGGCGGCGGCCAGGTCGAGCTGCACCGCAGTCGTGTGGGCCAGATCCTCGCCGCGAACGAGATGGGTGATGCCGTCCTCCAGGTCGTCCACCCCGCCCGCGAAGGCGGCGAGCGGCGTGCCGTCGGCGCGGATCATCACCGGGTCGGACAGGGTCGGCAGCTTCACCTGGCGGCGGCCGAGGGCGACATCGTCCCAGGCAATCGTGCTGTCGGACAGGCGGAAGCGCCAGTACGGCCGCTTGCCGCCGGCCTCGGCGGCAGCGCGCTGGGCCTGAGTCAGCTTGAGCATGGCGCGGTCGTAGATGGGCGGATTGCCCTGGCGGAGGCGCCGCTCACGCTTGGCGTTGAGTTCGGCCTCGGATTCGAAGCACGGATACAGGCGGCCAGCGGCCTTCAGGGTCTCGGCGGCGGCGTTGTAGCGGTCGCTCCGGTCCGACTGGCGGGCCTCCTCGTCCCAATCAAGGCCCAGCCAGCCCAGGTCGTGGCGGATGGCATCCGGCGATCCGATGGTGTCGCGGGCACCCTCGGTGTCGTCCAGGCGCAGCGTGACGTGGCCGCCGAGGCGGCGGGCGAGCAGCCAGTTGGCCAGCACGATGCGGGCGGTGCCGACATGCAGCGGGCCGCCGGGCGAGACCGCCAGGCGCAGGCAGGAGGGCAGGCGCAGGCGGGGTTGGTGGTTCGGTGCGGTCATGGGAGGTCCGGCTCATCCTGCCGGCGCGGGTCGAGGGCGCGCCAGTCGCGTTCCTCGGCGCCGGCGGGGCGGGCGGCGAAGTCGTGCAATTCGGTGCGGCTGTGCCAGCCCTGGTCGCCGGCGTCGATCACTTCGGCATCCTCGCCCCAGGCGAACCAGGCGTCGAGCACCGCGCGGGCGGAGGCGCCGGCGGTGCGGCCGCGCTCGACGCTGTCGCGGACGTAGCGGCGGGCGAAGGCGTTGGCATGCATGAGGGTGGGGAAGCCGCCGATTTCCTCGACGACGTTGTCCTGGGAGGCGCCGGAGAGGTCGAGGATGCGTACCCGCCAGCCGCCCGGCGGGGCGAACAGGTCGCTCACGACACCAGCCCCGTGAAGCCATTCGTAATAGGGTACCGCCGGTCGCGGCCGAAGGCGCGCGGGGTGATTTTCACCCCCGGGGGCGCCTGGCGGCGCTTGTACTCAGCGCGGTCGAGCATGCGCCATACGCGCAGCACCGTGGCGCGGTCGTACCCGGCCGCCACCAGCGCATCCACGCTCTGCTCGCCCTCCACCAGCCCTTCCAGGATGGCATCGAGCACCGCGTAGGGGGGCAGCGTGTCCTGATCGGTCTGGTTCGGTTTCAGCTCGGCCGTCGGTGGTTTCGTGATGACGCGCTCCGGCATCACCGGGCCGGCCGGGCCGAGCGCGCCGGCCGGACAATTGGCATTGCGCCAGCGTGACAGCTCAAACACCGTGGTCTTGTAGACGTCCTTCAGCACCGAATAGCCGCCGCACATGTCGCCGTAGAGGGTGGCATAGCCGACCGACATCTCGCTTTTGTTGCCGGTGGTCAGCAGCATCGAGCCGATCTTGTTGGAAATCGCCATGAGAATCAGGCCGCGGGCGCGCGACTGCACGTTCTCTTCCGTGATGTCGGCCTGGCGGCCGGCGAAGACCGGCGCCAGCACGGCGGAAAATGCCTCCATCGCCGGGGTGATCGGCAGCGTGTCGCAGGCAATGCCGAGCAGACGGGCGCATCCGGCCGCATCGTCCAGGCTGTCCTGGCTGGTGTAGGGGCTCGGCATCATGAAGGTGCGAACCTTGTCCGCTCCGAGCGCATCGACCGCGACGGCGGCGGAGAGCGCGCTGTCAATGCCGCCGGAGAGGCCGAGGATAACGCCGGGAAACCTGTTCTTGCGGACATAATCGGCCAGCCCCAGCATCATGGCGCGATAGATGCCGTCGAGCCGGTCAGGCTCGGGAGTGAGCGGCTGCGGCGCGCAGACCAAGCGCTCGCCGGCGCGGTGCCATTCGGTGAGGGTGACCGCCTCCACGAAGAAGGGCATCTGCACGGCGAGGCTGCGGTCGGCATTGAGGACGAAACTCGCGCCCTCGAAGACCAGTTCGTCCTGGCCGCAGACCTGGGCGCAGAACACGAAGGGCAGACCGGTCTCCACCACGCGCCTGACCGCAAGCTGGAGGCGGGCCTGCTGTTTGCCGGCCTCGTATGGGCTGCCATTGATGGAAAGCAGCATCTCCGCACCGGTCTCGGCCAGGGTGTCCGCGACCGGAGAATACCACCAATCCTCGCAGACCATGAGGCCGAGCCGAAAGCCGCGGAACGGCACCGGGCCGGGGGCGGGGCCGGGGTCGAACACGCGCTTTTCGTCGAAAACGCCGTAATTGGGCAGTTCGTGCTTGGCGCGGCGGGCGGCGATGCGGCCGCCGTCGAGCAGGTAGGCGCAGTTGAACAGCTTGTCGCCGTCGCGCCAGGGACCGCCGACGATCAGCCCCGGGCCGCCATCGGCCGTATCGGCGGCAAGGTCGGCGATGGCGGCCTCGCAGGCGGCGACGAAGGCCGGCTTGCGCACGAGGTCTTCGGGCGGGTAGCCGCCGATGGAGAATTCCGGGGTGACCACCAGGTCGGCGCCGAGTGCTTTTCCCCGCGCGCGGGCCTGGCGTAACCGGGCAAGGTTCTCCTGCACCGCGCCCACATGCAGGTTGATCTGGGCCAGCGCGATCCTGAGCGAGTCTGACATGGAGGAAGGCTAGGGTTTCCTCCGGCCGGGCGCAACGCGGGGCGGCGACGGCGCGAACTCCCCCCTGCCCGGTCGGACACGGGCTTACCCGCAGGTCGGGTTCAGCGCCCGGCAACTCGCCTCGAACGTGTCAGAAATAAACACCGGCCGCTTGTAGAGACCCTTCAGCCAGGCCGCCAGCATGCACAGTTCTTCCAGCTTCAACACCTCATCCAGCGCGCCGGGTGGGAAACTGATGGCGAAGCTTTCCGAAACGATGCCGAGCACCGCCTCGACATCCTCGATCATCAGGCCGCAATCGGTCTCCAGCACCGCCGTGCGGACGAGCTTTGCCTCGTCCACCTCGTACTCGTCGCGGATCAGCTTCACGATCCAGCGGAACATGTTCATCCAGTTCTGGACATCGTCCGTCGGTCTCGCCATGGCTCCGTTTCCGCCGGGGACGAACGGAGTGATCCCATGAAACCCTGCCTGAAACGTTAAGCCGGCAACCGCAGAGCCGCAATCGGCCCCGGCACACTTCACATGCAGGTGACTTCGAGGTCCTCGAGCAGCGCCAGCGTCTCCATATCGTCCGCGTCGGCCAGCAACTCGCGCAGCGTTGGCAGATAATTATGCAAGACCCTCAAATCATCGAAGCCCTTGGCATGCGCATCCGCCCGCTGCTTGCGGAAATAGGCCCAGAACGGGTTCTCCGCCGCATCGAGAAATGGCTGCAGCCGGTCGATCACAAGCTGCGCCTTGCCGGCGCAATCGATGTTGCGGAACGTTGCGTAGCGGTCGGCCTGCTCGTCCATGGTATCCGTTACTTGCAAAGATCAATAGGATGAACGGCTCAGCCGCCCGCCTTCCTGCGCGCGCCGTTGCGCCGCAGCAGGAATTCGCGGCCGAGCTTGACCATCGGCACGCCGTCGTAATCGATGATGTCGGCCGTGGCGTAGGTTTCGTGCCAGGCATCCGGGATGAAGCTGCCGGTGCCGACGACATCGATCGGCGCCTTCGCATCCGCCATCACCCGGCATTTGTCCACGCCGAAGCCGGAGGAGGCGACGATCTTCACCGCCGGGAAACCGGCCGCGTCCAGCGCCTCGCGCATCCGCCAGATGGCGGCGGCCGAGACGCCGGTGCCGACCAGGAAACGCAATTCGGTCTCGCTGCGATAGCGGCGGATCGCCCCGGGGGCGTGGCGCTCCAGCACGGCGTAGCTTTCGGCCGGGTCCAGCCCCTCCAGGAAGCGCCCGCCATGCGTGTCCAGCCGCAGCGACAGGCGGCCCTGGGCGGCAAGTGCTGCGAAGCGGCGGCAAGAGGCGATACCGTCGGTGATCTCGCGGCCGAAATAATCAACCAGAACGGTCAGCGCCTCGTCCGGAAACGTCGCGTGGAACATCTCCGCGGCGCGCACGGTCGATCCGGCATAGCCGATCAGCGAATGCGGCATGGTGCCCCGGCCGCGCGGCGCCTCGCCACCGAACCAGTGCGCCGTGCCGTCATTGGCGTTGCCGACGAAGCCGCGCGCACCTTCGGCCTGCGCCGCGGTGCCGCCGACCGCGGCGGCATAGGCCATCATGTCCTGCATCTCGGCGCCGGCGCAGTGGCGCGCGTCCATGGCCAGGAAGGCGACCGCGGGCAAGGCGAGGCACATCTGGTAGGCGTTATGGGCGGCCACGCAAGCCGGGCCGACCTTCTGCAGCGCCAGCGTCTCCAGGTCGGAGAGCATGGCCAGGCTGCCGGTGATGGTGACCAGCGGCTCGCCGGCACCGACCCAACTGCCCTCCGGATACATCAGGTCGCAGTCGAAGCTGGTGGCGCGCGCCGCCGCGACGGCCGCGAGCCAGTCCAGCATCAGCCGGGGCGCGGAAATGACCGGCCGGCGCAGGAACACGGCGTAGGTGACCTGCTTGTCGCCATAGCGCTGCACGATGGCGCGGGTGCGGTTGAAATAGGCGTCGGTGCGCGCGGCGATGTCGGCCGCCAGGGCCGCCGCGTCACCGCCCTCCCCTCCCGGCGCGGACATCGCCGCCTACTGCGCCGCCACCGCCGGGCTCCGGTCCAGCGGCAGGCGGCGGGCGGTCAGCTCCTCGGCGACCAGAAACGCCAGTTCGAGCGACTGCTCGGCGTTCAGGCGCGGGTCGCAGAAGGTCTCGTAGCGCTCGCCCAAATCCATCATGGTCAGCCCGTGCGCGCCGCCGATGCACTCGGTCACCTCGTGGCCGGTCATTTCCACATGCACGCCGCCGGCCCAGCTGCCCTCGGCCGCGTGGACATCGAAGAAGCCGCGCACCTCGGCCAGGATGGCATCGAAGCTGCGCGTCTTGAGGCCGGCATTCGACGCGATCGTGTTGCCGTGCATCGGGTCGCAGACCCAGACCACGCGGCGGCCTTCCCGTCGTACCGCCCGCACCAAAGGCGGCAGCACGCGCTCGACCTTGTCGGCCCCCATGCGGGCGATCAGGGTCAGGCGCCCCGGCTCGTCGTCCGGGTTGAGGATGTCGATCAGGCGCAGCAGGTCCTCAATCGGGGTGCTGGGGCCGACCTTCAACCCAATCGGGTTCTTCACCCCGCGCATGAACTCGACATGCGCCCCGTCCGGCTGGCGGGTGCGGTCGCCGATCCAGAGGAAATGCGCCGAGCAGGCGTACCAGTCGCCGGAGGTGGAATCAACGCGGGTCAGCGCCTGTTCGTACGGCAGCAGCAGCGCCTCGTGGCTGGTGAAGAAATCGGTCTCGCGGATCTGCGGCGTGGTGGCCGACGAGATGCCGCAGGCCGACATGAAGGCCAGCGTCTCGTCGATGCGGTGGGCCAGGGTCTGGTAGCGCTCGATCAGCGGCGAGCGGGCGACGAAGCCGAGGTTCCAGCGATGCACCTCGTGCAGGTCAGCATAGCCGCCGGTGGCGAAGGCACGCAGCAGGTTGAGCGTGCCGGCGGACTGGAAATAGCCGGTTTCCATGCGCGTGGGATCGGGCACGCGGGCTTCCGCCGTGAACTCGGCGCCGTTGACGATGTCGCCGCGGTAGGTGGGCAGCGTCTGGCCGTCGCGGGTATCGGTGTCCGACGAGCGCGGCTTGGCGAACTGGCCGGCCATGCGGCCGAGCTTCACCACCGGCAGCGAGGCGCCGAAGGTGAGCACCACCGACATCTGCAGCAGCACGCGGAACGTGTCGCGGATGATATTGGCGGTGAAATCCTGAAAACTTTCGGCGCAGTCGCCGCCCTGCAGCACGAAAGCGCGGCCGTCGGCGGCGCGGGCCAGGGCGGCCTTCAGCCGGCGCACCTCGCCGGCAAAGACCAGCGGGGGATAGCGGCGCAATTTCTCCTCGACGGCGGCGAGTTTCGCCAGGTCGGGATAGGCGGGTACCTGACGGATCGGACGGCTGCGCCAGGAATCGGGGGTCCAGGTGGTCGGCATCGCAGGGGCTCCTGGCCCGGGCGAACACGGTCCGGCCGGGCGACGGCGGTGGTTATCCCCCGAATGGGGTCGGTTGGCTACTGGTGCGGCCAAGTGATGGGGTCCAAGGGCCTCTCGGCCCTTGGCGGGTCCAGGGCAGAGCCCTGGCCTTCCTTACTCGGCCGCCCCGACCCCCATCTCGGCCGCACCCATCAGGTCTGCAGGCGTGCCCTCGGCGTCGATCTCCTCGACCGTTGGCGCCAGGGCGACGCGGGTGCGGGTGCGCAGGGTGACGAACTCCTCGGCGGCGGTGGGATGGATGCCCACGGTGCGGTCGAAATCCGGCTTGGTGGCGCCGCAGTTGATGGCGATGGACAGGCCCTGGACGATCTCCGGCGCGTCCTCGCCCAGCATGTGCGCCCCCAGCACGCGCTGGGTCTGTTGGCACACCACCAGCTTCATCAATGTCTTGCGCGCCCGGCAGGACAGGATGTGACGCATCGGCGTGAAGCGGGTGAGGTAGATGTCGGCCGGACCGCGCGCCGCCGCCTCGGCCTCGGTAAGGCCCACCGTGGCGATCGGGGGAGAGGAAAACACCGCGGTGGCCACCGCATCGAGCGCCCAGTCGCGCGGACCGGCCCCGAACAGGCGCTCGGCCAGCGAATGCCCCTCGGCGATCGCCACCGGCGTCAGGTTCAGCCGGTCGGTGACATCGCCAATGGCGAAGATATTGGGCACCGAGGTCTCGGCCTGGCCGTGCACGCACACCGCACCTGACCCGTCGGTAGCAACGCCGGCCTGCGCCAGGCCAAGCCCGGCGGTGTGGGGCCGGCGGCCGATGGCGGTGAACACCAGATCGGCGTGCAGCACCCTGCCGTTCGACAGCGCCACCAGCTTCGACCCGCAGCCCTCCACCACCGAGACGATGCTGGCGCAGGGGTGCAGGCGGATGCCGCTTGCCGCCATTGACTCGGCGAGTGCCGTGCGCAGGTCCTGGTCGAAGCCGCGCAGCGGCAGAGGCTGCCGGTAGACGAGATCCACCTTGGCGCCAAGGCCGGCAAAAATCCCGGCGAACTCAACGGCGATGTAGCCGCCGCCGAGCAGGACAATGTGACGCGGCAGGTCCGGCAGAGCGAACGCGTCATCGGAGACGATAGCGTGCCCGGCGCCCGGAAAATCGGGACGTACCGGGCGGCCGCCAGTGGCGATCACGATTCGGTCAGCGGTCACCCGCTGGCCGCCCACGTCGAGCGTGTGGGCATCCAGAAACGTCGCGCGGGTCTCGAACACGGTGCAGCCGGAGCCGTCCAGCAGGCGGCGGTAGATGCCGTTCAGCCGGCCGACTTCGCGGTCCTTGGCAGCGATCAGCGCCGCCCAGTGGTGCTGCACCGGCACGGCATCCCAGCCAAAGCCATGGCTGTCCTGCGCGGCCATGCCGTACTCCGCGGCCATGACCATGAGCTTCTTCGGCACGCAGCCGACGTTGACGCAGGTGCCGCCCCAAAAGCGCTCCTCGGCCACCGCCACGCGGGCGCCGTGGCCAGCGGCGATGCGGGCACAGCGCACGCCGCCGGACCCGCCACCGATGACGAAAAGGTCGAAATCGTAGGGCATCACTGGCCTCGCATCCGTGGCGAAAGGTCGAGGGCGGAGGTGCACGGCGGCCCCCACCCCCACCCCTCTCCCACATAATGGGAGGTGGCTATACTTGGCGCCGTGTCAGGCGCCGATGCCACCCAGGGCGATGTATTTGATCTCCATATATTCCTCGATGCCGTATTTTGAACCCTCGCGGCCGAGGCCGGAGGACTTCACCCCGCCGAACGGGGCGACCTCGGTGGAGATGATGCCCTCGTTGACGCCGATGATGCCGTATTCCAGCGCCTCGGCGACCCGGAAGACGCGGCCGACATCGCGGGCATAGAAATACGCGGCCAGGCCGAATTCGGTGTCATTGGCCAGCCGGATCGCCTCCTCCTCGGTGTGGAAGCGGAACAGCGGCGCCACCGGGCCGAAGGTTTCCTCACGGAAAATCAGCGCGTCGGTCGGCACATTGGCCAGCAGGGTGGGCTGGAAGAAGGAACCGCCACGGGCGTGGCGCTGCCCGCCGGTGACGATGGTGGCGCCGCGGCTGAGCGCGTCGGCGATGTGCTCCTCCACCTTCGCCACTGCATCGGCGTTGATCAGCGGGCCCTGGGTGACGCCCTCCTCCATGCCGTTGCCGACCTTGAGCTGCTCGACCGCGGCCTTCAGCTTGGCAGCGAAGGCGTCATAGACCGAGTCCTGCACCAGCAGTCGGTTGGCGCAGACGCAGGTCTGGCCGGTGTTGCGGTATTTGCTGACCATCGCCCCCTGCACGGCGGCGTCGAGGTCGGCATCGTCGAACACGATGAAGGGCGCGTTGCCGCCCAGTTCCATGCTGGTCTTCTTGATCGTCGGCGCGCACATGGCCAGCAGCTTGGCCCCCACCTCGGTCGAACCGGTGAAGGTGATCTTGCGCACCAGTGGGCTGGAGGTAAGTTCTGCCCCGATATCGCCCGACGGTCCGGTGATGACGTTGCACACGCCCGCCGGGAAGCCAGCCCGCTCGGCCAGCACGGCGATGGCGATGGCGGAAAACGGGGTCTGGCTGGCCGGGCGGATGACGCCGGTGCAGCCGGCCGCCCAGCCCGGGCCGGTCTTGCGGGTGATCATGGCGCTGGGGAAATTCCACGGCGTGATCGAGGCGAACACGCCGATCGGCTCCTTCTGCACGATGATGCGCCGGCCGCGGGCGTTCTGCGGAATGGTGTCGCCGTAGACGCGCTTGCCCTCCTCGGCGAACCATTCGAGGAAGCTCGCGGCATAGGCGATCTCGCCACGGCTCTCGGCCAGCGGCTTGCCCTGCTCGGCGGTCATGATGACCGCCAGGTCCTCGGCGTTGGCCAGCATCAGGTCGTTCAGCCGGCGCAGGATCGCGGCGCGTTCCTTGGCGGTGTGCGCCCGCCAGGCCGGCTGGGCGCGATAGGCGGCGTCGATGGCGCGGCGGGTTTCGGCGGTGCCCATGGCGGGCACCGCGCCGATCGCCTCGCCGGTGGCGGGGTTCTTCACCACGATGGTCTTGCCGCTGTCGGCCTCGAGCCACTTGCCATCGATGAAGTTGGCCTGACGGAACAGCGTCGGGTCCTTGAGCGGAAACGGCGAGATGGGGTTGACCATGGCGGTCCTCCTCTGGCGTGGTTGGCCGAGAGATAGGCCGATCCAGGGCCGATGTCAGCCGGACCTTCGGGCCGACCCACCCTGGAGCGGAGGGTGGCCTCGGAGCCGCCCTCGCCAACCGTTGCAAAAGATGCGATAGTGAGGGGTGTTGTTACCCTGTATGGATCAATCGGAATGAACGCTTTGTCGCCGCAAACGCTGCTCGCCCTCGCCGCCGTGCTGTTCCTGGTGGGATGCGTCTATGGCGCATTCCGACCCGACCGCTGGCTGTTGGCCCTGGTGCCGATCATCCCGTCGGTGATTCTGACGGTCTGGCTGGTGTTCGGCGAGGAACTGCGCGCCCTGTTTCCTATTCTACGGTAACGCTCTTCGCGAGGTTGCGCGGCTGATCCACGTCGGTGCCTTTCAGCACCGCCACGTGGTAGGCCAGCAACTGCACCGGGATAGCGTACAGGATCGGCGCCACGAACGGATCGACCCGGGGCAGCACCACCGTCTCGGCGGCGATGCCTTGCAGCTTGGCGGCCCCCTGCGCGTCGCTGAACACGATCACCTGGCCGCCGCGGGCCGCCGCCTCCTGCAGGTTGCTCGCGGTTTTTTCGAACAGCGGGCCGGACGGCACGATGGCGATCACCGGCACGGTCGGATCGATCAGCGCGATCGGGCCGTGCTTCATCTCGCCGGCGGCGTAGCCCTCGGCGTGGATGTAGCTGATCTCCTTCAGCTTCAACGCCCCTTCCATGGCGATCGGGAAGCAACTGCCGCGGCCGAGATATAGCACGTCGCGTGCCGCGGCGACGCGGGCGGCGATGCCGCGGATCTGTGCGTCGTGCTCCAGGATTTCGGCTGCCCGGCCCGGCACCTCCAGCAGCGCCTGGGTCATCGCCGCTTCCTGGTCGGCGGTCAGCGTGCCGCGCGCCCGGCCGGCGGCCAGCGCCAGGCAGGCCAGCACCGCGAGCTGCGCCGTGAATGCTTTTGTGCTCGCTACCCCGATTTCGGGACCGGCCACAGTCTGCAGCACCGCGTCGCTTTCGCGCGCCATGCTGCTCTCGGGCACGTTCACGATCGACAGCACGTGCTGGCGCTGCGCGCGCATGTAACGCAGCGCCGCCAGCGTGTCGGCGGTCTCGCCGGACTGGCTGACCAGGATGCCCAGCCCCCCCTTCGGCATTGGCGGCGCGCGGTAGCGGAACTCGCTGGCAACATCGCCGTCGGTGGGCAGGCGCGCCACCTGCTCGAACCAGTAGCGGCCGACCTGGGCGGCGTAGAAGGCCGAGCCGCAGGCACTGACGGTGAGCGCGGGCACCACGCCGAGGTCAAACGGCAGCTCCGGCAGCACGACCGCGCGGGAGCCCGGGTTGATCATCTGGCGCAGCGTGTCGCCCAGCACGGCCGGGTGCTCGTGCAGCTCCTTCTCCATGAAGTGGCGGTAATTGCCGCGGCCCACCGCCGCGCCTGAGACCGCGGTGCGACGGGTTTCGCGCTGCACCTCCTGGCCCTGCAGGTCAAAGAAGGTGGCGTGATCGCGCCCCACCACAGTCCAGTCGCCGTCCTCCAGATAGGCGATGCGCTGGGTGAGCGGCGCCAGCGCCAGCGCGTCGCTGCCCAGGTACATGGCGTCCTCGCCGAAGCCCACCGCCAGCGGCGCGCCGTGGCGGGCGCCGATCATCAATTCCGGATGGCCGGCGAACACCATGGCGAGCGCATAGGCGCCCTCCAGTTGCCGCAGCGCCGCGCTGGCCGCCTCCACCGGGGGCGCGCCGCGCTGCAGCAGCAGATCGACCAGCTGGGCGACCGTCTCGGTATCGGTCTCGGTGGTGAATTGCTGGCCTTCCCGCTCCAGCATCGCGCGCAGTTCGGCGTGGTTCTCGATGATGCCGTTATGGACGATGGCAACACGTGAGGTGCCGTGCGGATGGGCGTTGCCCTCAGTGGGGGCGCCGTGGGTGGCCCAGCGGGTATGGCCGATGCCGGTGGTGCCGGCGAGCGGGGCGCGGTCCAGCACGGCGGCGAGGTTGACGAGCTTGCCGGGGGCGCGCCGCCGCTCGATATGGCCATTTACCAGGGTGGCGATGCCTGCGCTGTCATAGCCCCGGTATTCCAGCCGCCGCAGCGCCTCCAGCAGCAGCGGCGCCGCCGGTTTCGAGCCGATCACGCCAACAATACCGCACATAAAGGAACCTCTTAAGGGAATGGGGTCCAGGGGCCTCTCGGCCCTTGGCGGGTCCAGGGAATGGGGTCCAGGGGCCTCTCGGCCCTTGGCGGGTCCAGGGCAGAGCCCTGGCCTTACTTACTTCCGACGCGCCGCCCGAAAAGCCGCGGCAAGACCCGCCTTATTTTCCTGCCGGGCCCGCCCAAACGCCATCGAGTCCGGCGGAACATCCTCAGTAATGACGCTGCCGGCGGTCACCAGCGCGCCGTCCCCCACGGTCACCGGTGCCACCAGAATGGAATCCGAGCCAACGAAAGCATTCGCGCCGATGATGGTGCGGTGCTTGGCGAAACCGTCGTAGTTGCAGGTGATGGTGCCGGCGCCGATGTTGCTGCCCGCGCCGATCTCGGCATCGCCCAGATAGGACAGATGGTTGGCCTTCGCCCCCTCGCCGAGCCGCGCCGCCTTCAGCTCGACGAAATTGCCGACATGGGCACGCGCCCCCAGCACCGTGCCGGGCCGCAGCCGGGCGAACGGGCCGACGACGGCGCCGTTGCCGACATGGCAGCCCTCCAGATGGCTGAAGGCGCGCACCTCCACGCCGCTTTCGACGGTGACCCCGGGGCCGAACACCACGTTGGGACCGAGCGTCACATCGGTGCCGAAGCGCGTATCGGCGCACAGGAACACGCTGGCGGGGTCGGTCATGGTGACCCCCGCCTCCATCGCTGCCAGCCGCAGCCTGGCCTGTACCGCGGCCTCCGCATCGGCCAGTTCCACCCGGGAATTGATGCCGCGCAGTTCCGCCTCGGGTGCCTCGACGGCGGCGACCAGGGCGCGATCGGCGCGGGCCAGCGCCACCACGTCGGTGAGGTAGTACTCGCCCTTGGCATTGTCATTGCGCACGGCGTGCAGCCAGGCGTGCATGCGGCCAGCCTCGGCGCACAGCACGCCGGCGTTGCACAGCCCCTCGGCGCGCTCCTCCGGCGAGGCGTCGGCCCATTCGACGATGCGCTGGACAAAACCGTCGCGGGAGATGACGCGGCCGTAGCGGGCCGGATCGGCCGGGCGCATGGCCAGCAGCGCCAGTCCCACATCGCCGTCGGCGCGGCGCTGGCGCAGACGTTGCAGGGTCGCCGGGGTGACCAGCGGGTTGTCGGCGTACAGCACCGCCACGTCGCCGTCGCCGAACAGGTCGGCGGCCTGCAGGGCGGCGTGCGCGGTGCCCAAGCGCTGCTGCTGCACCACCACCGGGTGCGGCGCTGCTACCTTCGCCAGCGCCTCCATGCCGGGGCCGACCACGACAACGACGTGTTCGAACGCCGCGGTGCAGCTTTCGATCAGGTGGGCCAGCATCGGCCGGCCGGCGATCGGATGCAGCGCCTTGGGCAGCGCCGACTTCATCCGGGTGCCCAGACCCGCGGCGAGCAGGATAGCGGTGGCGGACATCATGGCCCCGAGGTAGCGGCGTGCGACGAGCCGTGTCAAAGGAAGGATGGTTCCGCCGGTCGCCCGGCGGGGTCAAGCTTGATTTCCGTCCGCAACAGTGACCCCACCCAGAAGCCGGAGCTTCATGCAGCGCACCCTTGTCCTTGATCTCGACGGCACGCTGGTCGATTCCGTGCCCGACCTCGCCGCCGCGCTGGACCGGCTGATGGCGGCCCGCGCCCTGCCCGGCTTCACCGAGCCGGAGGTGATGCGCATGGTGGGCGACGGCGCGCTGGTGCTGGTGGAGCGGGCCTTTGCCGCGCGCGGGCGGGTGCCGGACAGCACCGCCCTGGCCGAATTCCTGGCCGATTACGGCGCCAACGCGGCGGTGCGCACGCGCGCCTTCCCCGGCGTTGCGGAAACGCTGCGCATTCTGCGCGACGCGGGGTGGGCGCTGGCGGTGTGCACCAACAAGCCGCTGGCGCCGGCCCGGACGCTGCTGGCCGCACTGGGGCTCGACGGGTTCTTCGCCGCGATCGGCGGCGGCGACAGTTTTCCGGTGCGCAAGCCCGATCCGGGACATCTGCTGGCGACGCTGCAGGCGGCCGGCGGCACGCCCGCCCGCGCGGTGATGGCGGGCGATCACCACAACGACATGCTGGCCGCGTCCGCGCTCGGCATGCCAGCGATCTTCGCGGCCTGGGGCTATGGCGGCCCCGAGGTGGGCGCGCAGGCGGCGGCGGTGGCGGAAAGGTTCAGTGATCTGCCAGCGATCGCGGGGCGGCTGCTGGCGGACTGATCAGCGCGCCGTCTCCGGCAACGGTCCCGGGCCGGCCTCGGTCAGCACCATGGCGATCTCGCCGACCCAGCGCGTTTCGAAGGTCAGGCGCACCGGAACCGGCGGTCCGCCCGGCACCGCCCTGGCCATCCAGGCGGCGCCGCCGTGCGGCCGGCGCTGCCATGCCGAATCATCCAGCATGAACCCGGCCAGCAGCCGGCCGGTGAAGTCGCAGCGCAGCGTGTCGCCCGCGTAGCCGCCCACCTCGCCGGACGCCGCCACCACCTGCCCCACCGTGCTGGCACTGATCTCGGTCAGGCGGCGGCCGTCGAAAACGCGCGCCTGGCCGTCGCACCGGCCGGTGTCGGCCACGTGGCGGACCAGGAAGGCAATGGCGCTGAGCGTGTCGATGGTGTCGCCGCGCGCCTGGTCGGGAACCGGCTCGCGCTCGCCGTCGGTTGGCGGGGTCAGCCGGCGCACCACCGGCACGCCCTTCTCGTAATCGATCAGGGTCTCGCGCGGTTGGCCGCGCAGCGTGCCCCAGGACCAGAAGCGCTGCGGCTCCGGCCGGCCGCCGCGCCAGACGCCCCACACCGTGTTGTGCTGGTCGCTGCGCACGAAGGCGGACAGCAGGCCGACCGTGCGCGAGGAGAGCCGGATGCTGTAGCCGGCGCGGTCCATGGACACCGTCGCGTCCGCCCGCATCACATCCAGGCCGACGGCACTGCCGGTGTAGCGCATGTGCACCGTGGCGGGGTCGGGGCCGGTCTGGGCTGCCGCCAGGTCGGGCCGCAACAGCAGGATCAGCAGCAGCCCCATCAGGGCGGGCAGTCTTTCTTGCATGTCGGCTATCTGCGCCTTCAAGGCCGGAATGCAACGGGGCCGCGAGGCTTGACAGGCCGAAGGGCCGCGACCTATCAGACCGCTCCCGGGCGCGTAGCTCAGCGGGAGAGCATTCGCTTCACACGCGAAGGGTCACAGGTTCAATCCCTGTCGCGCCCACCAGTCCCCGTGCAAGCAGCTTCTCCGCCGCCTGCTTCCCGCGCCTTGGCGCGAAGGGTTCTGTTGTACGGCGATTTTGTTTCAAAAATAATCTGATTGCAACTGTGTTGGGTTTGATCCAAATCAACGCCATCACAACCGCAACGGGATGAGGGTCCGCCGCTATGTTGTTCCGACACGCACCCACGCTCCCGCGGCCGGGTTCCCACGATCTCGCCGTGTCGCTTGCCCTGGCGACGCTCCCGCAACCGCTGATCGCCGGCCTGCTGCGCCGCATGACGGGCAGCATACCCCAGCGGTACCCGAAGCTTGCCACCAGGCTCGCCGAACTGAAGGGCAAGCGGCTGCTGATCGTGCCGGAGGAACTGCCCTACGCCTTCCTGCTCGACTTCCCCGAGGGCAAGTTCACCGTCAATCTGATCGACCGCGAGCAGGCGCTGGAGGCGGACGCACCGCAGACCGATGCGCAGATGCGCGGGCCGCTGCGGCTGTTCTACGACCTGGTGCGCGGCGGGCGGGACGGCGATGCACTGTTCTTCAGCCGCGAACTGACCGTCACCGGCGATATGGCGGCGGCGGTGACGCTGCGCAATGCCATGGATGGCGCAGGGGTGGACCTGTTCGCCGAGTTCCTCAACCTGCCCGGCCCGCTCGGCCCGGTGGTGCGCGGCGCCGGTGTCATGGTTGACCGCTGGGCCGGTATTCTCCTCGGCCCGCTGGCCGAGCGCACCGCGCGGCTGGAAGGCGATGTCGCCGCCCTGCGCAGCGAAGTGCGGCGGCTGAAAGACACCACGCCGAAGCCGCGGCCGAAGCCCAGCGCGGCCCTGGCCGCCGCCCTGGGAGCAAAACCATGAGCGAAACCATGATGATCCCCGAGATCGTCGCCCCCGGCGGCACGCCGGCGGCCCTGGTCGCGGCCATCGATGCCGGCGCCGACACCGTCTATTGCGGTTTCCGCGACGCCACCAACGCCCGCAACTACCCCGGCCTGAATTTCACCCCCGAGGATTTGAAGGACGGCCTCGCCTACGCCCATGCGCGCGGGCGCAAGGTGAACGTGGCCATCAACACCTACGCCTCGGCCGGCAACACCAAGCTGTGGCATGCCGCCATCGACACCGCGGCAAGCCTGGGCGCGGATGCCGTCATCATGGCCGATATCGGCCTGCTCGACTACGCCGCGCGCACCCACCCGAAGCTGCGCCGCCACCTGTCGGTGCAGGCCGGCGCCTCCACCGTGGCCTCGATCGAGTATTATTACGAGTTCTTCGGCATCGCCCGGATGATCCTGCCGCGCATGTTCACCCTCGACGAAATCGCCGAGCTGAAATCGCGCGTGCCGGTCGAGATCGAGTGCTTCATCTTCGGCAGCCTGAGCCCGATGACCGAGGGGCGCTGCTCGCTCTCGGCCTATGCCACCGGGCGCTCGCCCAATCTGTGCGGCGTGTGCTCGCCGGCCGAGCATGTGCGTTACGACCAGGCGGACGGCGAATTGCTGTGCCGGCTGGGCGATTTCGTCACCAACTCGTTCGGTCCCGGCGAGGCGGCCGGCTACCCGACCGTGTGCAAGGGCCGCTATTTCGCCGGCGATGCCGACGCGGCCTACATCTTCGAAGAGCCGGAGTGCCTGAACGCCGCCGAGTACATCGGCACGATGCGGCGCGCCGGCATCTGCGCCTTCAAGATCGAGGGCCGTCAGCGCGGCCGGTTCTACGTGGCCGAAGTGGTCTCGGCCTTCCGCGAACTGATCGACGCCGAAGCGCGCGGCGAGCCGCTGGCCCGCCACGGCGCGGCGCTGGAGCGGCTGCGCCGGCTCGCCGAGGGCGGCGAGGAAACCCGCGGCGCCTTTCGGAAGGGATGGCGATGATGACCGACCCGCGTTCGGCCCGGCTGGGGCCGCAACTGGTGCTGGGACCGGTGCTGTTCCACTGGCCCGCCGAGACGGTGCGCGACTTCTATTTCCGCATCGCCGACGAGGGCGATTACGACACGGTCTGCCTCGGCGAAGTGGTGTGCTCCAAGCGCATGCCGTTCTTCGAAGACGACCTGCCCGAGGTGGTCGCCCGCCTGCGCCGGGCCGGCAAGGACGTGCTGATGTCAACCCTGTCGCTGGTCAGCGACGAGCGCGAACAGACCGCCATGCGCGCGCTGATCGCCGCGGCGCCGGGGCTGGTGGAAGTCAACGACGTCGGCGTGCTGCCGGCGCTGCGTGGCCAGCCGCACGCCATCGGCCCGTTCGTGAACATCTACAACGAGGACGCGCTGGCCTTCCTGGTCGGCCAGGGCGCGGTGCGCGCCTGCCTCAACCCGGAATTGCCCGGCGCCCTGATCGCCGACCTGGCGCGGCTGTCCAGCATTCCGCTGGAAGTGTTCGTGTTCGGCCGGGTGCCGCTGGCCATCTCGGCGCGCTGCTTCCATGCCCGCGCCGAGGACCGCACCAAGGATGCCTGCCAGTTCGCCTGCAAGGCCGACCCCGACGGGCGGCCGATCCGCACCATCGAGGACATGCCGTTCCTGGCGATGAACGGGGTGCAAACACTGTCGCATAGCTGCGCCAACCTGATGCACGAACTGGCGCCGCTGCGGGAAGCCGGCGTGCAGCGCTTCCGCCTGTCGCCGCAGACCGGCGACATGGTGGCAACCGCCGCCTTGTTCCGCGACGTGCTGGAAGAACGGCTGGAGCCGGGCGCGGCGGTGCAGCGGCTGGGCCTGCTGTATCCGGACATGCCCTTTGCCAACGGGTTTTATTATGCCGCGCCGGGGCACCAGTTCGTTGAGCCGGCGCGGGCGGCGACGGTGCTAGCCTGAGGAAGTAAGGAAGGCCAGGGCTCTGCCCTGGCCTTCCTTAACTTCCTCCGGTCAACTCCGCCACCCGGGCGGTAAACGCCGCGATGTGCTGGTCCATATCGAGGTGGCGCTCGGCGTAGCGCCGCGCGGCGCGGCGCAGGCGCTGGTTCAGCTTGTCGTCCTCCAGCAGTTCCAGCACGGTGCGCGCCAGCGCCGCCGGGTCCAGTGCCGGTGTCAGCAGGCCGTTGCGCTTGTTGGTGACGAACTCGCGGACCGGATCGACGTCGGCGGCCACGATTGCACAGCCGCAGGCCAGCGCCTCCCGCAATGACCACGAGGCCACGAACGGGTAGGTCAGATACACGTGCGCGTCCGACCGCTGCAGCAGGCGCAAATAGTCGGGATAGGGCAACTGCCCGGGCAGCAGCACCCGCGAGGCATCGTATTTGCCGGCCAGTTCGCGCTGGAAATGCGCCCGCCAGGTGGTGTTGGCCAGGCGCGCGCCGTAGCTCACGTCGTCGCCGCCGACCATGACCACCTTCACGTCCGGCCGCGCCGCCAGCAGGTCGGGCAGCGCGCGCATCATCACGTGAAAGCCCCGATAGGGCTCCAGGTTGCGGGCGACGTAGCTGACCAGTTTCTCGCCCGGCTTCACCACGAAGCGGCCAAGCGCGAAGGGCTCCTGGCGCAGCTTGGGGTCGGGGCGGCAGACATCGAGCCGCGCGCCCTCGGGCAGCACGCCGATCTGCGCCTGCGCCCATGCGGGATAGCGGCTGTGCTGCCATTGGGTGGGCGTCTGGCCGTGCTGGTGCAGCGCCAGCGCCAGCAGGTTGACGGTGTTCATCGCCCGGATGCGCGGGAACTGGCCAACATCCATCGGGAATTCGCGGTCGAAGCCGACGTCCTGGCCCTCGGTCTGGTAATAGAATTCGAAATAACCGAGCAGCTTGGTGCCGGGCCATACGTCCACCAGATCGAGCATTTCGCCCCAGCCATGGTGGCCGATGATGATATCGGGCGTGAAGCCGAGGCTGCGCAGGTTGCGCGCCAGCCCGGCCGCCGCCTCGGCCCGGCGGATAGCGGCGTCGAAATCACGGATGTTCGGATGCACGGTACGGCCCGCGGTGGGCTTTTGGTAGATCACGCGCCGCACGCCGGGAATGGCGTTGTTATTCGGCTCCGACAGAAAAACGATGTCGTTCGCCTGGTCCTCCAGCAGATGCCGGACGAAATGCAGGTACTGGCCGGGGAAGTTCTGGTGGACGAACAGGTAGCGCACGCGCGATCTCGGCAGGAGGTGCGGGAACAGACACGGCCGGCGCCCTCAGGACGTGTGGCCGCGCCCGATGAGCCCGGGGCGGGAACCCAGGGACGAGGTCAGCTTTTGCCGCGGCGCGGACCGGTCTGCGGTGCGGCTTGCACCGGCCCCCTCGCGGCAGTCTTCCCCGCCGGGTCCTTGGCGGCGCGACCGCGCGGGTCCTCGGGCGCGGGCTCGCCGATCGGAAGCGCTGCGGCTTCGTCATCCGGGCGCGGGCGGATGATGACGGAAAAGGCCTCGACCGGGGCAAGGCTTTCGGCCTCGCAGGCCTCGCCGGCCTGCACCGGACCGATGCTGGCGCCGTCCACGAAGGTGGCGGCATAGAGGCACTCATGGGTGGCCGCGCTGGCGCCGCGCAGGCGCACGCGCAGGCCGAGGATGGGCAGCGCCATGCCGCGGCTGCCGCAGAACTGGCCGCCCTCGACCCAGGGCGACATCCAGCCGCGGCCGAGCACCGCCTGGTACTCGATGTCGTCGCCGGGAATGCCGTCGGCGGGCGCGATCGCGAACCCCTCCACCCAGCGCTTGCTGCCGCGCTCGCCGATCCAGGAACCCAGGCGACCGCCGACATCACCCTGGCCCTGCACATGGGCCAGCACGTCAACCACCTGGGCCGCGGTCTGCGGCGACGGCACCGGCGCGCCCTGGCGGGCGGCGGGGTCGAGCAGACGAACGACCTGCAGGTTGGGCGCGGTCGAGGCATCGGCGTTGGGCGACTGGTAGATGGTGACCAGCACCTGCGCCGGCCCGCCGGCCACCCGCACCAGCGCGGCATCGCCGCCGCCCTGCAGCCAGCCATCCTCGCGGAACGTTCGGATGGTCAGCGCCTCCGGCCGGCCGAGCGGACCGGGGGGAAGCGACAGGCGCACGCCGGGCAGGCCCGAGGCCGCTTCGGCAGCACGGGACGGATTCTGAACGATGCAGTACAGCCCCGCATCCAGAGTCATCAGGTGGCCGCTCACCTTCAATTCGGTCAACGCCCGGGGGGATCTCTGAGCGGCACTTTCGGCGTCGGACATGCAGGGGGGTCTCGCTATGGGCCGTTCGTAAAAAGTGCGATCGGTTGTTGCGCAACAATGTTATCGCGTGAACCTTCATGGCGCGCGCGCGGTCGTACTGCAAGCAACACGTTGTTGATGGCGGAAATCGGCAGCCCCAGCGGCAACACCCAGCCGCGGCCGGTGCGGCGCACGCGTTCCGCCGGTGCACCGATATCGAACACCGCCACGTCGAGCCCGGCCTGCCAGGCCTCGCCCAGGGTAAAGCACCAGGTCTCCGGCCAGACCGACGGAAGGAAGCCGAGCTGCGCCTGCTGGGCGCGGATTTGCCCCACCGCGTCGGCCTCCTCATAGGGGCCGGTGACGAACACAACGCCGGTTTCCAGCAGGGCGGCGTCGTCGGGCGTGTGGCCGACCACCACGAATTCCAGCGGCAGCACGCGTGCGGCGGCATCGCGGGCGCAGGCCAGCAGCACGTCATAGCCCTTCTCCGGGCCGATACCGCCGATCACGCAGACCCGGGTCACCGCGCCCGGCGCCGCTGCAGCAGATGGCGGCAGGGCGGCATCGTCGGTGTGCGGCCGTGTCACCACGGTCAGGCCCGGGAAGCGGCGGCGCAGGCGGACAGCGGTATCGGCCGAGGGGGTCACCACGCGGCGCGCGGCGGCAAGCTCGGCGGCCGAGCGGGCGCGCAGCGCGGCGACGGCGATCTCCTCGTCGGTGTTGCGGCCGGCGGCGGCAATGCAGGCCGTGCAGGCCGCCGGCTCCTCCGGCTCGCCGCAATACCGGCGCGATGGGCCGACCAGGGTGATGCGCGGGCACAGCCAGGCGTAGTCGTGCACATGCACGTCAAACGGAATGCCGAGCCGCGCCGGCAGTTGCATGACCGCACGGTGGTGGCCCAGCAGGTTATGCACCTCGATCGCCTCGGGACGGGTGGCGCGCAGCAGGCGCAGCAGCGCGGGCAGCTCGGCGGGAAGCGCGAAGTGCAGGCTGGGCGTGCTGCGGGCGGTGCCGTCGCAGACCAGGCAGAGACCGGGAAGGTAGCGGCTCGGTCCCTCGGCCGCCCGCACCGGCCGCAACACGATCGGCCGCCTGCCCTCGGCGCGCAGCGAGTCGCAGCGGGACCGCACCGCCCGCTCCACGCCGCCGCCGCTGTCATGCGTCACCAGCAGCACGGCGGGCAGGCCGGAGGGTGCCTCCGCGCCGAACCGGGCGGCGTCGAGGCGGCGCCGGGCATCGGCCAGCGGATCGGCGCGCTGATGTGCCGCCACCAGGGCGCGATAGCCGGGGTGAAGCCGTTCCAGCACCGCTATGTTGCGTGCCAGCAGCTGGGCACGTGCGCCGCCGAACGAGGCGCCGCCGACATGGGCGACGAACACGCCCGGCACCGCCACGTGCCGCCAGCCCAGGCGGCGGGCGCGCAGACAGAAATCGTTCTCCTCGCCGTAGCCCTGGGCAAACACGTCCTCGCGGAACAGCCCGGTGGCGTCGAGGCATTCCCGGCGGATGTACATGCAGAACCCCACCGCCGTCGGGATGTCCACCACACTGCCCTTGCTGACCTGGGCGGCAAGGGCGGCCAGACGGTGCAGCCCGGCCCCGTCGGGAACCGGATTGCGCCGGCCGGGCTCGGGATAGCTGAGGATACTGGCGTCGTTGGAGAACGGCGTGGCCGTGCCGATGTCGGACGCTGCGTGTACGGCGGCGCGCAATGCCTCCAGCCACCCCGGCGCCACCCGGGTGTCGCTGTTCAGCAACACCGCGTCGGGTCCGCCGCGCCGCGCCCGGGCGGCCCGCAACCCGGCATTGGCGCTGGCCGGGAACCCCCGGTTGCGGGCGTGCCGCAGCAGCACGAAGCGGCGCTGCGCCGCCAGCGCGTCGAGCGCGCGGACCAGCTCCGGCTCGGGGCTGGCATCATCAACCACGATCACCGTGCTGCCGGGCGGGATGGTGGCGTGCACCGAGGCCAGACACTCCAGCGTCAGCCGCAGGCCGCCATGGACGGGAATCACCACCGCGACCGGGCGGCGGGGCGCCGGGCGGGCAACGGCCGCGGCGGCGGGCGCTGCCCCGATCGCGGCCGGAACGAACGCCAGCGCCGGGTCGAGCGGGCTGCCCGTGAGGTCGCGCCCGTCCGGGCCGGTGACATGCAGCAGGCCGGCGGAAGCGGCGAGACGTGCGGCGGGCACGGCGAAGCCGCGCGGCCGCGCCAGTGGGTGCGGCGCCAGTACCGCGGTGTCGTCCGCCGTGAGCGCAAGCATGGTCGCGCCGGCAGCGGTGCGGATGGTCAGGCGCGGCGGCGTTTCCGGGTCGGCAGGATGCCAGGCCCAGCCCGTCAGCCCGCCATCAGAGACGGCAACGAACCCCTCGACGCGGCCGAAGGCGGCAAGGTCGAGCGGGCTGCCCAGCAATTCCCGCCCGCCGGATGAGAGCGCCAGAATGCCCGCTTCGAGCGGCGCGGCCAGGCGGCGCCTGGCCAGACGGCGCCCGTCCAGCGTCGCGGCCACGGGGGCCGCGGCAACGGCGGCAATGCTGCCGTCGCGCCTGCGGCCGCACCAGCCCGGATAGCCGGCCGCACGGGCGATGTCAGACGCTGATCCGGAAAAGCCGGCATCGTCGGGCAGCACATGACGCGACAACAGCGCCTGCAGCGCGGCCGCGGCCGGTCCGGCCTGCCCCTGGCCGGACCACACCGATGCGAGGGCGAACCAGGCCTCGCGCACGTCGCAATGGCAAGTCACCGCCTCCAGCAGTGGTACGGCGCGGCCGCGATCGCCCAGGCGGAGCCACGCGATGCCGAGCGCGAAACGCAGCGTGTGGTCCTCGGGGGCGAAGCGGCGGGCGCGCTCGAGCCAGCGCAGGGCGCCGCGGGGATCGCCAGCGGCGAGCTGCCATTGGCCGCGTTGGAACGCCTCCTGTGCCTGCTCGGCGAAAAGTTCGTCGCGCGTCTTCGCCATCACCGGCCCGGCGCGGGTGCGGCGTCAGCGCGCGCCCACCTCGGCGTGTGGGGCGCCGGCGTTGGCTGGTACCGGAGCGGCGCCACCCAGGGGCGCGGCTGCCGGGACCGGCGTGCGCAACGCGGCGAGTTCATTCCTGGCCTCGTCCAATCCCTGCGCCGCGGCCCGCTCCAGCCAGATGCGCGCCTGCTCCAGGTTGGTCTCGCCGGCCAGGCCGCGGGCGAAGTAGCGGCCCAGCATCAGCTGGGCATGGCCATGGCCACGGTCGGCGGCCTTGCGGAACCAGCGCTGCGCCTGCGGGCGGTCCCAGGGGACGTCGTGGCCGCCGCCGTACATGGCGCCCACGGCGAACATCGCGCCGATATGGTCGGCACTGGCGGCGGACAGAAACAGCTTCAATGCGGCCTCGTGGTCCTTGGGGCCGCCGCGACCGTTCACCATCATCTCGGCCAGCGCCACCTGCGCCTCGGTCATGCCAGCCTCGGCGGCGCGGCTGATCCAGGCGCGGCCCTCGGTCAGGTCGGGGGCGACACCACGGCCCTCGATGAGCATACGGCCATACCAGTACTGAGCGTTGACCACACCCTCGGCGGCGCGGCGCAGCCATTCGGCGGCGCGGCGGTCATCGCGCTCCACACCGACACCCTGGGCGAGGCAGACACCATAGTTGAACGCTGCCACTAGGTCGCCGGAGGCGGCCGCCTCCTCGAACCATTCACGGGTGCGGACCGAATCTTCCTTTGAGGCCTGGCCCTGCAGCACCAGGGCGGCAAGGTCGTATTTCGCCTGGGCGTCGCCGGCCTCGGCGGAGACACGGAACCAGCGCGCCGCCTCGATAGGGTCGCGTGGCACACCGGCACCGGTCAGATGCAGCATACCGAGCGCGCGGGCGGCCATGCGGTGGCCGGTCTCGGCAGCGATGCGGAACCACATCGCTGCCTCGGCATGGTTGGGCGGCAGCTCGCCGCCGCGGGCATAGATGTCGCCGATCAGCCAGGCGGCCTCGGGATCGCCGGCGACGGCCGCGCGGCGCAGCCAGGATTCGCCGGTGAGCGGGTCCTTCTCCACCCCACGGCCTTCCATCAGAGCCACGCCCCAGCGCGCCTGGGCGGAGCGCAGCCCCTTCTCGGCCGCCGCCTTGTACAGGCCGACGCCACGCTCCAGGTCCTTTTCCACCCCCTGCCCCTGCTCGTAGAGCACCCCGAGCAGGTACTGGGCGGTGGGCAGACCCGCCTCGGCGGCGCCGGCCAGGTGACTGGCCCCCTCGGCGAAATGCTCGGGGGCGCGGGCGTTGCGCAGCAGCGCCAGGCCGAGGCCGAGCCGCCCCTGCGGACAATCGGCAGCCGCCGAGCGGCGATACAGCGCCTCGGCCGCCTCGAGGTCGCGCATCTCCTCAGGGCCCGTTGTGAGGATGTAGCCGAGCAGCGCCAGGCCGTCGGCCGAACCGGTTTCGGCCGCCTTGCACGCCCATACCGCGGCACGCTCGAAATCGGGTTTCGCCGGCTCGTTCTGGTGGAACAAAGCCGCCGCCGGGCGGCTGGCGGAGAGTTCGCTGGCCCGGCTGGCCGCGGTCGGAGCGGCGCTGCCCGGGATGCCATGGATGTACAGCGCCGCCAGCATCGACTGCGCATCGACATAGCCCTGGGACGCGGCACGCTCCAGCCAGCGCGCGCCCTCGACCGCGCTCGGCGGCACGCCGGCGCCTTCCAGGTAGCAGCGCGCCACCTGGAACTCGGCCTCGGGCAGCTTCGCCTCGGCGGCCTTGGCGAGCAGCGGGAAGGCCTCCGCCCGTTTGCCCTCCTCGATCAGCCGGCGCGCCCGCTTCAGCGACCCGGACGCGAATTCCATCCAACCAAACAGACCGGCCATCGCCATCAGGCTCCGCACACGGAGGAAAGGAGGGGCCAGAGCCTCGTGGAACGGCGACTGGCAGGACTCATGGCTCGCGCATGCCCTCGGAAGCGGCAGGAATAAGGACGGACATTATGCTGCGCAGCACGGTGCGCTTGCCGACGCGGATGTCCGCTTCCACCGGCATGCCGGGCACGATCTGCGCCCCCTCCGGCAAGTCATGCAGTTGCACCTCGTCGATCGACATCAGCGCCCGGAACGACAGCAGTCCCACCGCCGCCGCCGACCGCGTCGACGCCCCCTGCTGCGGCGACCCGTTCGGGTCCTTGAAGCTGTCCGGGCTTACCGACCGCACGCGCCCCGCCCCGGTTCCATACAAGGTGTACGGGAACGTCTCGAACTTGATGGTGACCGGGTCGCCCACCCGCACCAGCCCGACGTCGCGGCCGCCCACCATCGCATCGATCTGCAACGGCGCGTCCAGCGGCACCAGCTGGATCAATTCCTGCCCGGATTGCATGACCGTGCCGACGCTGACCCGCGCCACCCGCAGCACGATCGCGTCGCGCTCCGCCCGCAACTGGACAAGCTTGCGTCGCAGCCGCGCCTTGTTCAACTGCTCGCGCGCATCCGACAGTTTGCGGTCCTGCTCGGCCAGCTGCTCCGAGGTGGCCGCCGCGTATTGTTTCGCCTCGCCGTCGCGCTGGGCGATCAACGCGTCGATGTCCCGCCGCGCCGAAAGCACCTGCGACTTCGCCGTCGCCAGCTGCTCGTCGACCGACAACCGCGTGTCCGTCGCCTGCAGACGGTTCAACTGGCTGCCCACCTTAAACTGCTCCAGCTCGCGCCGCTTGCCCTCCACCACGCCGGCCAGCTTCAGGCGATCGGTCAGCGTCGCCACGTCCGAGGCCGCCTGCGCCAGCTTCACCCGCGTCGCCTCGATCTTCTGCCCGTAATCCTCCATCTTGAAGCTGAATTCGGCGTGCCGCTGCGCATACATCAGCGCCTGCAGATGGCCCGCCGGGCTGGAATCCGCCACGTAAGGCCGATTCTGCGTCTCCGCCGTCAGCCGGTCCACCTCGGCCTGCAGGCTGGTCACCTGGCCTTCCAGCGCCCCCACATCCGCCTGCGTAAACGTCGGATCGAGCTCGGCGAGCACGTCGCCGGCATGCACCAGCTGGCCCTCCTTGACGTTAATGGCGCGAACCAGCGCAACGTCCAGCGGCTGCACCATCAGGTTGCCGGTGGTCGCAATCACCTTGCCCTGCGCGGTCACCATCTTGTCGATCGGCAGCAGCGCCACCACCGCGAACATGGCGGCAGCCGTCGCGACGATCACCCAGCCGGTATGGCGCGACTGCACCGGCACCGGGCGGGCGATCACCGCCGCCGTCGGCGACTGGTACTCCAGCAGCGCCGGCGCCGCCTGGCCCCGCAGCCCCGCCCCCAGCGCCAACGGCCGGCCACCCGACTTCACCAGCACCGGAGGACTGCCCATCACCGCGCCCCTTTCAATGTCCGCGCCCTTTTCAATGTCCCGGCCTTTTCAATGTCCCTGGGCCAGCACCGGAGCCGGCGCCGCCGCCCGGGTGCTTTGCATGTAGCGCGTCTGCTGCAGCCACAACTGCCGGTACACCGGGCAGCGGTCCACCAGCTCGCGATGGGGGCCGACATCCATCACGCTGCCCTGGTCCAGCACGATGATCTGGTCCATCTCGGTCAATGACGACAACCGGTGCGACACCACCACCATCGTCCTGCCATGCGCCATCCGGGCGATGTTGGCGTTCACCAGCGCCTCGCTCTCGGGGTCCAGCGCCGATGTCGCCTCGTCCAGGATCAGCAGCCGCGGGTCGTGGATCAAAGCCCGCGCGATCGCCAGCCGCTGACGCTGGCCGCCGGAGACGTTCGGCGAGCCTTCCTCGATGAAGGTCTCGTATCCCTGCGGCATGCGCTCGATGAATTCCTCGGCGCCGGCCAGGCGGGCAGCGCGCACGACGTCGGTCATGGTCAGGCCGGGACGGCCGGCGATGAGGTTGTCCTTGATCGAGCCGCGGAACAGGAAGTTCTCCTGCAGCACGACACCGAAGCTGCGGCGCAGATGGGTGAGGTTGATCGAGCGCAGGTCGTCGCGGTCAAGTTTGACGTAGCCCTCATAGTCGCGATTGATGCCCTGCAGTAGCCGGGTGATGGTGGACTTGCCCGAACCCGAGCGCCCCACCAGCCCGACCGAACTGCCGGCGGGGATCTCGAAGCTGATGTTGTCCAGCGCGCGGGACTTGGCGCGGGGATAGGAGAAGCTGACCTTGCTGAAGCTGATCGCGCCGGCAAAGCGCGGCCGCAGGCCGATGCCCGGCCGGGCGTCCTCCGGCTTCTCGTTCATGACCGAAGCGGCCATGCTCACCGCATTGCGGATGTCCTCGATCTCCTCCATCATCCGGGCGATGCCGGCGATCGGCCCAGACAGCCGGCCGCTCAGCAGCATGAAGGCGAGCATCCCGCCCGCGTCCATGGCGCCGTTGATGGCGAGGTAGACGCCGACCAGCAGCACGCCGTTCCGCATGAAATATTCCAGCGGATGGACCAGGGTCTGCGGCCAGTTGATCAGATCCTGCAGTTCAAGCTTCCAGCTGCCCGTGGCGGCGGTGGTGCTGTCCCAGGCCTCCTTGCGCTGCGGTTCCAGGCCAAGCGACTTGACCGTGCGGATGCCGCGTACGCTCTCGACCAGCACGGTGGACTTGGCGATCTCGGCGTCGGCGTAGCGCAGGTAGACGCGGCGGATCGGGCGGATGAACGCCACGATGATCAGCACCATGAGGATAGCGGCGACCAGGCTGAGCGAGGCCAGAATCGGGTTGAGGACGTACAGCACCGGCAGCAGCAACAGCAGCGTGACCACGTCCAGCAGGGTGGTCAGCACGCGGCCGGTGAGGAAGTCGCGCACCTTGCCGATATGGCCAAGGCGATACATGATCGCGCCGGCCTGATTGATCTCGTAGAAGTCGATCGGCAGGCCCAGGATGCGCTTGAACATCTCCAGGTTGACCCGGGCTTCGACGCGCCGCCCGAGCACGATTGTCAGCTGGCGGCGAATGTAGCCGAAAAACCCCTCGAACAGCATGGCGATGCCGAGCAGCAGCGATAACAGAGCCAGCGTGTTGTAGCTGCGGTACGTGACCACCCCGCCGACCACGCCCATGACGAGCAGCATCATGACGATGCTGAGCACGGTCATCATCAGCGACGCGAGGAAGATCTCCCGCATCAGCTTGCGGTCGGTCCAGACCAGCCGGGCCAGCCAGACCAGGCTGAACGGCTCGTTGTCGTAGGCATTGCCGCGGTCGGCGCGCAGCAGGATGGTCTCGCCATCCCACACCGCTTCCATCGCCGCCGCATCAACCGGGACCGGCTCGGAATCGTTTTCGGCGGCCGGGTCGCGGGTCCACACCCGGTCGCGGGCCGGATCGGTCCGAACCACGAGGGCGGCGCCGCCGTCCCTGAGCAGCAGCACCACCGGCGCGGAGGATTGCAGGCCGATCAGACTCCGCCAGCGCATGCGCACGCCGCGCGCCCACAGCCCGGCATTGCGCAGCCAATCCACCAGCGCGGCCGGCTCGGGCGGCTGGCCGCCGGGGAAGCGCAGATCGTCGCGATCGAGCTGGACGCCGTGGTAGCGCGCGGCCGCCATGACCGCGAGCACTCTGAGCTCGATCGGGCTGACGCCCGGCTGCGGGATACCGGTGACCGGGGTGCCGTCGGACCCTGGCCCGGACTGCTGTAGCTGGCCGTCAGGAGAATGCAAGATCGCTACCCTTCTTCGCGGACTGCCGGCCGGTCCGTGGAGGGGATCATGGCCAGACTTTGCCGAACCTGGTCCGCCCCGGCGTGTCCCGCAGGCTGTCCTCGCCACCGGCACCGTAACTTATAGCATACCCCTGCGCGCCGGGTGACCAAAAACCGCCCTGCCCCCGGCGCCGCCCCAGCAGGATATGGCAACAATGCCGTGAAACAGGTCGATGCCGCGTTAAGATCAACGTCGAAACCGGCGTGCGGGCGCCAATGTTCCCCCGATTCGACCCGACCCCTTCGCTGCCGGGGCTTGCATAACCGGCCGCGGACGTGCTGGCTCCCGGCTGACCGAATTTCCCCGCTGAGGACGCGCGATGGACATACGCCCGGCGACAACGACCGACCTGCCCGAAATCCAGGCGATCTACGCCCATCACGTGCTGCATGGCACCGGCACCTTCGAGGAGGTGCCCCCATCGGTCGAGGAAATGGCCACCCGTTTCGCGGCCGGCACCGCACGCAACTGGTGCTGGCTGGTGGCGACCGATGCGACCGGGGTGCTGGGCTTTGCCTTCTACGCCCAGCACAAGGACCGCTCGGCCTACCGGTTCACCGCGGAGGACAGTGTGTACGTGCGCGAGGATGTGCGCGGCCAGGGCGTGGGCAAGGCGCTGGTGACGCGGCTGCTTGAACACGCCACGGCACGGGGCTTCCGGCAGATGGTGGCGGTGATCGGCGATGCCGAGAATGTCGGCTCGATCGGCGTGCACGCCAGCCTGGGTTTTTCCCATGCCGGCGTGCTGCGAGCGGCCGGGTTCAAATTCGGCTGCTGGCTGGACGTTGTGACCATGCAGCGCCCGCTCGGCCCGGGCGATTCGGACCTGCCGGCGGGCTGAGCGGGGCGCGGCCTTCCTGGCACCGGTCACTCCTCCGCCAACCGGTAGCGCCCGGCCAGGAATGCATCACCGGCCAGGGCCTGCCTGACCGCTTCTTCCCCTTCCCGCCCGGCGCTGACAACAAGCCGCGTGGTGAACCCGGTTTCGCCGCGCGCGCGGGCGAGGAACAGGCGGTGCAACGCCTCGGCCACCTTGCCGCGGGGCGCGCAGCAGGCGCAGCCCGCCAGGTGGCCGCGACCTCGCCCGGCGAACCCGGCCACCGGGAAGCGCGCCACCGGCACGCCCGGCGGGGCCGCCGTCGCCCCCTCGATCAGCAGCGCATCGCCCCGACCCGCGGTGGCGGCGGCAGCGAAGGTCACCGGAATGCGGGCATCGACGAAGATCACCATGGACCTCACATAAGGATATCTTTATAGGCGCACAACCCATGGACCAGCTCCTTGCCGCCCTGCGCGCCTGCGCCGAGCCGACCCGCCTGCGCATCCTGGCGCTGGCGGCGCGGGGCAGCTTCTGCGTCATCGAGTTCACCGAAATCCTCGGCCAGTCGCAGCCGCGGCTGTCGCGCCATCTGCGCCTGCTGGGCGAGGCCGGGCTGCTGGAGCGGGAGCGCGAGGGCGCCAATGTCTGGTTCGCCCTGCCGCCGCCGGCGACACCGGGCGGCTCGCTGGCACGCACGGTGCTGGAGCGGCTGCCCGAGGACGACGCCACGCTGGCCGCCGATCGCCGGCAGGCCGCGCGGGTGCGGGCCGAGCGGGCGCGCGAGGCGTCGGAGAGTTTTCGCCGCACCGGGGCCGACTGGGACGAGATGCGCGCGTTGGACCTGCCGGCCGCCGCGGTCGAGCAGGCGCTGCTGGGGCTGCTGCCGCACGCCGACATCGGCCGGCTGCTGGACATCGGCACCGGCACCGGGCGGCTGCTGGAAGTGCTGGCGCCACGGGTGACCGCCGGGCTCGGCGTGGATGCCAGCCGGGCCATGCTGGCGCTGGCGCGGGCGCGGCTGGCGCGGCCGGGGCTGACCCATTGCGCCGTGCGCCTGGCCGACATGTACCGGCTGCCACTGGCGGATGCCGGCTTCGACCTGGTGGTGCTGCAGATGGTGCTGCACTACGCCGAAGACCCGGGCGGTGCGCTGGCCGAGGCGGCGCGGGTGCTGCGGCCGGGCGGGCGGCTGGTGGTGGTCGATCTGGCGGCGCATGCCCGCACCGACGTAATGACCCGGCTGGCGCATCGCTGGCCCGGCTTTGACGACGCCCGCATGCGCGAGCTGTTTTCGCGCGCCAGCCTGGCCCCCGGGCCGGCGCTGGCGGTGCCCGGGACGCTGGAGGTGCGGCTATGGCCGGCCACCCGCCAGCCATCCCCCGCCTTTCCCGATCCCGTTTTTCCCGATCAGGTCCCGGAGTCCGCCCCATGAGCCGCCCCCACCTTCTGGATGCGTTGCGCGACCGCGTGCTGCTGGCCGATGGCGGCACCGGCAGCCGCGTGCAGGCCATGGCGCTGGAGGTCGAGCGCGATTACTGGGGGCGGGAGAACTGCACCGACGTGCTGGTGCTGTCGCGGCCGGACATCGTGCGCGAGATCCATCGCGGCTACTTCGCCGCCGGCGCCGACATGGTGGAAACCAACACGTTCGGTGCCTCGCGGGTGACGCTGGGCGAGTTCGACCTCGCCGACCGCGCCTTCGAGATCAACCAGCGGGCCGGCGAACTGGCGCGCGAGGCGGCGGAGGAATTCGCCGATGGGCGGCACCGCTGGGTGCTCGGCAGCATCGGACCGGGGACGAAACTGCCGAGCCTGGGCAACATCGCCTACGATCCGCTGGAAGCGGCCATGGCCGAGCAATGCCGCGGCCTGATCGCCGGCGGGGTGGATGCCATCCTGATCGAGACCTGCCAGGACCCGCTGCAGATCAAGGCGGCGGTGAACGGGGGAAAGATCGCCCGCGCGGCGGCCGGCACCGACACGCCGATCTTCGTGCAGGTGACGGTGGAGACCACCGGCACGCTGCTGGTGGGTCCCGACATCGCCGCGGCGGCGACGATCGTGCAGGCGCTGGATGTGCCGCTGATCGGGCTGAACTGCGCCACCGGGCCGCAGGAGATGGCCGAGCACCTGCGCTGGCTGTCGGCCAACTGGCCCGGCCTGCTCAGCGTGCTGCCCAATGCGGGGCTGCCCGAGCTGGTGGACGGGCAGACCCATTATCCGCTGCGTCCGGCCGAAATGGCGAGCTGGGTCGAGCGCTTCGTCGCCGAGGACGGGGTCAACCTGATCGGTGGCTGCTGTGGCACCAATATCGACCACATCGCGGCGCTGGACGCCATGTTGCGCCGGCGCGGCGAGGTCCGGCCCGCGCCGGTGGCGCGCCGCGTCGTGTGGGTGCCGTCAGTGGCGAGCCTGTATCAGCAGGTTTCGCTGCGCCAGGAGAATTCCTATTTCTCCATCGGCGAGCGTTGCAACGCCAACGGCTCGAAGAAATGGCGCGAGCTGCAGCAGGCGCATGACTGGGACGGCTGCGTCGCCATGGGCCGCGAACAGACCGGGGAGGGCAGCAACAGCCTCGACATCTGCACCGCCTTCGTCGGCCGCAACGAACGCGCCGAAATGGACGAGGTGGTGCGCCGCTTCACCGCCAGCGTGAACGCGCCGCTGGTGATCGATTCCACCGAAACGCCGGTGATCGAAAGCGCGCTGAAGCTGCATGGCGGCAAGCCGATCATCAACTCGATCAATTTCGAGGATGGCGAGGCCACCGCACGCGACCGTCTGGCACTGGCCAAACGTTTCGGAGCCGCGGTGATCGCGCTGACCATCGATGAAGAGGGGATGGCGAAAACCCCGGAGCGCAAGCTGGCGGTGGCCGAACGGCTGGTCGATCTGGCCTGCAACAGGTACCGGCTGCAGCAATCCGATCTGCTGATCGATCCGCTCACCTTCACCATCGCCACCGGCAACGAGGACGACCGCCAACTCGGCGCATGGACGCTGCAGGGAATCAAACTGATCCGCGAGCGGTTCCCGGACATCCAGGTCATTCTCGGGCTGTCGAACATCAGTTTCGGCCTGAACGCGGCGGCGCGGGTGGTGCTCAACTCGGTCTTCCTCGATCACGCCCTGCGCGCGGGCATGACCGGCGCGATCGTTCATTCCGCGAAGATCCGGCCGCTGCATCTGATTCCCCCCGAGGAGGTGCAGGTTGCCGAAGACCTCATCTTCGACCGGCGGCGCGAGGGGTACGACCCGCTGCAGCGCCTGCTGGAAATCTTCGCCGACCGCAAAGCCGTCGACTCCAAGCGCAAGCAACGGGCCGACACGATCGAGGGACGGTTGCGCGACCGCATCGTCGACGGCGACCGCAAGGGACTGGGCGCGGACCTCGACGAAGCGCTGCAACTGCACAGCCCGCTGTTCATCATCAACACCATCCTGCTCGACGGCATGAAGGTGGTGGGCGAGCTGTTCGGCGCCGGCAAGATGCAGCTTCCTTTCGTGCTGCAGAGTGCGGAGACGATGAAGGCGGCGGTGGCCTATCTGGAGCCGTTCATGGAGCGGGTGGACGGCCAGGAAAAGGGCACCATCGTGCTGGCGACCGTGAAGGGCGACGTGCACGACATCGGCAAGAACCTGGTCGATATCATCCTCACCAACAACGGCTACCGGGTGGTCAATCTCGGCATCAAGGTGACGCTGGCCGACATGCTGGCGGCGGTGCGGGAGCACCGGGCGCACGCCATCGGCATGTCGGGGCTGCTGGTGAAATCCACCGTGGTGATGCGCGAGAACCTGGAAGAGATGGTCCGCCAGGGCATCGACATCCCGGTGCTGCTGGGCGGGGCGGCGCTGACGCGCAGCTATGTCGAGGAGGACTGCGTGCGCGCCTATGCCAGCGGGCGGGTGGCCTATGCGAAGGACGCCTTCGACGGGCTGCACCTGATGGACAAGGTGACCGGCGACGCGCTCGACGACTACCTGGCGGCGGTGCAGACCAAGCGGGCCGGCCGGGCGCGCAGTTCCGGCCGCAAGCTCGGCCAGGCGGATGCCCGCGCGTTCCACCCGGTGGATTTGCGCGAGGTGCAGCAGCGCCGCCGCCGCCTGACCGCCGATGTGCCGGTGGCCGAGCCGCCGTTCTGGGGACCGCGGGTCATCGAGGCGGCGCCGAAGGCGATCGTGCCGTTCCTCAACGAGCGCAGCCTGTATCAGTTCCAGTGGGGTTTCCGCAAACAGGGCCGGTCGCTGGACGACTTCATGGGCTGGTCCAAGCAGGAGCTGCGGCCGGTGCTGCGGCGCATGCTGACACTGTGCGAGGAGCAGGACATCCTCCGGCCACAGGCGATCTACGGCTACTGGAAGGCGGCCGGCGAGGGCAACGACCTTGTTGTCTACGATCCTGATGGCAGCACGGAACTGACCCGTTTCGCCCTGCCGCGGCAGCCGCGCGAGGACGGCGAGTGCATCGCCGATTTCTTCCGCGACGTGGATGACACCGAACGCGACATCATCGGGCTGCAGGTGGTCACCGTCGGGCAAAAGGCGTCCGATACCGCCCGGGTGTGGTTCGAGGACAACCGCTACCAGGATTATCTGTATCTGCACGGCCTGTCGGTGGAGATGGCCGAGGCGATGGCCGAGTACACCCACAAGCGCATCCGCGCCGAGCTGGGTTTCGCCGGCGAGGACGACCGCGACATGGAAAAGCTGCTGGCGCAAAGCTACCGCGGCAGCCGGTATTCCTTCGGCTACCCGGCCTGCCCGAGGCTGGAGGAACAGGCGCCGCTGCTGCAACTGCTGGGAGCGGAGCGGATCGGCATTTCCCTGTCCGATGAGTGGCAGTTGCATCCGGAGCAATCGACCAGCGCGATCGTGGTGCTGAACCCTCGAGCGAAGTATTTTTCGGTATAGGAATTACCGCACCGCAGATTAAGGCGACTCGCAACAATTGCCGCTTCGGGCAACCACTCTCGGCGAGGCAGAATGTCCGGGCCGCACAACCCGGCCGCCCGTGAGTTGTTGGCATTCCGCGATCAGGTATCAGCCCCCGCCAGGCTCTGGAGGTCGCGGGCAACCTCGGTCACGACGGACTCCCAGTCACCCGGCCGCGGCTGGCGGTAGAGGCGCAGCGTCGGGTACCATGGGCTGTCCCGCCGGCCGGTCAGCCAGCGCCAGCACGGATCGAAGCGGTCCAGCAACCAGACCGGCTTGCCCAGCGCCGCCGCCAGATGGGCAACTGCGGTGTCAACCGAGATGACAAGGTCGAGGTTGGCGATCAATGCTGCAGTGTCGGCAAAGTCTCCCATCTCCGCCATGACGTCGGTCAGCGGGAAGTGCTCGGGCGCTGCGGGGCCATCCTTTTGCAAGCTGAAGAAGTGCGCACCGGACACGTCGAACAACGGCGCCAGCCGGTCCGGGGCTATCGAGCGCCGACGGTCCATCGTCGCCGCGACGCGCAAGTGGGGGATGGGATTGCCCGCCCACACCAGGCCGATCCGCGTGCCCTGGTTGGCGACCACGGCGAGGCGGGTCCGCCAGGCCGCAGCCTGTGCCTCGTCGGCGCGCAGGTAGGACGCGGCGCTGGGGATGGTCGCGAGGGTGGTCCCCAGCGCCAACGGCATACTGAGCATCGGGCACTGGAGGTCGAAGTCCGGCAGTTCCTCGCCGCGCCCCACCACAAGATCGACGCAAGCCAGGGTGCGGAGAAGCCGGACCAGCGGCTGTTGCACCTCCATGACCACCCGCAGCCCCCGATCCGCCGCCAGCCTGGCATAGCGGCAGAATTGCAGGGTGTCGCCGAAGCCCTGTTCGGCATGGATCAGCAGCGTACGGCCCGCCGCCGCCTCGCCGCGCCACAGCGGCTGGGCAAAGATGCGGCGGTCCTTGATCATTTGCAGCGTCTGCCAGCGCCATTCGTGTTCCTCCCATCCCGCCGCCAGATCGCCCCGCGCCAGCAGCGCCAAAGCCAGGTTGCTGTGCGCCTGCGGGAAGTCCGGCTTGAGGTGGATGGCCATACGGTAGCAGGCCACTGCATCATCCAATCGTCCCTGTTCCTTAAGCGCGCTGCCCAGGTTGTTATGCGCCTCCGGGTAGTCCGGCTTGAGGTCGATGGCCCTGCGGTAGCAGGCGACCGCCTCGTCCAACTCCCGCTGTTCCTGAAGCGCTGTGCCCAGGTTGTTGTGTGCCTCCGGGAAATCCAGCTTGAGGTCGATGGCCCTGCGGTAGCAGGCGACCGCCTCATCCAGCCGTCCCCGTTCCTTGAGCACGTTGCCCAGGTTGGAATGGTAGGAGGGGGCTTTCGGATTGACCGTGATCGCGGTGCCGATCATGTCAACAGCCAGATCATGGCGCCCAACCTGCGCAGCAAGCACCCCGAGCATGTGCAGGCTGTCGGCATGGCGGGAATGAACTGCCAGAACCTGCCGGTAGAGCCGTTCGGCTTCGCTCAAGCGTCCGGCCTGATGATGTTGGAGTGCCGCGGCGAACATCTCTTGAACGCCCGGCGACGTTCGTTGCATCACGGGGGAGCCTGCTTCGTTTCTGCCGGGCGCTGTTTGCGGTTCATGTGCCTAATGCTTTATCCACTAATGCCGGAGTGAGAAGGAGCGTAAACTGCTCGATTGGATCACTGAAGCAAGCATAACTGATCATACAATGATGGAAACCTTAATCTCAAGAACGACGTTGTCCATCGGGATTGAAACCACACCATGTCGTCCAGACAACACGATATGGAGCGCCAATCTTTAGGCGTCGCATAAGATAAGGAAGGCCAGGGCTCTGCCCTGGACCCGGCAGGGGGCAATGGCCCCCTGCACCCCATTCCTTAAGAGTTTCCCACCGGCCTCCGGCCGACCCGCGCTGGATGAAACCGTTGGGTGGGCGCGGGGTCGGCTATACTGGCGGGGTCGTCGGCAAAGAGGTCGATCTTTCCTTGGTGCCGCAGAGCCCGTGTTAGAGTTGGACCCGAGGAGCCTCGATCATCCCCACTGGAGCCACGGGGCAGCGATGCCCCCGGAGCCCGTTTGTCAGATTTTGCCTTCGCTGAGGTTCCCCACGCCGGCGGCACATGCGTGGAGGAGAAGCCATGGAAGTGCTGTATCCGCGTTGCGCCGGTCTGGACGTGCACAAGCAGATAATCGTCGCCTGTGTTTGGATCGTGGCTGGCGCCAAGACCACCCGGGAATGCCGGACGTTCGACACCTCGACGACCGGCCTGCTGGCCCTGCTGGCCTGGTTGACCGGGCAGGGCTGCACCCATGTGGCGATGGAGGCGACCGGGGTCTACTGGAAGCCGGTCTGGAACATCCTGAGCGACGGCGCCTTTGAGCTGATCGTGGCGAATGCGGCGCATATCAGGAACGTTCCCGGCCGCAAGACCGACGTGAACGACGCCACCTGGATCGCTGACCTGCTGGCCTGCGGCCTGATCCGGGCGAGCTTCGTCCCCGAGCAGGAGATCCAGGAGCTGCGCGCGCTGCTGCGTGCCCGCACGCAGCTCATCCGCGAGCAGACCCGTCATGTCCAGCGGCTGCAGAAGACGCTGGAAGAGGCCAACATCAAGCTCGATTCGGCGATCACCGACATCATGGGCGTCAGCGGTCGGCGGATGGTCGAGGCGATCATCGACGGCGAGACCAATCCGGCGCGGCTGGCGGATTTGGCGGATCGCGGGATCAAGGCGCCGCGGCAGCAGTTGGTCGAAGCGCTGCGCGGCCGGGTGACCGACCACCACCGGTTCATGCTGCGGATGTATCTGGGCCAGTACGACCGGCTGGCCGAGACGGTTGCGAGCATCGACCAGACGATCGACGCGGCCATCACCCGCATGGACAAGCGGGAGACGGCCGGCCAGGCCAGCTTTCG
>CAIXDS010000098.1 GCA_903918195.1 uncultured Acetobacteraceae bacterium | reverse complement strand
GATGTCAGCCAACAAGCGATTCACCGTCCGCTGAAGGGGGGAATTCTTCAGCGGCGCGATGCTCATCAGTTCCACCACGCTATCCACGTAGGAAAACCTTACGCGCGCAATCCAACCGTCGCCACGATGCCGGGCATGGACGTGGGGCGGGCAGTGATCATCCGAGAACACGTAGATTCCGGCACCCGTGCTTTCGGAGGTCAACACCCGGCTCATGATGAAACATAAGCTATCGGCTTGGGTTTCTCAAGGGCGACGGGTGGCTGACAGCGGCCTATTCCCACATGCGCCGGGCGATGTCCTTCTCTTCTGCGCCGACGGCGTTGGCGTAGATGGCGGTCGTGGTGAGCTGGGCGTGGCCGAGCCATTTCTGCACCAGGTTGAGGGGGATGCCGGCGGAGACGGCGGCCACGCCGAAGCCATGCCGCAGTCCCTTGGGCGAAGCGTGCGGCCCGTCCAGCCTGGCCGCGGCCATCGTGGCATGCACCGCGCGCCAGCCGGTCATCCGACTCCAGGGCCACAGGCGCACGCCGCGCCCTTTGCCGCGGCGCGCCTGCAGCTCGCGGACGCCGTGCACCATGTCGAGGGCGTCGAGCAGGGCAGGGGGCACTGGCACGGTGCGGAACACCCCGGGGCGGCGCTTTTTCAGGCTCTCGAACACCAGCACGCCGGCGGCGAGGTCAACGCGATCGGCGGTGAGCGCCAGCGCCTCGGACAGCCGGCAGCCCGTGAAGGCCAGCGTCATGCAGAGAGTCCGCACCTGACGGTCGGCCAGCTCGGCTTCGCGGAGAAAGGCGTCGCGCTCGCCGGCGGTCAGGTATTTGCGGGCGCCGTCTGCGGTGTGCAGCCCCATGCCGGAGGGTGGGAGAGGGGAGGGACTGCCGGCACTTTGCCTCTTCCGGTTCCGGATGCCGGGGCCGGAACCGGGAGGTGGTTTCGCCTGCTGGCGGGATCGAGCCGCGGAGCGGATCGATGAGGGCAGCGCCCTCGCTCCTGCTGCCGCCTTCGGCTTGACGGGCTCGGGCTTGCGGGAAGGGACGAGCGCCTCCGGCCCCGCCGCCGGTGCGCGGCCGACGGGCTGGCTGGTCACAGAGGGCGATCCTGGTAGCCGCGCCGGCGCTTCGCCCGCACGAGCCGGGCGAGCGCATTAACGGCGGCGCCAGCATCGGGGTGCGGATCGAGGCGGACGCGTCCCGGGGTGCCGATCCGCCCCCAGAGGCGGGCAAGGAGGGCGTGGCCGAAGAGGTCGGGCCAGACCTCCATGCGATAGAAGCGCCATTCGTTCCGCTCGGGCCGGATGCGGACCAGCGCCGCTCGGTCGGGAAAGAGCGGCAGTTGCACCGGCTCCGGCATGCGGGATGGCGGACTGGCGTGCCGGCGCGGCGCCAGCCGCGCGGCGGCGGCGGCTGGGGACGGGACCGGGGATGGCGGCTGACGCATCGGCGGGCTCGGTGGTTTGGGCAGGAAGTCGTGGGAAGTGTATCATCGGCGGCGGTCGGACGGCAGCGGAAAGGCAGGGCCACGGCCGGTTTGCGCCGCCGGCTGATACACTATTAGCTATAGTGTATCAGCCATCAACGGACGCTGTTCGGTGTTATACGTCGTGAGCGCGCGGCCGGCTGCCGCCGTCATCGTCGCCAGCGTACAAGAGGGCAGGGGCCTTCAGCAGCGATAACCGTTCATTGTCGACCATCATGACGAACGGTAGCAGACCGCAGAAAGGCGACCACGAGGTCGCCCTATCTGCAGGGAAACCAGGACCTAGTCTAATTGCTGGCCCACGCCTCTTCGGCCACGGCCTCGCGCACGCTGTTCGGCAGGCTGTAGCGGTAGCACCCCGCTGTGTAGTCCCACTCCTTGGCAAAGAACTTTGTGCCGGCGACGAAACCCCCGGTGTGCGAAAGCCGCCGCCCAAAGGCCCCCATCAGGCCAGCAAACTGGGCTGGGGTATAGTTGAGCTTCATCTGCAACTCCGTCGCAAGCGCTGTTTTCGGGTACGCGGCATGGATTTCCTTGATCGTGGTGCGCTGCTCGGGCGCAAGGGGGCGACGGCGGAGCATCTTCTGCGCTACGGCTTTCGTAACAAATTCTGACGTCTCTGCTGAGCCGTTTGGGATCCCATCTGAAGTCGGCTCGGGCACTGGCGTAGCCTGGACCTTCTCGACCTCCGCCGGAGGTCCGCTGCTCCTAGCTACCAACTCCTGGCGCGTTGTTGCGAACAAGGCGGGAAACGCCTCGGCCAGTTCGGCCGGGGTACCCTCAACCACAGTCACTTTCATCATCAGCCTCTATGATGCCTCCGAATTTTTCTAAGGCTTAATAGCGGATCCGAAGCAAAAACTCAAGCGACGGCTTTTCATTAATTATACCTCGCACCGCCCGGAGGCACCATCAGCAGGCCGAATGTGCTGTTTAGGCTTTCTGAGGCCAATTTTCGCATGATGATTCCCTGTCGGAGCAGAGCCAACCGAACGCCCGAATTTGACAGATGAGACCGTCCATTTCCCGAGGGGCACCCGGAACCAGCCCGATCGGCCCGAACCCTCCAATTACGGCCCACGGCGGCAATCGAGGCCCGGTCAGACTCGATAACGAACCCCTTATCACGTGGAGGGAGCCATTGCGAATAAATATTGTATTGTGTACCGCTACACGCTACAGATGAGCAGAGCGGAGCATGGCGCTTCCGTGCTGGTGGGGCTAATCTGGAGATTCGTATGACAGGTTCTGAGAACGTTCAGCATCCGGGAACGCGTATCAAAACGGAGGTCATTCCCCGTGGAATGTCCGTCACAAAAGCCGCGCAGCTCATAGGGGTTGGCCGCCCCGCGTTATCGAACCTTCTCAACGGCAACGCATCGCTGTCCGACGACATGGCAGTGCGCCTAGAGAAGGCATTCCACCACTCTCGCAAGGATCTGATGGACATGCAGGCGCAGTATGATGCCGCGCAGGCTAAACAGAAGAAAGCTCCGTCCAGTACGAAGGTCTATGTACCGCCGTTCCTTGCGATCAAGGCGAACGACATTGAGCGGTGGAGCTCACACAACATTCCCGCGCGCAGCCGACTGTCAGTGTTTCTCCGTACGCTTGTTAATTCAACAGGCAGCGGCCTAAAAAAAGTAGACTTTCCAGGCAATGACGATGCCGAACGCCCCGGCTGGGACGGGTTCACTGAAGCAAGCGAAGGCACCCCTTGGGTGCCTGCCGGACGCTCTGGTTGGGAATTCGGGACCAACGCGGACATCATAAGCAAAGCTGAAAAAGACTTCGAAAAAAGTGTCACTGCGGTCGCTGACGAGAAAGAACGCGCTGAGACGACTTTTGTGTTCGTCACGCCACGCCGATGGCCCGGAAAGGCCGCCTGGATGGCGGCAAAACAAGCGAAAGGACTCTGGAGAGGTGTTCTTGTGTATGATGCAAGTGACCTGGAGCAATGGCTGGAGCAGTCGTTGCCTGGGCAGGCTTGGTTTGCCAACGAAGTCCATATTCCTGCGCAAGACGTTCGCTCACTCGATAAGTGCTGGGCGGATTGGGCCAATGTTTCTGATCCGCCGTTGACCGGTACGTTGTTTAGCTCGGCCATTGAGTCGGCCAAGCGGACCATGATTTCGCTTTTCTCCAAGCCTCCGAATGGGCCGATTGTAATAGCGGCAGACTCGACCGAAGAAGCACTTGCCTTTCTCGCGCAATTGCTCGGGGAACGTGGCGGCGATGAGCTAGCCGCCTACCGCGACCGTGTGTTAGTCTTCAACAAGCCCGGCGCCCTGCCGCGTTTGGTGGAAGGGACGACGAACCTAATCCCAGTTGCGTTCACTCGCGAAGTTGAGCGCGAGCTCGCGTCTTTTGCAAAAAAGATGCACTCGATCGTCGTCTATCCGCGCAATTCGGCGAACACTGAGCGCCACATTGTTCTCGAGCTTGCCAACTATGAGACGATCAGCAGGTCGCTCGAAGAAATGGGCAAGGATCGCGACGAGATCTCCCGGCTTGTGACCGCGTCAGGCCGGTCGCTGACCATACTGCGCCGCCAACTTGCAACGGTTCCAGCGGTGCGGACGCCGGACTGGGCGGCGGATCATAAGACGGCGGCAAGTCTCGTTCCCTTTCTGTTTGTTGGTGCATGGCACAGCGAGAACCCTACCGATAGGCTCGGGCTCGAATTGTTGGCTGGGAACCGCTCGTATGCGGAGCTTGAGAAGGAGTGCCAAAGCCTTAGTCGGCTAAACGACGCACCGATCTGGTCAATCGGCACCTATCACGGCGTTATTTCGAAGATTGATCTGCTCTACGGTATTGCAGGTGCTGTGACGTCCGATGATCTGAAGCGCTACTTCTCCATGGCTGGCATGGTGCTCGGCGAGGATGATCCTGCCTTAGATCTCGACGAAGGCCAACGCTGGGCCGCATCGATCCACGGAAAGACGCGCGAGTTCTCCGGTCCGTTCCGCGAAGGCATTTCCGAAACGCTTGTTCTGCTGGCTGTTCATGGTGGCCGCCTATTCAAGGAGAGCCTTGGCCTCGACACGGAGTGGGAGGCCGTGAAAGTGGTACGCGACCTGCTACCTACGCCACTAACGACACGTATCCTTGAAGCTAACGATCGCGACCTTCCAACTTATGCAGAGGCTGCACCCGACGAATTTCTGTCGATCCTCGAGCGGGATCTAAGGACCGACGCGCCCGCGGTTTTCGGTCTCCTGCGTCCGTTGGGTGCGGGAGTGTTCGGGATTAGTCCGAGCCGCATCGGCCTGCTATGGGCCTTGGAGGGACTTTCGTGGAATCATGATACCTTGCCACGCGCCGCTTTCATTCTGGCCCGGCTTGCCCAGGTCGAGATCAAAGACAACTGGTCCAACAAGCCAACACAGTCCCTCGCATCGATCTTCTGTTCATGGATGCCCCAGACAGAGGCCAACCATGAAGCGCGCGTGGGCCTGATGAAGCAGTTGGCAGAGCGCTTTCCCGACGTAGCCTGGAAGATTATAGTAGCGCAAATTGCGATTGTCTACCAGGTTGGCAACCACAGTCAAAAGCCACGGTGGCGATCGGATGGCTACGGATTCGGGGAGCCGATTTCCACAATGGGTCCAGTCTATGCCTTCGTGCGCGAAATGGTCGAGTTGGCGCTGAACTGGACAGAACATTCGCTCGGCACGCTGAGCGACTTGGTTGAGCGTCTACGAGATCTCCCCGAGGAGTATCACGCCCGCGTATGGGCGCTTGTCGAAGCATGGGCGAGGGACAGGGCGAGTGACGCCGATAAGGCGATTATGCGCGAAAAAATCCGTGTCTCAAAGCTTTCGCGGCGTGCGCCCGTAAGAGCCAAGAAAGTGGTCGGGACGGCAAGTTTAGTTGCCGCGGCGAAAGCGGCCTACGCTGCGCTTGAGCCGAGCAATCTACTGAACAAGCACGCGTGGCTGTTCCGCGATAGATGGGTTGACGAGTCCGCCGACGAAATCGAGGGCATTAAGGAAATCGAATTTCAAAGGCGCGAACAACACATTCAAAATATGCGTGTCAAGGCAATGCGCGAGCTAGTCGAGCAGCAAGGGTTCGCCGGACTGCTGGAGTTAGCTGAGCGCGGAAACACATCGTGGCTGATTGGCTGGCTTGCGGCCACCGATCTGCTCTCCATCAATGAGCTTCCGACATTCCTGAGGCAGGCACTCCAGCCGGTTCTGGATGACGTCGCTGGCGTGTATCCGTCCAAGAACCTAATTGCTGGCGCACTGCGCGCTCTGGCGGACGATGACGGTCGCGAACGGGTTCTCAAGAAAGTCGCAGCCGACTTGTCGGAAGACGAAACGGCCCGGCTTCTGATTCTCGCACCGTTTAACAAAAATACCTGGGAAATGGTCGATGCGCTCGGCAAAGCTGCCAAGGCCAAATATTGGGACAATGTGGCGCCAGAATGGATTCGCAACTCAGACGTAGAGAACAATGAGGGCGTCGAACGGCTTCTCGGAGCCGGACGGCCGCGCGCCGCGTTTTCGTGCGTCCGCACAGCGCCGCAAAAACTTGACGCTCAGGTTTTGTTCAGACTGCTTTCCGAGATAGCGAAGGGCGGTGGCGATCGATCCGATGAGTATCCGTTTGAACACTATAATGTCGAACGGGCATTTAAGCACCTGAACGCCAGCCCTTTGCTCACTCTCGAGCAAAAGGCTGGTTTGGAGTTCGCCTTCATCGAGCTGTTGGCGAGGCCGTGGGACAAGTACACTAACCCCTACGGCATTCCAAATCTCGAAAAGTACATTGAGGCCAATCCTGAAATGTTTGTTCAGGCCATTTCGTGGGTCTACAAGCGTAAAGACGGAAAAGAGGATCCAGTCGATTTACAGGTGCCACCGGATCGCGTGAAAAATTTGGCTAGGCGCGGCTATAAACTGCTTGAAGGCATCCGGCGCGTCCCGTTCCTAGACGATATTGACGAGGTGAGGGCCGAGCGTCTGCTAAAATGGGTAATGGCCGTTCGTAAATCCGGCGCTGAGCTAAGCCGCGGAGAAAATGCCGACATCTATATCGGCAAACTGCTTGCGCACGCTCCAGCCGGCAGTGACGGCGTCTGGCCTTGCGAACCCGTGCGTGAAGTGATGGAGGAAATACAGTCCGAATCCATAATGAGTGGCGCACACGTGGGTATCTACAACTCTAGGGGCGTTCATGGGCGCAACGTGGGCGATGGAGGTGAACAGGAACGAGAATTGGCTGGCAAGTACCGCAAGTGGGGCCAGTCACTTCAATTGACGCATCCGTTCGTCGCTTCGAAGCTCCTGATGGCACTGGCCAAGACCTATGATGATGAGGCAGGTCGCGCGGACATGGAGGCCGGGATCAGGCGTCGCCTGGGCTAAGGGCCTGAGCCAGGGCAACCGAATCGGAAGATTCGAATCGGGTGCCTGGCGAGACCGCAACGAACGAATCCAGGAATTGGGGTGATTTGTCGGATGAAGCATCTATCCTGACCGCCGCCGCGTGATGCCGCTGCGTCTGGCGCTGGCGGCGGCCAGCACGCCCTTGGCCGGGACCAACGAAACACCCGGATTTGACAGATAGGCAGACAAAGCCGGAACGGATCGGTGCGGCTTTCGAGGCGGAATATAGGGTTGGACGCTGCCGGCGGTCAGATGGTGCGCAGGGGACGATGACGGGAATCACCTGATTTCCGTCAGGCCTGCCGGGACGCCGAAACGGGCGCTTCTGAAGGCGAAATCATGCACGACAAACCCTGTCGGAATGAACAGGTGTGCGGGAATCATGGCCGTGAGGTTTTCCGCACATGGCTGCCGATGGCGTTGATCACCTCAGGGCGGCCGGAAGCAGATCGTGTCGGAAACCGGTGACGGATTGAACCTGCCCTGGCAGCGTCCAAGGCAGCGCGCAAGGCCATCCGATGTTCTTGATTTGTTTGCCTAACTGTCAAATCCGGGTGTTCCGTTGGTTCCGGCCGCCAGGGCGCGGGATACCCACGGGTCAGCCCATTTCGGGACGGCGCGGAATGCTGCGCGTCACCTGGCGCCGGCCGCACCCGCCGATGCCTTCGTGCTGGGCGTCATGCGCGATGCGCCACGCGGGGCCGATCGTCGGTTCCGACAGGACGGCCATCTGCTCACCTGCGCCCCGACCGGCGCCGGAAAGGGAATCAGCGGCGTCATCCCGAACCTGCTCGAGTATCCCGGCTCGGCCTTCGTGCTGGACTTCAAGGGCGAGACCTATGCCGTCACCGCACGCGCGCGCCGGAGCATGGGCCACGACGTCATCCTCATCTGATCGCGGTAGGGGCGCGCAGTGAT
>CAIXDS010000097.1 GCA_903918195.1 uncultured Acetobacteraceae bacterium | reverse complement strand
GATTTTGACCACGACGATCAGGCAACGCTGGTCCTGAGTCTGGTCACCGGTCATGGCCGGGCGGCGCCATTGCTGTGGATCAGCGTCTGGAAGGAGGAACTCACGAACCAGCGCAACGACTTCGAGGATGCCTGCCTGCGGCGCCTGGCCGAACTCATCCCGTCCGGCTGCCGCGTCACCATTTTGGCCGACCGCGGCTTCGGCGATCAGAAGTTGTTCGCCTTCCTGGCCGAGTTGGGCTTTCGCTACGTCATCCGATTTCGTGGCAACATCCATGTCACCGATGCCTGCGGACAAACCAAACCTGCCGCCGAATGGGTAGGCAAGGGCGGACGCGCCCGCAAGCTGCCCGATGCGCGTGTCACTGCCAAGGGTCAGCAGGTCGGCGCGGTCGTCTGCGTGCATGCCAGGGACATGAAAGAACCCTGGTGCCTCGCCACCAGCGAGCGCGACGCAACGGCGGCCACGTTGATCAATCATTATGCCAGGCGCTGGACGATCGAGCCGCAGTTTCGGGACACCAAGGACCTGCGCTTCGGCATGAGCCTGTCCGCCACGCGCATCGGCGAGCCAATGTGTCGCGACCGCCTGCTGCTGATCAGCGCCTTCGCCACCGCCTTGCTGACCCTGCGCGGCGCCGTTGGCGAAAGCCTCGGCATAGATCGCCTGTTAAAGTCCAACACCAGCAAGAAGCGGACCCATTCGCTGTTCCGGCAAGGCTGCATGCTCTACGACCTCATCCCCAACATGCCCGAGCACCGCCTCATGCCGCTGATCGAAAAATTCGCCGACGCCGTGGCCAAGGCGGGCGTGTTCATGCCAGCCATCGCTATAACAGAATGAGGGGATGGGTGAGCCACCAGATGCAAATCGAGGTCGTTTGGCGTGCGCTCGTCGATGATCCTCAAGAACCGGATGAACTCCTGGTGCCGATGCTGCTTCACGCAATGGCCGATGACCGTGCCATCGAGCACGTTGAGCGCCGCGAACAGCGTGGTGGTGCCATGCCGCTTGTAGTCGTGCGTCATGGTGCCGGCGCGGCCCTTCTTCAGCGGCAGCCCCGGCTGGGTGCGGTCGAGCGCCTGGATCTGGCTTTTCTCATCCACCGCCAGCACCAGTGCCTTGTCCGGTGGGTTCAGATACAGGCCGACGATATCGACCAGTTTCTCCTCGAATGCCGGGTCGTTGGACAGCTTGAAGCTGCGCAGCAGATGTGGCTTCAGCTTGTGGGCACGCCAAATCTTCTGCACCGAACTGACGGCGATCCCAACTGCCTTGGCCATCGCGCGGGCCGTCCAGTGGGTCGCCGCCGGCGGCTTCTCGGTCGTCGTCTTGGTCACAACCTGCCGGATCACCATCTCGGACAGCGGTTTCTTGCCGGGGGGGCGCGTCTTGTCGCGCAGCAGGCCGTCAATACCCTCAGCGGCGAACCGCTCCTGCCAGCGCCAAACCGTCGGCTTCGACTGCCCAACCTGGCGCACGATTTCCATCGTGCCCATGTCGGAAGCGCTCAGCAGAACGATCTTCGCACGCCATACGTGCTTCTGCGGCGTGTTGCGATCCGCCACCAGCTTGTCCAGCCGCG
>CAIXDS010000096.1 GCA_903918195.1 uncultured Acetobacteraceae bacterium | reverse complement strand
GGACCCGCAAGGGGTCGGTGGACCCCTTGACCCCATTCCTAAAGAAATCCATGGGTTCCAAGGGCCTATGGCCCTTGGTGGGTCCAGGGCAAAGCCCTGGTAAGGTGCGGGGCTACGTCCCGCAAAGGCATTGAGGAGCGTTATCTTAGCGCCTATGGGGCAGAGCCCCTGGCCTTCCTCCACCCGATTACCCTGGCATCAGCCCATCGCTTGCCCGGCAAAGCTGTCGCGGCGATATTGCCGCGATTGTTCGTGCTGTCGCGAGTGGAGAACCAGAATGCCTCGTTGGTTGACTTGTAAAATGGGTGATACGCTACCTCTCCTTCGCATCACCATTGTTGCCGCCCTGGGAATGGGTCTGGCCGGGCAGGCGCTTGCGCTCGAATGCCCGGCTGCGAAGCCGCTGGAGCGGCCCGGTGTTTTGAAGGAAACGCCGGCGCAGATCGCTGACATGACAAATATGCTGGTGGCAGGCGATGTCGGGAACCACATCCGGTTCATCGTATTACATCTGCAATCGCACTATCCTTCCGTAGAAAATGCCGAGATCATAAACTATATACTGAACGCATACTGTCCTGTTGTGGCGCAAGATGCGGGCCTTAACGAGCAGCAAAAGGAGGCCAAACTGGATCAGTTCGTCGGTCAGCTTGTTAAGATTATTAAATAGAGGACCGTGACCGTTCCGATACTGTTGCAGCGAACGGAAGGGGCGTTTTGCTAATATAATAGGAGTTCTCCCGGCTCTACCGGGAAGGCAGTAGAAGTTTGACTTGATGCAGTCGCGGCGCAGGCCTGGCCGTAATCTGCAGGTTCTTCTTTGATCATTTGGCGTGAGTTCAGGGGCGGAAATCCTCTGCTTAGCCAATAGCATCGATGATTACCCGAACAGCCCCACGTCTCGTGCCGGCTCCATCTCCGCAACCGCTTCAAGCTCCGCCACACCGCACGTTCCGAGGAACGCTGCCACGGCGTCGAACTCTTCCGGCCGCCGCGTCTGGTCTCCGGCGTCGCCGCGCGGAACCCAGATCACCGTCTGATACCGCGCCCGCGTCAGCAGCACGCGGTAGGTGTTCAGCCGGTTTGAACGTCGCTCGGCGTCGTTCACGTTCTGCCATTTCGTGCCGACGAAGGCTCTCGGCTGCCAGCCGTGCCGCGCCCGCACCAGGTCGCCGCCCCAGCACAGGCCGACGAAGTCAAGTTCCAGCCCTTGAACCGAAAACTCGGTGCCGAGCACTTCCAGCGCGTCGGAGGCCCGCACATCCTCCGGCCAGCGATCGAGGAACCAATGCGCCACCAGTGACGCGTCCATGTGCGCCAACTCAACCCCCATGCCGTCGGCGCGCAATCGCTTCGCTCCGGAACTGGCCACCAGCCCGGCACGCCGCCGCCCCCGCGCCGTAGCGCGCAACCAAGCGCGCATCGCCGCGAGGTCGCGGGTCAGCGCGAATGGCATCGGTCCATGTTCCCGGGCGATTCCAGATGCCTCGCTGGAATCCCGGTGCAGAACAGCGTCAATCCACTCTGCCACGAAGGAGTTGCGGATACTACGGATCGGCACGTTGAGATGCAGCGCCGGTTCGAGGCTCAGTCCGGGCAGTTCGGGCAGTCGTTGCCGTGGATCGGTGGCCGAGATGGCGTCGGACGCTGCCAGCACCGACCACTCGGGGCGCACCGCCAGGGCGCGGCCCCACTCTGCCACTCCGCCTTCGCCATCATGGATCTCCTGCCCGCCACCGATCAGGCATACGACCACTGCCCAGTCCGTATGCCTGGCCATTGCGTCCAACAGATGTCCGGCCTCCGAGTCGGTCAACTTCACCGCTCGAAACTTGCTCTTGCGCACGGCGTAGGCTTTGGACCAAGCCCGCTGCGCCTCGTCCACCACGATGATGTGGCCCGCTGGTGTGTGCCCGGTGTGCTGCACATATTGGTCACGGAATCGCGGTAGTGCCTGGATGGCGCTTTCGACTTTTCGCCGCGCTGCGGCGGTCTGCGCCTTTCCGCCTCCGGAGGCGTCGCGCACCAGGGCCTCGTGCAGCACATGAACGAGGGTGGGATTGCCGGTAAGATAAGTTGCGTCATGCGGGCGATTGTCCCCGAACGTCGCATTCAGATTGTTTCCGAACGTCGCATTCAAGCCGCACAGCGTCTTACCTGCGCCCGGTACACCGGTGATGAACAACACGATTTTCCGGGACTCATCGCTGGCCTGCTGTATCGCCGCAAGGATGGCGCGGGTGGTTTCTTTCAGGTTCTTCCGTTCGGCACCGACAGTGGCGATCTCCTCCACGCCGTGTTTGGCATACAGCGAGCAGGCCGCGTCGATGATGGACGGCATCGGCGCATAGCGCGCGCGCTCCCACTCAACCATGTCCAGCGGCAGGTCCGGTACGGCCAACCGGCCCATCAAATCCCGAAGAAGCGTGCCCAGCGTCGCCGCCGATGCTTCCAACACTGTGGAGGCTACGCCATAGCTGAGCGGCAGTTGCCAGTTTCGCGCTGCCGGGATGCCTTCGGTTGCCACCAGGACCGGCACGATCTGGTGCCGCTGGCTTCCAACATGGAAATCTTGCAGGTCCAGCGCATAATCTTCGACCTGCCGGGTTGCCGACCCGCCGAAGGTTGTCGAACCAACCTTGAACTCAAGGACCACCACCGCTGCCGGCGTCACGAGCACGGCGTCGATGCGCTTGCCAAGGCGCAGAATCGAGAATTCGAGAACCACCCGCCAGTCGAGCGCCGCCGGCCAATCCGTCAACGCCTCCTTCAAAATTCGAACAGACTCCAGCCATGCGTGCAGTTGTTGGGCCTGATTGATGCGGTAGTTTTGCACGGCCCCGAAGGCCAGTTCGTTCGCCAGGACCTGAGGGTCCTCACACAGAAACTCCCGCACGCTCCTGGACAACATTCGCTTTCCGCTCCGGCCATGTCGCCAAGGCAATGGAAACGCACATCAGCGCGCAACCGACCGCGAGCGCAACACTCATCCGCTCACCCAGCGCCAGCACGGCGGTGATGGCCGCGGTGGCCGGCAGCAGGATGGTGAACACCCCGGCCAGGGTGGCCGGCGCCCGGCGCATGCCGCCGTACCAGAGCAGCAGCGAAAACACGCTGGCGGTGAGGCTGTGGAACACCAGCAATCCCACGATCGGCGCGGAGGGCAGCGCGCCCGGCCACGCCGTCAGCGCCCACGGAGCAAGGAGACAAAACGAAAGAAACTGCATCCAGAAGGCGCCAATCAATACTCCGATGCGTCCGGAACTGTGCTTGGCCAGCAACATGAACGCCGCCTCGCTGCACACCGCCGCGAATACCAGACCATCGCCCGCCAAGGTTCCACCGCTGCCGCCGCCGCGTGCCGCCAGCGCCATCATGCCGAGCGAGGCCAGCGCCACCGCCGCCCAGCGCCGCGGCGACAGGCGCTCGCGAAACACCAGGGCGGCGCCGACCGCCATCACGGCAGGGATGGTGGCGAGAACAAATCCCGCCTCCAGCGCCCCGGTGCGCCGCAGCCCGGCGAGCAGAAACGAATTATACGCCACCGTGCCGAGCGCCGCCTGTACCAGCAGGTTCAGCGCCAGCAACCGCCCGGGCAGCGCGCGAAACGCGAACGGCGCCAGCACCAGCGTCGCCAGCGCACAGCGCAGGAACAGCACGACCGGCACCGGCAGCGCCTGCGCCAGTACTTTCCCCGCCACCACATTGATACCCGTGAGGATCATGCTGAGCGCCAACTGCACCAGCGCCCAGGTCATGGCGGTGCGCCTATCCGGGCTCTCCCGCGCACCGGAACGGCGAGAGCGTGGCCAACTCTGCCATCTCTGCCTGTTTCTGTTCGCGCTCGTGCTCGAGAAACTCGGCCACGGCGCGGCGCAGCCCGGGATGGGCGATCCAGTGCGCGGAGTAGGTCGGCTTCGGCAGGTAGCCGCGCTGGATTTTGTGCTCGCCCTGCGCCCCGGCCTCGACGCGGGGCAGGCCATGGGCGATGGCGAATTCGATGGCGCGGTAATAGCAAAGCTCGAAATGCAGGAACGGAAACTCGCCACGGCAGCCCCAGTTGCGGCCATACAGCGCCTCGGCGCCCAGCACGTTCAGCGCGCCGGCCACCCAGTCCCGTTTCGTGCGCGCCAGCATCAGCACCACCGCATCGCCCAGCCGCGCGCCGAGCAGGGAAAAGAACGACCGGGTCAGGTAGGCCGCCCCCCATTTGCGGTCCACGGTGGAGGTGTAAAAGCCATAGAACGCGTCCCACTCGCGTTTGCCGATATCGGCGCCGCGCAGGGTGATGAACTCCAGGCCGCAATTCTGCGCATCGCGCCGTTCGCGCCGGATGGATTTCCGCTTGCGGGCGTTCAGGGCCGCCAGGAAGGCGTCGAAATCGGCATAGCCAGCGTTTTCCCAGTGGTACTGCGTGCCCAGGCGCTGCAGCCAGCCGGCTGCTGCTGCTGCGTGCCAGTCGTCCTCGGTGCAGAAGGTTGCGTGCACGGAGGAAAAGCCCACCTCCTTGCACGCCTGCGCCAGCGCCCCGGCGAGCGTTTGTTTCGCCACGCCGCGCACCAGCAGGCGCGGTCCCGGCACCGGGCTGAACGGGCTGGCGACCTGCAGCTTCGGATAATATCGGCCGCCGACGCGCTCCAGCGCCTGCGCCCAGCCATGGTCGAACACGTATTCGCCGTAACTGTGCGACTTCGCATACATCGGCGCGACCGCGACGATTTTTTGCTCGCCATCGCGCAGCACGGCGTGGTGCGCCAGCCAGCCGGTGCCGGCGCTGGCCGAGCCGCTATCCTCCACCGCGGACAGAAATGCGTGCGAGACAAACGGATTGCCCGCCCCCGCGCAGGCATCCCACTCAGCGGCGGAAATGTCGCTGATGTCCTGGTGCAGCCTCAGTGTGAGAGCGGTCGATCCGTCCGGCATGCCATCAGAAGTAGGGGCGGAAACCCGTCAGGCAATGCGGAAGATGCCGTCCACTTCCACCGCCGCGTCGGCCGGCAGGGAGGGCACGCCGATGGTGGTGCGGGCATGCCGTCCGGCCGCGCCGAACACCGCGACGGCGAGATCGGAGGCGCCGTTCATGACCTGGGCATGCTGGGTGAAGGCGGCCGGGGCGGCGATGAAGCCGCCGAGGCGCACCACCTGCCGCACCAGGTCGAGGTCACCGCCGGTGGCGGTTTTGAGATGCACCAGGACATTTATGAAGCATAAGCGTGCCGCCTGCTGCCCCTGCTCGATGCTCAGGCCGTCGCCGACCTTGCCGGTGACGGCGATCTTGCCGTCCACCGCCGGCACCTGGCCGCTGACGAACACCAGATCGCCGCTGCGCACGAACGGCACGTAGTTGGCGATCGGCGCCATCGGGGTGGGCAGGGTGATGCCGAGTTCGTGCAGCTTCTTCTCGATTTCGCCGGCCATGGGTCTGGTTCCTTCTACGTGCCGACCACGCGCAGGGCGCGGCGGCGGATGCGGGGGCCGTCATCCGGCGGCAGGTCGAGCGGCAGCAGCGGGGCGCGGTCGCGGGCGCCGGCGCCGAGCGTGTCCATCTCCTCGTCCTCGGCCTCCGGAATGTCGGTCCTGCCCAGGTAGTTGGCGGCGAGGTTGCGGAACATGTAGTCGAGCAGGCTGGTGGCGCGTGACACGGCGGGGTCGCCTTCCACCGGGCCGGCGGGACCGAACCGGGTGAAGGTAAAGGCCTCGACGAATTCCGACAACGGCACGCCGTGCTGCAGGCCGAGGCTGACGGCAATGGCGAAATTGTCCATCAGGCCGCGGAAGGCCGCGCCTTCCTTGTGCAGGCCGACAAAAATCTCGCCGAGTTGCCCGTCGGCGTATTCGCCGGTGCGCAGGTACAGTTTGTGGCCGCCGATCGCGGCCTTCTGGGTGTAGCCGCTGCGCCGCGCCGGCAGGTTGCGCCGCGCCAGGTTTGGCGCGGGCTCCGCCACCGCTGCCGGGCGGGCGGCTTGCATGGGCACGAAGGGCGCTGCCGCCGCGTGCATGGCGGCTTGCGCGGCCGGCGAGACGATGGGGAACAGCGTATGTCCGGCCAGGGTGGCGGCCAGCGCCGCCTCGGCGGTCAGGCCGCTGGCGAGCAAGGCGGCCCGGGCGGTGCGGGTCAGTGCGCCGGCATCGTCAATCGGGGCAAAGGCGGGGGCGACGCCGCCGGTTTCCACCCCCAGCAGCGCCTCGGCGAGTCCCGGGGCGGTGATGGCGGTGGTGGAACGGTGGCGCAGTCCGCCCGCCTGCGACGCCGCCTGCAGGGCGGTGCGGGCGGCGCCGGTCAGGCCCGGCACCGGGATGGCTTCCGGCACCGGGGCGGTGATGCGGGCGGGCGGAGCGAGGCTGCCGAGGCGCTCGGCCAGCCCGGCTGACACGGTATCGGCGCGGCCGCGCAGCAGGGCGGCCAGCGCGCCCGCCACGGCGCGGGCGAGCGCGCTGTCATAGGGCAGACCGAGGGCGGCCAGCAGGCCGGCGAGATCGGCCACGCCCACGGCGATCCGCTCGGCCGCCGGGGCGTGCAGGGCGAGTGCCAGCGCTGCCGTGTCAACCGCCTCGATGAAGGCCGCGAGTTCAAAACCGTGACCGGGATTGTGGAAGGCGGCGAGGTTCAGGACGAAGCCGGGCGTGCCCGCTTCGCCACGCCACACGGGTGCGGTCGGCGCGCCGCGGCGGGACAGCAGCAGCGCGTGCAGGCGCGCGGCCAAGGGTTCCTCAATACCGGCGGCTTTGGCCCGCTCGGCGATCGGGCGGACCCAGGACTCGGCCGCTGCGTCCAGTGATACCCGTCCCCGGCCCGGCGCCAGCGCCGCCAGCGCGGCGGCGGCGCGGTCGTCCCAGGCGACCGGAATTGTGACCTGGCGCGGCGGTGCGCCATCGTCGTGCACATCATGGTCGGGCACGGCGGCGGCCTTGCGCATCCGCACGCCCTGCCAGGGTTTGCTCATGATCATGGACGCGATGGTAAGGCGGGGGAGGGCGAGTCCGGAAGCTGCATTTTGCGGATGGTTTTGTGGACAACCACAAAATGCTGTGGATATGCTGTGGATATCGCGTTCCGCTCCGCACGGCATGGACCGATCGCCGGCTTGGTCCTATACGATTGCGCATGAGCATCGGCACCCTTCTGTTTACCTGGCTGCACGGCAAGCGCGTCGGCGCGGACGCGACCGGCAATGTCTATTACCAGGAGCGGCAACAGCCCGCCGGCGCGCGGCGGCGGCGCTGGGTGATCTACTGGCGCGGCCCGGCCGAGGCGTCCCGCGTGCCGCCCGAATGGCATGCCTGGTTGCACTACACCACCGAGGCGCCGCTGCAGGTGCAGGCCCGGCGCGTGTGGGAGAAGCCGCACCAGCCCAACCGGACCGGCACGGCGCTCGGCTATCGTCCGGCCGGCCACGATTACGTCGGCGGGCAGCGCGCGCCCGCCAGCGGCGACTACGAATCCTGGACCCCCGGTAGCTAGCGGGCCGATTCGTCATGGCGCAGCGCAGTCTGGCTGAGACCCTGACCGGGGCCGTGGTGCTCGTGGTGGCCATTGGCTTCCTCGGCTATGCGGTGGCGAATACCGGCCGTACGGTGGTGAGCGGCTATACCCTGCATGCCCGCTTCGACCGCATCGACGGGCTGGCGGTGGGGGCCGATGTGCGGGTGGCCGGGGTGAAGGTGGGCAGCGTCATGTCCGCCCGGGTGGACCCGCAGACCTTCCAGGCCGAGGTTAACTTCACGGTGCAAAACGCGGTGAAGTTGCCGGCCGATACCAGCGCCGAAGTCACCAGCGACGGGCTGCTGGGCGGCAAATACCTTTCGCTGGTGCCAGGCGGGGACGAGAAGACCCTGGCCGCCGGCGGCACGGTGACCATCACCCAGTCCGCCATCAGCCTGGAGCAGTTGCTGGGCAAGTTCATCTTCAGCGTGAGCAATCTCGCCAGCGAGCAGAAGAAGCCGGAGGCGCCGAAATGATCCCGCCGCCGCCGCGTTGGCCGCAGCCGGACGGCTCGCCGGTGTCCTGCCGCGAGAAGCTGAAGACACTGGCGGAAAACCACGCCGAACTGGCCGGGATGATGCAGGACGTGTTCGAGGACGCGGTGCTCATGGGCGTCGATGAGCAGGCCATGCGCGGCATCCTGGCAGGCATGGTGCAGGCGCTGCGCAGCCCGAAGCGTGCCGCCGCCGAATGAGGGTCGCCGCTGCATGAATACCCCAGCATGAATACCGGGGTCGCGATTGTTCTGGTTGCGGCGCTGGCGGCGGCCGTGCCCGCGCCGGGTGGCATGTTCCCGGGCGCGCTGGCGCAGGAACCGAATTTCGATTCGTTTCCGCCCGAAGAAGCTCCTCCGCCCCCGCCCCCATCGCCGCTTCCGCCCCAGCAGGCGGTACCGCGGCAGCCTGTCGAGCCGGCTCAGCCGGCGGCACCTCCGCCCGACATCTGGCTGTCGCGGCCGACGGTTGATCTGGTTGGGCTGGACAAGGTGTCCGGCCGGGCGACGGCGCTGTCCGGGCGGGTCGGGCAGGAGTTGCATTTCGGCACGCTGAGCGTGGTGGCGCGCGCCTGTGTGGTGCGCCCGCCCGACGTCTCTCCGGATGCTGCCGCCTTCCTGGAGATCACCGATTCGCAGCCCGGCCCCACCCCCTTCCGGGCCTGGATGCTGGTGTCCGAGCCGGCGTTTTCCATCTACGAGCACCCGGTTTTCGACATCCGGCTCGCGGGGTGCCGGACCGGGCCGTGACGGCACGGCCCGGCGGGGCGGCTATTCCAGCGTGGCGTCGAGGGTGATGGCGGCGTTCAGCACCTTGGAGACCGGGCAGCCCGCCTTGGCCTTGCCGGCGAGGTCCAGGAAACTCGCTTTGTCGATCCCCGGCACCTTTGCCTGCAGCACCAGTTGCACCGCGGCGATCTTCCAGCCGTCGCCCTCCTGCTCCATGGTCAGGCGGGCCTCGGTGTGGAGGCTGTCGGGCGTATAGCCGGCGCCGGCGAGCTGGAAGGCCAGCGCCATGCTGAAGCAGCCGGCATGCGCGGCAGCGATCAGCTCCTCGGGATTGGTGCCGGCACCGTCGCCGAAGCGGGCATGGAACGAATAGGGGGTGTCCTTCAGCGTGGCACTCTGGGTGGTCAGCGTGCCGCTGCCGTCCTTGCCGGTGCCGTGCCAGACGGCGCTCGCGCGGCGCTTGATGGTTGCCATGGTGGAGTCCTCTCCGGTTGTTCGGGCCCGATAGCGTGCCACGACGGCCGCGTCTCTGGCCACCTGGCGCGCCGGGGCGAAAGGTCAAGAATCCGCCACCCGTGGGCTTTTGTCACAGCTCCCCCTGCGGCAACACGCCGAGTCGCGCGGCCAGCACATGCCCGGCGGTCGCTGCGGCAAGGCACAGCACGACCGACAGCGCGATGTTGGCGAAGGCTGCCGCCCAGGCATCGTCGCGCGCCAGTTCCAGCGTCTGCAGGCTGAACGACGAGAACGTGGTGAAGCCGCCGCAGATGCCCACCATGACAAAGACGCGCAGTCCCATTTCCGCCGGCAGCCGCCCGCCCGGCAGGGTGAGCGTGCCGAAAAACGCGATGATGAAGCTGCCCACCACGTTGATGAGGATGGTGCCCCACGGGAAGCCGGTGCCCAGCAGCCGGGCCATTGCCAGGCCGACGCCATAGCGGGCCATGCCGCCCAGCGCGCTGCCCAGCGCCACATACAGATACGCCATCATGCCGGTTGCTCCGCGGCCATATCGGTGCCCACCGGGCGCAGCAATTCCGGTCGTTCCGCCACCAGCGTGCAGAAACAGCGGGTCGGCAGCACCAGCAGATGCGAGAACCGCACCGCGTTCACCGCGCCTTGCGTCGCTGCCTCGCCCAACATGCCGTCGCCGCCGAACAGCGCGCCGCGGCCGAGGCGTTGGCTTTGGCCGCGATAGGCGATCTCCACCTCCCCGGAACTGACCACGTAAACCGACCGCGCCCGCAGGCGCTGGCGGAGGATGCGGTCGCCCGGCAGCACGAAACGCATGGTCAGCCGCCGCGCGATGCTGTCCAGCAGCGGCGCCGGCAGGGTGGTGAACGGCGGCAGCTCGTCCAGCCGCCGGCGCAGCGCGGTCTGCAGGTCGATCGTTGCCAGCGGGCGGATGGCATCCCGCCGGGTCTCGATGTCGCGGCGGATCGCCTTGAACAGTTCGTCGCTGAGCAGCCCCTCGCCGCGCAGCGTGGCGTAGGCGTCCAGCTCGTAGCGCAGTCCGATCTGCTGCAGCATGCGGGTCTGCAGCGCTTGCGCATGGTCGGGATAATGCAGGCCCAGGGCTTCCATCGCGTCATCGAGCAGCACCCGGCGGCGCTGCACGATTTCGCCGATCACGCCGGTCACGCGCGCCCCCAGAACCGGCGTCATCCGGTCGCGCATGAACCGCACTTGAGCGAGGAACACCAGCTGCATCAGCAGCAGCATCTCGAACCGGTACGTCATCAGACGGGCCAGCGGCCAGTCGATACGAAACTGGCGGTGCAGCCATTGCGCCAGCCGCAGGCGCAGGCTCGGCCGCAATCGGCGCTTTGCGGTGTGCAGGTAGCCAAGCCTTCCGTGGGCGCGGGTCGCGTCGATCAATGTGTCGGCGGTGCGCAGCAACTTCGCCATGATGTGGCGCGGGGCGCCGCGTTCGCGGAAGATGTCGAGCAGGATGGCGCGCTCCTGCGCCGCGAAGGTCAGCAGCCCGAGCTTGACCCGGTCGCGGTCGGTGAGGGCGGCATCGAAGGTGTTGGCGGCGGCTTCGGCGGCGGCGCGGCGCTCGTACATGTCCACCGCGCCTTGCTGGGCCTGCGGCATGACGCCGAACTCGTCCGCCGTCCGGCGCAGCCTGTCGCGCACCTGGCCCAGCCCGAGCGCCACCACCTGGTGGCGCAGTGCCTGGTCGATCGGCGACAGCCGGTCGAGCCTGAGCCAGCGTACCAGAATGCGCAGCGTGGTGCCGTTGACCAGCAGCGTGAACAGCACGAAGCCGGTTGCCAGGATGGCGATGAATTGCTGCACGTCGACGGGAACGCGCCGGTTTTCAGTCACCGCGAGCGCCATCGCCAGGGTGATCGAGCCGCGCAGCCCGCCCCACAGAATGGTCAGCTTGAATCGCCCCGGCACGCGCTGCGTGAGCCGGGTGAGGCGCAACAGCGGCATCACCAGGAACAGCACCGCCGCGCGGGCCGCCAGCGCGGCCAGCACCACCACGCCGACCAGCAGCAGATCCCAGGGCCGCAGGCCGAGCATCAGCCGCGGCACCAGCATGGAGGCGAGCACGAACACCAGCGAGGAGGCGAGGAACGCGGTCTGCGCCCAGACATCGGCCAGGAACGCCCAACTTTGCGGGCGCACCACGGATGGGCCGATTGCGCTCACGGTCAGTCCGGCCGCGGCGGCGGATACCACGCCGGAGAAGCCCAGGAACTCGTCGCAGACGATGTAACTCCCATAGGGCAGGGCGAGCGTCAGGGTGACCTCGGCCGCGCGGCTGCCGGCGAGCAGCGGCATCACCAGGAGCGTGAGCCGCGCCAGCGCGTGCCCCACCGCCGCACCGCCCAGCAATGAGGCCGCGAAGATGAGTCCGGCCGCGCCGAGATCGGGCATGCCGCGGTGGTGGATCACCGCATCCAGCAGCAGCGTGAACAGCACGATCGCCGCGGCGTCGTTCAGCAGGCTCTCGCCTTCGACCAGCCGGGTCAGCCGCGCATCCGCGCCGATGGAACGGAACACGCCGATCACCGCGCTGGGGTCGGTGGTGGCGACGATCGCGCCGAGCAGCAGGCAGACCGTGAGCGTCTGGCCGGCGATCGGCTGCAGCGCGAAGCCGATCGCCGCCGTGGTCGCCACCACCGCCACGATCGCCAGCAGCAGCACCGGGGCGATGTCGCGCGCGAGCCGGCGTACGTCCAGCGAGAGCGCGCCGTGGAACACCAGCGCCGGCAGGAACACAAACAGGAAGACCTGCGAGTTCACCGGGAAATGGGCGAAGGTGGCGGCCATTTCATTGAGGCTGCCGCCCAGGTGGCGGCTCAGCAGGAACGTGGCGCCGGCGCCGATCAGGATGCCGACCAGCGCCAACAGCACCGCGTCCGACACAAGCAGACGCCGGGCCAGCGGCTGGACCGCGCTGACGACGACGAGCATCACCGCCATCGCAAGGAGGATGTCCGGCACGTTCGCAACCTCTCGGGAGTGCAAGGCCTGGGCCGGCCGGCCCAGGCGGAGGGGTTTTCGCTTGCCAGCCGCGCGCTGTCCAGGCAAGGGGCCAGGCAGGCGGGGCTTGGGACTGGCGCCGGAATAGGGTATAGGGGGGCGTTGTCTCCCCCCCTCGGCCTGTCCTGCACCCGACGCGCCCTCGCGCGATCCGGGCCGTGGCGGTTGCCGCCAACCTTCGGATCGCTGTCCCATGTTGTTCGATCGCGCCCATCCCGCCCTTGCCGGCGCGCTCGCCGCGCGCGGCTATACCGAGCCCACCCCGGTGCAGGAGGCGGTGCTGCAGGAAGGGGCTGCCGGGCGCGACCTGCTGGTGTCGGCGCAGACCGGCTCGGGCAAGACGGTGGCCTATGGCCTGGCGCTGGCCGAGGATTTGCTGGGTCCGGCCGAGCGGCTGCCGCGGCCGGGCGCGCCGCTGGCGCTGGTGGTGGCGCCGACCCGCGAACTGGCCATGCAGGTGCAGGGCGAGCTGGCCTGGCTGTATGATGCTGCCGGCGCCCGGATCGCCAGCTGCATCGGCGGCATGGACGGACGCGCCGAGGCGCGCGCGCTGGCCTCCGGCTGCCATGTGGTGGTCGGCACGCCGGGACGGCTGTGCGACCATCTGCGCCGCGGCGTGCTCGATCTGACCGCGCTGCGCGCCGTGGTGCTGGACGAGGCCGATGAGATGCTCGACCTCGGCTTTCGCGAGGAGCTGGAGCAGTTGCTGAACGCGGCCCCGGCGGCGCGGCGCACGCTGCTGTTCTCCGCCACCATTGCCCGCGAGATTGCCTCGCTGGCCCGGCAGTTCCAGCGTGACGCGCTGCGCATCGACACGCTGGGCCGCAACCGGCCGCATGCCGATATCGCCTACCGCGCCATCCGGGTGGCGCCGCACGAGACGCTGCATGCGGTGGTGAACGTGCTCCGCTACGAGGAGGCGCCGACGGCGCTGGTGTTCTGTGCCACCCGCGAGGCGGTGCGCCACCTGCATGCCAGCCTGCTGGAGCGGGGATTCACCTCGGTCGCGCTGTCCGGCGAGCTGAGCCAGGCGGAACGCACCCGTGCGCTGCAGGCGCTGCGCGAGGGGCTGGCGCGGGTGTGCGTGGCCACCGACGTGGCGGCGCGCGGGCTCGACCTGCCGGCGCTCGACCTGGTGGTGCATGCCGACCTGCCCGGCGACCGCGACATCCTGCTGCACCGCAGCGGCCGCACCGGCCGGGCCGGGCGCAAGGGGTGCAGCGTGCTGGTGGTGCCGTTCAACCGCCGTCGCCGTGCCGAAGAATTGTTTTCCACCGCCGGCGTGGAGGCGAGCTGGGCCGAGGCGCCGGATGCCGATTCCATCCGGGCGCGCGACACCGACCGGCTGCTGCAGGACGCGGCGCTGAATGCGCCGCCCGCGGCGGACGAGCAGGAACTGATCCGCCGCCTGCTTGAAGGGCGCACGGCCGAGCAGGTGGCCACCGCGCTGATCCGGCTGCACCGCGCCCGTCTGCCCGCACCGGAGGAGATGTCGCCGGTGGCAGCTGGCGAGCGCCGGGGACCGCGCCCGGCCGACGCCGCGCCGCGCGCCTGGTTCAGCCTGAGCGTCGGCCGGCGCGACCGCGCCGACCCGAAATGGCTGGTGCCGTTGATCTGTCGTCTCGGCGGGGTGGAGAAGCGCGACATCGGCGCCATCCGTATCTTCGACCGCGAGACGAAGTTCGAAATCGATTCCGCCTTTGCCGCCCGCTTTGCCGCCATCGTTCCGCAGGATGGCGAGGAGGTGCGCGTCGCCCCCTGTGATCCGGCGCCGGCCTCCACTGCGCCGTCGCGCCGGCCGTCGCGCTTTCCGGAAGCGCGCGGGCGGGGCCGCGCGCGGGCGGCCTGATCTTCGGGGCGGTATGCCGGCTTGACCAGCGCCGGTACGACCCAACTCTGTTGCGATGATTGAGCCGAACCAGAAGGCGCGTTTCGTTACCGGTTCGACGATGCGCCATGTCGCCGTGATGGCGGGCACCGGGGCGATCGGCCTGGTGGCCGTGTTCGCCGTCGATCTGGTGAACCTGTTCTACATCTCCCGGCTCGGCGACCAGGCGGTCGCGGCCGCGGTCGGGTTCGCCGGGGTGGTGGGATTCTTCCAGATCTCAATCTCCATCGGGGTGACCATCGGCGTCACCGCGGTGGCCTCGCGTGCGATCGGTGCCGGCGCCATCGGGGAGGCGCGGCAACTGGCGACGTCCGGGCTGGTGCTGGCCGGGCTGGTCGCGGCCGTGGTGGGCTTCGGCACCGTGGCGATGCTGGACCCGATCCTGAACCTGCTGGGGGCGGCCGGCCGGACCCGCGATATGGCCCATCTGTTCCTGGAGATTACCGCCCCGTCGCTGCCGCTGCTCGGCGCCGGGATGTGCCTTTCGGGCGTGCTGCGCGCGGTCGGGGACCCGCGGCGGGCGATGAACACGACCCTGTTCGCCGCCATCGTCACCGCCGCCGTGGACCCGCTGCTGATCTTCGGCCTGCATCTCGGGCTGGCCGGGGCGGCGATCAGCACGGTGATCTCGCGGCTGGTTCTGCTGGCGGTGGCGTGGCACGGGGTGGCCCGCCGGCACGGGCTGGTCGCGCCGGTATCGCCCGCCCGGCTGGCCGCCGACATGCGGCCGATCCTGGCGATCGCCGGGCCGGCGGTGCTGACCAACCTCGCGACCCCGGTGGGGGCGGCCTATGTCACCCATGCCATGGCGCAGTTCGGCTCGCAGGCCGTCGCCGGGTTGGCGACCATCGACCGCCTGTCGCCGGTGGCCTTCGGGCTGGTCTATGCGCTCAGCGGCGCGGTTGGGCCGATTCTGGCGCAGAATTTCGGCGCTGGCCGGTTCGACCGGGTGCGCCGGGCGCTGCGCGACAGCCTGGTGTTCACCGTGGTCGCGGTCTGCGCGGCGTGGCTGGCGCTGGCGCTCGGCCAGGGGATGATCGTGCGCGCCTTCTCGGCCACCGGCGTCGCCGCCGAGCTGGTGCGGCTGTTCTGCACGGTGCTGGCCGGCAGCTTCGTGTTCGCGGGGTCGCTGTTCGTGGCCAATTCGGCATTCAACAATCTTGGCCACCCGCTGCTGTCCACGCTGTTCAACTGGGGGCGCGCCACGCTCGGGACGATTCCCTTCGTGGCCATCGGCGCGGGCTACGGGGCGGCGGGCGTGCTGATCGGCCAGGCGGCGGGCTCGATCGTGTTCGGCAGCCTCGCGGTGGTGGTGGCGTTCCGGGTGCTGCCGCGCGCCGAACGCGACTGGCCGGCCGACTCGCTGGCGTTCCCGGGCGGCACCGGCACGGTGGCGCTGGCGGCATTGGCGGCGCGGCCGCGGCGGTGAGGCGGCGCAAGGTCCTTTGCAGGGCGCTGCCTTGTTGCACGTGCGCTGCAGTGCAGCAATGCACTTGCAGCCGCGCACGGAACGCGATACACACCGGCAACTTTTTCGCCCCGCCACCGGTCGTAAGCAACTACAGTGTGTGCTTATGACCCAAAACCATTCTGCAAGCGGGCACGAAACCATGAATCCAAAATATCCGGGCATCGCCACCGTCATCCACGGCAACGGGGCTGTTGCCCACGTCATGGGCCATGTCTGCGGCGGCGTTATCGGCTACCCGATCACCCCTTCCACTGAGATTTCAGAGCTTTACGAAGCATTCCGCGCCGGCGGCGGCTGCAACGTGTGGGGCCGGCATCCCTTCTTCTTCTGTCCGGAAGGCGAACATTCGGCGCAGACGGGAGCGCTCGGCGCGTCGCTCACCGGCGGCAAATACGTTTCCAATGCTTCTTCCAGCCAAGGCATACTTTATGGCCTTGAGTCACACTATGTAACTGTCGGCAAGAAAGTCGGCGGTTTCGTGCTGCAGGTGGCGGCGCGGGTGGTGTCCCGGCACTCGCTGAACGTGATGGCCGGGCATGACGACGTGTATGCGCTGCTGTCCTCGGGCTACACCGTGCTGTTCGGCGCCAACCCGCAGGAGGCGGCCGACCTCGCCGCCATTTCCTACAAGGTCAGTGCGCTGTCGCTGATTCCGGTGGCCAACGCCATGGACGGCTTCGCCACCAGCCACATGCTGTGCGAGGCGCTGCTGCCCGAGCCCGAGCTGCTGCGCGAGTACCTCGGCGATCCCGAAGGCCGCATCAAGGCGCCGACGGTGGCGCAGGAAATCCTGTTCGGCGCCAAGGGCCGGGTGTTCCAGCTCGGCCAGTATCTCAACCGCCACCAGGCCGACATCGCGCCCGGGCCCATGGCGGCGCTGCGGACCTATCTGTCCGGCGTGGCCGAGCAGATCGAACGCGACAACGACGGCGAGCTGGTGGACGCCACCATCGGCTGGATTCCCGAGGAACTGCGCGGCCAGTGGCGGCGGCAGTGGCTGAACGCACCGGAGAAGGGCACCCGCCAGCGCGTGCCCGCGCTGGTGGACGTGAACAACCCCGGCATGACCGGTGTGGTGCAGAACCAGCCCGATTTCCAGGCCGGCGCGGTCGATCACCGCACCCATTTCGCCAGCGAGGTGCCGCGCTTCGTGCGCCAGGCCATGCGCGAATACGGCGAACTGACCGGCCGCGTGTACAGCCCGGTGCAGACCTTCCTGTGCGATGACGCCGAGTATGTGCTGGTCGGCCTCGGCTCGGTCACCGATGATGCGGAAACGGTGGCCAGCTATCTGCGCACGCAGGGGACAAAAGTTGGCGTGGTGGCGATCAAGCTGCTGCAGCCTTTCCCGGAAGCGGAACTGGTCGAGGCGCTGCGTGGCGTGCGCGCGGTGACGGTGCTGGAACGCTCGGAAGACACCGCGCTGGCCAGCTTTGTGACGCAGGCGCTGTTCAAGGCGCGCGAGAATGCCGGTGGCATCCGCCATCCCGGGATTCCGGCGATCGACAGCCAACCGCGAGTCACCACCGCGATTTTCGGTCTCGGCGGGCACGATCTGCAGCCGCGCCACCTGATCGCCGCCGTGCGCAACATGGAGAACCCGAACGGCGCGCCGTTCGTTTATCTCGGCTCGCAGTTCTTCGCGCGCGATGCAAGCCCGCGGGTGGCGGCGCTGCAGGACCGTTTGCGGGTGGCCTATCCCGAAACCGAGTTCATGGCGCTGGAGACCGAGGCGAATCCGCATCTGCTGCCGGACGGCGCCTTCCGCGTGCGGTTCCATTCGGTCGGCGGCTACGGCACCATCGCGACCGGCAAACTGCTGACCGATATTCTGGCCGGCGCGCTCGGCCTGCACTCGAAATCCGCGCCGAAATACGGCTCGGAGAAAAGTGGCGCGCCGACCAACTACTACATCACCCTCAGCCCCGAGCCGGTGAAGCTCACCAACGCCGAGCTTGAGGAAGTCGAGGTCGTGGTTTCGCCCGACCACAAGGTGTTCAGCCACACCAGCCCGCTGCGCGGGCTGGCTGAGGGCGGCAGCTTCATCTTGCAGTCGAGCCAGACGCCGCTGGAAGCCTGGCGCGACTTGCCGGCGCACGCCCGGCGCACGATCCGCGAGCGGCGCATCAACTTCCACGTGGTCGATGCCTTTGCAGTGGCCAAGAAGCACGCGCCGACGCCCGAGCTGGAAACCCGCATGATGGGCATCGCCTTCATCGGCGCGGTGGCCGGCCATGTCGATCGCGCCTCGGCCGGCGCCTCGGAGGAGGCGGTGCTGGCGAAAATTCGCCAGCAGATCAGCAAGAAGTTCGGCGGCAAGGGCGGCTCGATCGTCGAGAGCAACATGGAGGTGGTGCGCGAGGGGCTGGAGGCGACCCAGCGGGTGGAGTACGACTCGCCCGAGTTCCTGCGCGCGGAGGAAGTGGCGGCGGTGGCACCGTCCCGGCGCACGGTGGCGCTCTCGGCGTCGATGTGCCGGGTCGCCGCCCCCGCGTCCGGCGGCGGCTTCCTCGACCGCGAGTACTACGACGACATCGTGGCATCGCGCTTCCGCGACGGCAGCATCGGCGAGGCGCCGGTGCTGCCCGGGGCGGGCCTGTTCATGCCGCCCGGCAGTGCGGCGTGGAAAGACAAGGGCATGTTCCGGCTGAACGCGCCGGAATTCCTGGCCGACCGGTGTACCGGGTGCATGGAATGCGCCATCGTCTGTCCGGACGCGGCCATTCCCAACACCGTGCACGACATCCACGACCTGCTGCTGACCGCCATCCGCCATCTGGACGTGACCGACGCGCAGAAGGAAGCGCTGCGGACCCAGGTGTTCTCGGTGGCCACGTCCGTCCGCGAGGCCTATCGCCAGGGCCGCGAGGCGACCACCTTCGCCCAGACGGTGGCGGAGGCGCTGGTCCTGCTGCCGCTTGACGACGTGACGCTGCGCCGCAATCTCGGCCGCGCGGTGGAAGTGCTCGAAACCTTCCCGGTGGCGCGCACGCGGCCCTTCTTCGACGCCATGGAAAAGGCGCAGGCCGGCACCGGCGGGCTGTTCTCGGCCGGCGTCGATCCGTGGAAGTGCAGCGGCTGCATGGAATGCGTCGATGTCTGCGGCCCCGGCGCGCTGGTGCAGCGGACCCAGGACATCGACGTGCTGGAAATGCTGCAGAGCCGCTTCGAGTTCCTCAGCCGCACGCCGAACACGCCGGCGCGCTTCACCGAGGCCGCCACGCGGCCGGATGGCGAAACCAAGCGGCTGCTGCTCGACCGCGCCAACTATTACGCCACCACCGGCGGCCACGGCGCCTGCCGCGGCTGCGGCGAAGTCACCGCCATCCGCCTGGTGGTTGCCGCCAACCACGCCATTCAGGAAAGCCGCCGGCGCGCGCATGTGCGCGAACTGGAGACTCTGGTGGCCAGGCTGGAAGCCAAGAGCCGCCATCTGACCGTGAACGAGCGTGACCCTGGCCGCGCCGACCGCATCGACCGTACCCTGCGTGCGCTGGAGAAGCGGCTGTACCTGTTCGAGAGCGGCCCGACCGGCAACGGCCCGGCCGGCACGGTGATCGCCAATTCGACTGGCTGCAGCAGCGTGTTCGCCTCCACCTTCCCGTTCAACCCGTACAACGACCCGTGGGTGAACAGCCTGTTCCAGGATGCCCAGCCGCTGGCCAAGGGTATTTTCGAGGGGCTGGTGGCCTCGGCGCTGGACGATGTGCGGGCGTTGCGCACGGCGCGGCTGGAGCTGGAAGAAGGCTACGATCCTGCCGTCCACGACACCTATTTCCGCCACTTCACCTGGGCGGAGTTCACGCCGGACGAAATGGCGCTGCTGCCGACGGTGATGACCATCGGCGGCGACGGCGCCACCTACGACATCGGCTTCGGCGCGCTGTCGCGGCTGCTGGTCACCGACACGCCGATCAAGGTGGTGGTGCTGAACTCGGGCGTCTATTCCAATACCGGCGGCCAGGCCTCCACTGCCAGCTTCAGCGCGCAGGATTCCGACCTGTCGCGCTTCGGCGTTGCGCACAGCGGCAAGCAGGAGGACCGCAAGGAACTCGGCCTGATCGCGGCGTTCCATCCGAACGTGTTCGTGGTGCAGACCAGCACGGCGCTGCAGGGCCATTTCCTCAAGAGCGTGATGGCCTTCCTCAGCTACGGCGATTCGCCGGCGGTGCTGGATGTCTACACGCCTTGCCAGGCCGAGCACGGCATCGCCGATGCCGCCGCCAGCCGGCATGCGCGCCTCGCGGTGGAAAGCCGGATGAGCCCGGTATTCGTGCACGATCCACGGCGCGGCGATTCGCCGCGGCAATGGTTCTCGCTGGATGGCAATCCGGAGCCGACCAAGGACTGGGGGACGACCACCCTGGAATATATCGACGCCAGCGGCGCGCCGAAGCTGCTGGAACTGCCGATGACGCCGGCCGATTTCGCCCGCCAGGAAACCCGGTTCGCGAAACAGTTCCGTCCGCTCGCGGCGGACGCGAACGGCGTGCCGATCCACGAGTACATCGACCTGTCCCCCGCCGACCGTGCCGGCCGCATGCCGTTCGTCTGGTCCACCGATGATGACAAGCGGCTGGTGAAGCTGGCGGTGTCGGCGAAAATTGTCGAACTGGTGGAGGAGCGGCGGAAATACTGGCGCACGCTGCAATACCTGAGCGGCCAGCAGATCGAGGCGCTGGACGCCAGCCACCACGCCGAGTTGGCGCATTGGCAGCGCCAGTACCAGGACTCGCTGAAGCAGCGCGAGACCTCGTTGGACAGCATCGCGCGGGCGATGTCGGAACTGGCGGCGTCGTCCAACGCGCCGTCTTCCAACGGGCTGGCGGCGACGTTCATGCCGGGCGCTTCCGCCGCGCCGGCACTGGCGGGGCCATCGGTCAACGGGTCCGCGGCGGCGGCGGCCAACGGGCACGCGGCGCCGCTGGTCAGCCTGGATGAGGCCGACCAGGCCAAGTGCACGAACTGCAAGACCTGCTATCAGGATCTGGGCGAAGTGTTCGAGAAGACCCAGATCGTGGTGGACGGCGTGGCCAAGGAAGTCGGCCGGGTGAAGGCGGGCGCGCTGGACCGTCTGACCATCACCGAGGAGCTGCGCACCCGCGCCGCCCGCGTTGCCGCCAACTGCGATGCGGAGATCATTCGATGAGCGGCGCGCCGGCCTCTGGCAACCCCGCATCGGGCGGCGGCGACATGGAACGCTTCCTGCGGGCCAGCGCCGCGTACGACGCGACCCGCCACGAAATGGAGGAACTCGCCCGCAGCGAGGCGGTCGAGTTGTTCCAGAAGCAGCTTGCGCTGTTGCGCAAGCGGCTGCTGCAGGACCCGAATGCCTTCCGCGAGATGTTTGTCGCCGACGGCACCCAGGCGATCGTCTGGGAGTTCCGCCAGGACGAGCTTGGCCCGGCCTTCACCCGCACGCTGTGGGACCTGCTGCTGCGCGGCGACGATATGAGCGCGATTCTGCAGCGCTTCATCTGGAACGTGCCGCTGAAGTTCAAGCGCAAGTTCGTCCGCGCCATCGACCTGCATCTGTCCGACCGCTACCCGATGTTCCGCGGCCTGTCGGAAGGCTGGCCTGGGCAGAACTCCATCCCGCCCTACATGCGCCCGGCCGAAGAGCGGTCGCGCGATTTCGGCCTCGTGAACCAGGGCTATCTTGGCTACATGGGGCTCGGCTATTCCGCCCGCGAGGTCGATCTGTTCGTCTGGCTGGAAGTACTGCGCGACAAGCAGTGTGAGGACCGGCCCTGCGAAATCGGCGTTCCGGTGCAGGGCAAGTCGGAACCCAAGGGCGGCTGCCCGGTCAAGATCCACATCCCCGAGATGCTGGACCTGCTGGGCACCGGGCGGTTCCGTCAGGCGCTGGAACTGATCGAGGGCTGCAACCCGCTGCCGAATGTCACCGGCCGGGTGTGCCCGCAGGAATTACAGTGCCAGGGCGTGTGCACGCATACGGGGCGGCCGATCGAAATCGGCCAACTCGAATGGTACCTGCCGCAGCGGGAGAAGCTGAACCGGGCCGGTGCGGACGAGGTGCGCCATGATGGCTTCGTCGATCCGTGGATTCGCGCGGACAAACCGCCGATCGCCGTGGTCGGTTCGGGGCCGGCCGGGCTGATCAATGCCTATCTGCTGGCGGCCGAGGGCTATCCGGTCACCGTGTTCGAGGCATTCCACGCGCTCGGCGGCGTGCTGCGCTACGGCATTCCCGAGTTCCGCCTGCCGAACGAATTGATCGATGATGTGGTGGCGAAGATTCGCGCCCTCGGCGGGCGCTTCGTGACCAATTTCGTTGCCGGCAAAACCGCCACACTGGACGAAATGAAGCAGGCCGGTTTCTGGAAGATCTTTATCGGCACCGGCGCCGGGCTGCCGCGCTTCATGAACGTGCCCGGCGAGCACCTGCTGAACGTGATGTCGGCGAATGAATTCCTCACCCGCGTCAACTTGATGCAGGGGCTGCGCGAGGAATACGAAACGCCGCTGCCGGAAACCGCCGGCAAGCAGGTAATCGTCATCGGCGGCGGCAACACGGCGATGGACGCGGCGCGAACGGCGCGCCGGCTCGGCGGGCTCGTCACCATCGTGTATCGCCGCACCCAGGGCGAAATGCCGGTGCGTGTTGAGGAGCTGCATCACGCGCTGGAGGAGGGCATCGCGCTGAAGGAACTGCGGGCGCCGCGCGAGTTCGTCGGCGACGGGCGCACCCATGCGGTGACCCATACTATCCTTGACATCATCGAGCTGGGCGCGCCGGATGCTTCCGGTCGGCGCAGCCCGGTGACGACGGGCGAGACCGAGTTGATGGCGGTCGATCTGGTCATCATGGCGCTCGGCAATACACCCAATCCGATCGTGAAGGATGCCGAGCCGGCGCTGCAGACCACCAAATGGGGCACCATCGAGGTGCAGCGTGGCTCGCAGCGCACGTCGGTGGAGGGCGTGTTCTCCGGCGGCGATGCCGCGCGCGGCGGGTCCACCGCCATCCGCGCGGCCGGCGACGGGCAGGCGGCGGCGCGCGAAATCACCGGCAGCATCGATATTTCCACCGATGAAATTCGCACCCGGGTGACGAATGCCGGGCGGTACACCAGCCTCGGCCAGGCGCCGCAGCAGATCGTGCAGAAAATCCATCTGGCCGACGGCATCGTCGAGTTCGTGGTGCACTCGCCGCTGATTGCGAAGGCGGCGAAGGCCGGGCAGTTCGTGCGCGTGCTGGCCGAGCCGAAGGGCGAACTGATCCCGCTGACGCTGGCCGACTGGGACGCGGAAGCGGGCACGATCGACCTGGTGGTGCAGGGGCTGGGGACCAGTAGCATCCTGATCAACCGCATGCACGAAGGCGACGCCTTTACCGGCATTGCCGGCCCGCTTGGCCAGCCCAGCGCGCTGCACCGCTATGGCAACAACGAGACCGTGGTGTTCACTGCCGGCGGCGTCGGCCTGCCGCCGGTGTTTCCGATCGCGCGCGAGCATCTGCGGTTGGGCAACCACGTCACGCTGATTTCCGGCTTCCGCAGCGCTGATCTGGTGTTCTGGACGAAGCGCGATGAGCGCGTGGGGCGTCTGCAGGCCGAGTTCCCCGGCCAGCTCGACGTGATCTATACCAGCAACGACGGCAGCTTCGGCATCAAGGGGTTCGTCACCCTGCCGCTGGAGGAGATGCTGAAGCGGGCGCAGGCCGGCACCGGGCGGCGTGTTGCCGAGGTGGTCACCATCGGGCCGCCGCTGATGATGCGCGCCGTTACCGATCTGACGCGGCCCTATGGAGTGCGCACCATCGCCAGCCTGAACTCGATCATGGTGGACGCCACCGGCATGTGCGGCGCCTGCATGGTGCCGGTGCTGGAGCGCGGCAAGCTGGTGCGCAAGCACGCCTGCGTGGATGGGCCGGAGATCGATGCGCATGCCATCGATTGGGACAAGTTCCTGCCGCGGTTTGGCCAGTTTCGCGCGCAGGAGGCGGCCAGCAGGGCGCGGCACGGGCTGGGCTAACAAGGGAAGGCGAGGGCTCTGCCCTCGACCCGCCAGGGGCCGAGAGGCCCCTGGACCCCGTCACATTAAGCATTGTTGTAGACGGGGGACTGCGGTGAT
>CAIXDS010000095.1 GCA_903918195.1 uncultured Acetobacteraceae bacterium | reverse complement strand
TCAAGAGCGTTACCGACCTGGAGGTCGCCATCCATAGCTACCTCGCCGAGCACAACGGGCACCCCAAGCCCTTCGTCTGGACCGCCAGAGCCGCCGACATCCTCGCCAAGGTCCGCCGTGGAAAGCAAGCGTTGGAGTCGGAACAGTAGAGTTGCGGCCCGACGGCACTATCCGTCGGAGTCGCGACACTAGCCCGCCTTACCTGACAGAAATCGACCGTTCGTGTCTTCCCGCAGCCTGGAGAATAGGTATGCGCGGAACACGGGCGATGACGGAGACAGGTGGACCCTTTGTGCGGCACGTAGCGCTTGCCGTCATCGTGCGTCTTGTGAGTGGCTCTGTTGACTGAACAGAGACTCCAAGTCGTCCTCACCAACTGCTGTCAAATTGGAGAAAGTGTTATGGTGCGTTTGCAACGGTATCGGTTAATCGCGGCCGGTTTTGCCGCTCTCGTCGTGCCGTTCCTTGCCACACACGCGGCGCGGGCGGATGGCATATTCTCTCGCGTTCCCACCATCCACGTCACGATTCCGACGGTGGAGAACCAGGCGCAACTGGCCGATCGTCTGCGTGCCCAGGGCTTTACGCAGGTCGTGCTGAGTTCGATTCCTGCGTCGCCTGCCAATCTGAGAGCCCGTCTCGGAACTCATTCGCAACGGGCAATCCTGCGGGTGAGCAGCATGACGGACGCGGCATAGAGGAAAGCGGAGGCCGACTTGATGGTTGCCTCGACATCCTTGGCAAGGCGTCTGTTGCGGTTGATCCAGGCGAAGAACCGCTCGACGACCCAGCGGCGCGGATGAACGGCGAAGCCGACCTGGTCCGGCTTTTTGCGCACGATCTCGATGGCGATTGAACTGGCATCGGCGACCCGGTCACCGGCATAGGCGCTGTCGGCGAAGACGCGCTCGATGAAGGGAAACGGCGACCGGGAGGCTTTCAGCAGCGGCACCGCGCCGTCGCGATCCTGGACCGAGGCGGGGTGGACGTGCAGCACCAGTGCCCGGCCATCGGTATCCACCAAGGCGTGGCGCTTGCGCCCGTTCACTTTCTTCCCGGCATCGTAGCCGCGCGGGCCGCCCGCCTCGGTGGTCTTGGTGCTCTGGCTATCCATGACGGCGGCGCTTGGGCTGGCCTCGCGTCCCGCCCGTTCGCGGCCCGCCATCACCAGATGATGGTTGATGGTTTCGAACAGGCCGCCATCGCGCCAGGCTGCGAACCAGCGGTAGACGGTCTGGCGGGGCGGAAAGCAGTCCGGCAGCATGCGCCATTGAATCCCACCGCGCAGAACGTAGAAAATCCCATTGAGCATGTCCCGCCAGGGCCAACGCGCTTCCGGCCCACCGGGCAGGGTGGCGGCATCAGCGGAGCGAGGATTTCCCACTCTTCGTCGGTCAGGTCGCTGGGAAAGCGTAGATGATCGCGGTTATGCTCGGCTCTCGTGGTCGGCGTCCACATGTGATACCAACGGCCCTAGACATTGACCTGTGCCCAACGGCGCGGCGCGATGGATCGGATGCGGCCCGGCGTTGCAATGAGTTTCTTCCAGGCTTTGCGACATGCGGCGACGACGGCGTCGTAGCTGTCATAGACGACGTGGCTGAGGAAATTGCCGCGGAGGTATTCCCAGATGTTCTCGGTCGG
>CAIXDS010000094.1 GCA_903918195.1 uncultured Acetobacteraceae bacterium | reverse complement strand
GGTCAGGGCGCGGGCCTGACCTGATCGTGGTCCGACTACCGGACGGGCGGGAGCGGTCCATCCCGCGCGTTGCCACGGACCTGTCTCCTGGACTGGAGGCGTCGCCGCAGGCTTCGGACCGGCAAATGCACATTTCCGTGCGCACCCTTTTGCCGTTGGCGAATCACGTCCGGGCCATGCTCGCCTCCGGCAATGGAGATTTCGAGGGCAGAGCATTGCCCGATCGAACGCCCAGCCAGCCAGAGAAGATCGGGGCCGACGAAATCCCGAGCGGGGGCGTTTCGCCTGTGGCCCCAACTCCCGGTGGAGAAGCAGCGCCAACTGGCTCAGCATGTCGGCCAGCTTCTCCAACGCTTGCGACGGGCGGCACCCCGGGAGTTGGAGACGCATCGTGCTGACAACGGCATCGTTCCCTGAAGAACGCATTGCGACGGCGCACCGTGCCAAGCTCGCGTATGTCTATGTACGCCAGTCGTCGCTTGGCCAAGTCCGTCATCACCAGGAAAGCACGGAGCTGCAGTATCGTTTGGTGGAGAGAGCCGTCTTGCTGGGCTGGCCGCGAGAGCGTGTCCATGTCATTGATGATGACATTGGGAAGTCTGGAACGTCGAGCTGCGACAGGCATGGATTTCAGCGGCTGATTGCCGAGGTTGGACTCGGCAAGGCAGGACTCGTTATGAGCCTGGATGCGTCAAGATTGGCACGAAACAACCGCGACTGGCATCAGCTTCTGGAACTGTGTTCGCTGTTCGGCGTGCTGATCGCCGATGGAGAACGACTGTATGATCCGGCGGCATATCACGATCGGCTGTTGCTTGGGCTGTCGGGGATCATGAGCGAGGCCGAACTGCATCAGATCAAGGTCCGTCTGCACCAGGGCGAACGACAGAAGGCGGCGCGTGGCGAGCTGCGGCTGCCGCTTCCGGCTGGCTTGACGCACGGCCGCGACGGCGGCGTGACGCTCAACCCGGACGAAGAGGTGCAGGAGCGGGTCCGACTGGTGTTTGCGAAGTTTCGAGAGTTGCGCAGCGCCAAGGCGGTGATGCGATATCTGCGTCGCGGCAATCTGTTGCTGCCGGTGCGACCGCTGCATGGCCCGGCGCCACATGACGTCATCTGGCAGCCGGCGGACAGTGCACGTGTGATCCATATTCTGAAGAATCCGGCCTATGCTGGCGCCTACGTGTACGGACGGCGGCAGCCGAACCCGATGCGGCGGCATCCCCAGAGCGGCCGGATCGGAACGATGGCTGTCGCGCCGGAGGATTGGTCTATTTGTCTCAAGAATGCCCACCCGGCATACGTGGACTGGGAAGAGTTCATGTCCATCCAAAGACAACTCGCGGACAACCTCATCCGATATAAAAAAGACCATCCTGGAGTTCCGCGCAAAGGCACTGCTTTGTTGCAGGGTATCGTCAGATGCGGCCGCTGCGCCCGGCGGATGTGTCTGCGTTATTCCGGGCCGCATGGCGACTACCCGGTCTACATGTGCGTTGCCGATCACAGCGCGCAGGGACAACCGCGTTGCCAGGAGGTGCGTGCGCTCCTGGTCGATGACGAAGTCGAGCGGCTGATCCTGACCGCCCTTGCGCCGGATCAGATCGCCCTGGCGGTCGCCGCGTTGGGCGAGATCGAAGAGGAGGCCCGGCTGCTGGAGCGCCAATGGTCGCTCAAGCGCGAGCGGGCGCGTTACGATGCCGAACGCGCGCGGCGACAGTATGATGCAGTGGAACCCGAGAACCGCCTTGTGGCCCGCTCTCTGGAGCACGTGTGGGAAGAAAAGCTACGGAGAGTAGAGCAAATAGAGCAGGAGTACGACGCCTGGCGCCGGGAACAGCTAGTTTCTCTTGCTGACGCCGATCGCCTGGAGATACTGGCACTCGGCGAGAACCTGCCTCAGCTTTGGCATGCCGAAACGACGACATCGGCAGATCGCAAGCAGATTGCCCGACTGGTCATCAAGGAAGTCGCTCTGGACCAGAAGCGGCGGCGAGGCTTCGTTTGGATCAGGATCGTCTGGCAGACCGGCGCGGTAACCGAGCATTGGATTCAGCGGCGGGTACAGAGCTACAAGCAGCATGCCGACGCTGACCTGCTGCGGACCCGCATCATCGAGCTGAACGGGATGCAGAAGATGGATGGCGAAATCGCCACCATCCTGAACGACGAAGGGTTCCAAACGGCCCATGGCCCGCCATTCTCCGGCGAGATGATCCACGTCCTGCGAAAGAAATGGAGGATAGAGACTGTCAAAATCAACGGAACAGGCCCCAATCCGCCTCGCTGGCCGGATGGAACTTATTCGGTGCAAGGCACCGCCGAAATTCTGGGAATTACCTCACAAACCATATTCGATTGGCTACGCAAAGGTTGGTTGACCGGACGACAGCTTGCCAAGGGCATGCCATGGCAGATTTATTTGTCACCCGAGCAGGCAGCCGAGCTCAGAATACGTGTACGACACACCAGCCGCTCAAAAAGAGAGGAACCATGAAAGCGTCGAGTCCCC
>CAIXDS010000093.1 GCA_903918195.1 uncultured Acetobacteraceae bacterium | reverse complement strand
GGCCAGGAGTTCAATCTCGACCAGCTGGCGGCCGAGGCGGCCTACGATCCCGCCCCACGCGCCGCCTACCGTGAGTTGGTGGCCGAGACGCGCGGCGAGCACGCGGCGCACCGGGAGGCCGCCCGCGACGACGTGGCCGCTCTTGACGCGCCGGTGGTGCTGGTCGCTGTCGCCACAAGCGGCGGCGGGCGTATCAACGAACATTTCGGGCACGCGCGCGAGTTCCAGATCTACGAGGTTTCTTCCGCCAGCATCCGCATCGTCGACCATCGTCGGGCGGAGCAGTATTGCCAGGGCGGCTGGGGAGAGGACGCGACACTCGACGGCGTGCTGGCCATGCTGGCCGGGGTTGCCTGCGTGCTGGTGGCAAAGATCGGCGATTGTCCGCGCCAGAGCCTGAGCAGTGCCGGCATCGAGGCGAGCGAGGACCATGCCTTTGAGTGGATCGAGTCCGGCATTGCTGCCTGGTACGGGGCGCGGTACCGCCTGCCTACGCAACTGACGGCCTGACGGGCGCAAAGCGAAGACAAGGAACATGACGCAGTCATGTTTGGAATCCGAGTGCTCCGCGTGCGCTGCCGCTGAGCGTGATCGGTACGCTCACGCACGCCGGGCCGATGCGAAGGCGAAACCGCTGTTCAAAGATGTGCAGGACACCGGGCTCAGGTATGGAATTCAGCACCCTCATTCACGCGGCTGGTCAGGCTGCCACTCGAAACGATGACCTGGAGTGAAATGCTATGGATGCCAATATCGACGATTGGGCGCCGGCCGTGGCGATCCCGTTCACAAGCACCGTGAACATCGACGCCGTACTCGCCGAGGTAGTGGTTACCCTCCGGCACGAGGGCGGGCGTGTGGGAGGTCTGTTACAACGCTTCGGCGAGCTTCTTCCCAATGGCGAGCGCAGCATGTGGCTGCAAGATGTCGCATCCGGTGCGCTGCGCAGAATCGATCGGCCGCACGATCCCGGCGCGACCAGCTGCCTGCTCGATGCTGACGCTCCTGCGTATGCCGCCTGCGACCTCCGCCGCGTTGCTGAGTCCAACGTCGACCTTGCGGTGGTCAACAGGTTCGGCAAGTCGGAAGCGGAGGGGCGGGGATTGCGCGCCGAGATTGCCGAGGTGATGGCGGCCGGAATTCCCTTACTGATCGCCGTCCGCGTTGATCTGCTCGACGCCTGGGCCAGCTTCCTCTGCACACCGGCAATGCTCCTGCCGCCTGATCCACAGCGCATTCTGGCCTGGGTTCGTCCGCTCGTCCGAACCCGTGCGCATGCTCGGGTCATTGCCTGGCCAGATTGAGATGCCAGCGGGTCCCGGCGCCTCGACATCTGCGAGCGTTCGGGGGTTGCACGAAGTCAAGGCAAACCGGCGATGCCCAGCCCCGGCTCGACTTTCAGCGGACCTCGCTCCGTGTCCATGTTCCCGAGAGTCGGGACAGAACTGAGAGCCTGTTTGAGTCCACGGATTCAATAGCTTGAGCAGAAGGACTTGCAGCGGCGCGTGCGCGGCCCCCGTGCGTGCAAGTATGCGGCAAGCACCGAGCGACAGCTCTCCCGGATCAACGGCTCCTCCGGGCGCGAATGG